>CANKNP010000097.1 GCA_947483545.1 Deltaproteobacteria bacterium | reverse complement strand
CGCTGTGCGGAGCACCGTGATCGAGGCGATGCCGGAGGATCAGCGCCTCGGCCTCGCCCATGTCCAGCACGTTCGCCAGGATCGTGTCGCGGGCGAGCCGCGTGAGCACCTCGGCCCGGCCGTAGCCCTCGATCAGCACGTATCTGTCAGCGTCTCCCGAGATGACAAGGACCGGAACCTGCTGACCCTGCTGGGCGATGGCCTGCTCCAGCTTGGCCCGGCGGACGGGGTCGGCGATGCGGAGGTACGCGTATCGGAGGTCGAGCTGGCGGAGTTCGAGGGTGAGCATCGAGCGCGGGTAGCCGGCCCCTGGGTCCCCGTCAGTCTGGCTTCGCGCGCCAAAACGGGGAGTACTTCGCGAGGTTCCACACCTTATACCTGGCGTTTTTCGTCCGTCTCATGTCGCATCAGGAGCGGGGGGGGACTTTGAGACATTGCTGAACTACATCCGTCATTATTTTGATCCTCTCGTGTCGCAGTGGAGGGCTCCCGGTTCGAGCGAGACAGATGAGTACTTTTCCGAATTCTGTGAGTACAACAACGAGTTTTCGCCCGATCAGCCGTCGCAACACGCGCTGGGAGAACCACCGGATGGGGTCCGCCGCGACCACCAAGGCCGGCTCAGGCGGGACCTGGCGCAGCTCGCGCCGGATGCGGCTTTCTGCCACCTTGTCCGGGTTGTCGCGACGCCACCTCGCGCAGGAACGTCGGTTCCGGGCTGCCTGGCACTCAGGGCGTGAACAGCAGTGCTGCCGGCCACCCACTCGGGGGTCGATGGGGAACCATCGGCGGCACTCAGAACAGGGGCGCTTGTCAGACATCGGCTCCTCATGGAGCGATCACTGGACCACGAGACGAACCAGTCCTCATCCCTCGCTTGGCTTCGATCCCGTACGCCTCCGACGGTGACCTCGGCTCCGGCCCCCGGCCAAGCCGGGGAGGGACACGGCGGTCCCTGCGAGCAGGGCGGCGGCGTCAGCAGTTCAGGTTCCCGGTGGATCAGTTTTCGCCGGCAGCCCCGCGTCTGATCTGGGCAGCGGTGAAGGCCTCTCCGCAGCCCAGGCCGTTGGGATCCCCAACACCCCCGCCCACGCCTCTGTCGCGGCCGGAAACGCACGCAGGATCCCACACGCGCCGGACAGATCCCCCGGGGTCTCGGCGATCTCCACCCGAACCGCCTCCCAGGGCGCCACCCACCCCGCCAGCTCGTTCGCCGAGCGCGGGAGTTGACCGAGCGCCTCGCGGAACAGGCCGGGGAGAACGTCGGACTTCCGGGCTTCCAAGGCGCTCAGTAGCCCCGGAATCCACGGCAGGAGAACGTGATCGGGGAGGGATTCGAACGCTCGCCCGAGCAGCTCGACCCCCAGGGGCGCCAGACGGGGAGCGAACCCCAACGCCTGCAGAAACCCGCTCAGATACCGAGGATACGCCGCGCGACCCAGCGGGTGGGTCAGCACGTCGCGGAAGGACTGGCGCAGCGCCTCTTCGTCCCGGCGCTGCGTCAACCACTCGGCCGCCCAGAGCAGGCCGAGCTTCTCGGGGTCCACCGCCAGGACGGCGGCCTGCTCCAGGGCGAGCGTGACCTGACTCCGGGAGCAGCCCATGGCGTGCTTGCACGGACTGCCGCCAAGCCCACCGCACGGGCGATTGTTGTTCGTCGAACAGTAAAAATCCCCGGTCTTTCCCTCGAACCAGGAGACCTACACCCGCATGATGTCGGAGCCGCTGGACACCACGCCCTGGACCCGACCCCCGAAGATCTCGACGAAGGGGACCTTGGCGAGGGAGCGCTTGCCGGGCTCAGGGCGGAGGTGGGGGGTGAAGCTGGGGGGCACGGGCGTTCTATCCCCTACAGCGCCCGCAACGCCGGAAACCCCGGCCGCCTCAGATAGCTCGCAAAGAACCCATCGCAGGTCGAATCCCGGGCGCAGAAGCGGCAGACCTCGGCCTTGTGGAACGCGACCACATCGGGGAAGAAGAGCAGCGCGCGCTGAAGCTGACGGTCGGCGTCCACGTACCAGCGGTTCCCGCTGCGCCGCAGGTCCACGGCGAGATCTCCGAGGTAACAGGCGGGCAGTCCTTTGATCGCGCAGGGGATGCCGCCCGTGCGTAGGATCGCGACGGCGGGGGCCAGGGCGGCCACAGCCCGGGGTGCAGGTGGGAGCTCGGCGGGCGCGCCCCCGTCCACCGGGAAGGGGAAGGTGAAGGTGTGGCCGGTCACCCGGGCGGCGAGCGCGGCGCGGGCGACGGCGGGCAGGAGCGGGAGGGAGGCGGCGTCAAGCACGGTGTTCGAGCTTGCGGCGAGGCCGGCGGCAGCGCAGGCGGCGAGCGCCTCCGCGGCTGTGCTCAGCGAAGGCCCGCTCTCGCCGGGCTGCAGTGGGAGCGTGACGAGGTCGATGCCGCCGAGCGCAGCGGTGCGGAAGGCGTCGAGATCCTCGACACCTGTGTGCAGGGTGATGCGCTGGATCCCCAGCGTGCGCGCGGCGCTCAACAGATCAGGCAGGTCGTCCCGGCTCGCAACGCCCACGCCGGAGAGCACGAGCGCGGTGCTTGGCGCCCCGCGGGGGCTGGTGGCGGTGAAGTAGCGGAGGTTTTGAAGGACCTCGTCTGTGGTCATCGACCGGGTGGGAACGGGGGCGCCGGCCCGAACCCGCCCCGGGTAGCTGCGCTGGACGCGGATCTGGACGACGAGGGGGCGTTCGACAGCCCCTGCGCCGGTCCAGCTCAGCACGCTTCGCCCCAGGTGGCGGCGGGGTCCTGCAGGAGCTCGTTCAGCCGGCTGAGGATCCGGCCGCCCATGACGCCGTCCACGAGCCGGTGGTCGAACATGAAGCCGATCGGCAGCACCGTGCCGATGACGATGCGCTCGGCCCCGTCGGGCCCCCGCTCCACAACCGGCGCCCGCTCCAAGGGCCCCAGGCCAAACACAGAGCCGATGTGAATGAGCTTCGAAGGCGGGGAGAAGGCAACGGCGCGGAACCGGAGGCCGGGCGACTCCGCCAGCGCGGCGCCCACGTTGGTCACCACCGTCGAGACCGGCATCGACCGGGCCAGCAGCGCCGCGCCGCGTGGGTCGTGGGCCACGCGGGCGAGCTGCGACAACGCAAATTCGAGCACCCTCGGGCTGGTATTGCCGAACTGCACCATGGATCGCAGGAACCGGTTCTCGGTCTTGCCCTCGCGCTCCTGCTTGACCTGTGGGCGGAGATTCTCGGCGACCTTTCGGGGGTTCATCTCGTCCGCGCCCCGCAACACCACCATGGAGAGCTCCCGATCCACGCCCGTTCCGAGCAGGTTGACGGGCATCACGATGTCCACAGTGGGCAACGCGTGGATCTGGTTCGCGAAGATGCGCGCGTTGATGACCGGGAATTCACGGAACAGGCGCCCGACCGCAGACGCGAACACATGCTGGGTGGTGATGCGGGCGCCGCCCAGCGCATTCTGTACTTCTATCCAGGCAAGTACCCGCTCCCAGCGGATATCCACGGTCGTCATCACGTAGGGCTCTCCGTGCGGCACGTCGAAGAGCCACAGCATGAACGAGCGGACGACAGTGGGCTTCGAGGGGGCGGAGAGCATCGGCCGCGGCTCTATCCCGCAGGCGGCGTATGCCCGCCTGCAATCCCGCCGGGGCCGGCGTGCTAAGCTGGCAGTCTTCCAGAGCGAATGTGAGCCTCCCCGAAGCCTTCCGCCCGTTTGACGATGCCCAACGTCGGAGCATCGCGATGATGGCGGATGTGGTCTCCCGGCTTGAGGCGGGACAGAGCGAACGCGACATTTTTGAGTTGGCGGAGACGCGGCTCGCAGACCACGGCTTCACGGGCTGGTACCACCCCCCGGAGGTCCGCGTCCGCCCGTTCGGCCCCGGGTCACTGATCAAGCGCGCCTCTGCAGAGCGGACCTTGAAGCCCGGGGATCTCGTCTCCATCGACCTTGGGCCGAGCGATGGCAGCGCCTACGGCGACTTCGGGACCACGGTGACCTTCGCGCCTGCGTACGACGGTGAACCGGCCGTTTTGAGCGTCGCGAGGGACTGCGTGAAGGCCAGCTGCGGCTATGCCTCTCGCTGGAAGACCAGCGGGGAGATCGCGATCTTCGCCCAGGCCTGGGCCGTGAACCACCGCATGACCCTCGCAAATATCCAGAGCGTTGGCCACCAGGTGCTCATGAAGGAGGGCTGGTTGGTGCTGGGGTTCCCCCGCAGCGCGCACGCAGCGACCAGGCTGCGGCGCAACCAGATGCACCGCCTGAACCCGACGCGCCTGAGCGGGATGTACGCCCTCCGGCCGGAGCTCGATGACAACGGCCATCGAGCGAGCTTTGAGGAGCTCATCTACGTGGACGGCGACCAGAAGGGTGTCTTGGGACGGGGCGGGCTCGACGAGGTCGGGACGCTGCCGTAATTTGTGGGGGGCAGCGCCCCCCACGCCCCGTAGCCTTGGCCCTACTTCAGCGTTCGCAGCGCGTAGTTCGCGTTGTAGAGCACGTAGCGGTCCGTGGTCGTCTCCCGCTTCTGCACCAGGGTGGCCAGCACCAGCGCCTTCTGATCGGCTGGGAGTCCCTGCGCGCCGATGTTGCCGAGCGCCCAGATGCCCGTGAGCTGATTCAGGTCGTTCGGCTCAAACGAGCCGACGTATGTGGTCAGCGCAGGCACGGCTTCTTCGATGCAGAGCCTGCCCAGTGCGTCCGCAGCGGCACGCTGCACCAACGGGTCCGCGTCCGTCTGCAGCACGTCGATCAGCGCGGGGCCGGCCAGCGTCGCTTCGGTGTAGGCGAGCGACTCGATGGCGTTCAGCTTGGTCTTCTGGGAGTTGTCCTTTAGCGTTTTGATCAATGCATCCCACACCAGCGGATCGGCGTAATTCTGCGCGATCTTGGCGCCGTCCTCTCGCATGACCGGGTTTTCGGAGGAGATCGCCTTGGCGATGTCCGCCGCGGCGGGGGAGCAGCCGATCAGGAGCACGGCCAGGGTCAACGGGATTCTCATGACGCCTCCCCGGACGCCACGCGGGCCGGCTCGGGATCTGGGACGTGCTGCGTGTACTGCTGTGCGTACTTCTTGTAATAGCCGTAGTTGCCCGACCGAGGGTCCACCTTGTTGAGCACCGCGCCGATGGGCTCGATCCCGGCGCTCGCGAAGCGGATCTTCACGTCGCCGAGCATTCGCCGGGTGGTCTTTCCGGCCTCGATGACCATGATCAACCCCTTGCTCGCGCGGCCCAGCGCGATCGCGTCGGAGACGGCGAGCATCGGCGGCGCGTCTACGATCACCATGTCGTAGGTGCGCGCCAGCTCGGCCAACATCGACCGCAGCCGCAGGCTCTCGACCAGCCGGCCAGGGTTCGAGGGGAGCGGCCCGCTGGTCAGCACGGAGTAGTTGGCCACCGGGGTGTCCTGCAATGCGTCCGCCAGCAAGGTGGCCCCGGAGAGCACAGTCGAGACCCCCTGGCTGTTCGAGAGCGTGGGGAACGTCTTGTGTTGGGTCGGACGGCGCAAGTCACAATCGACCACCACGACCCGCTTCCCATCTGCGGCCAGGCAGATCGCGAGGTTGGTGCAGAAGGTACTCTTGCCCTCGCTGGGCACGCTCGACGTGACGGCGAGCACGTTGATCTGTTGGTCCACGCCAGCGAAGGCGATCCCGGAGCGCACCGCCCTGTAGCTCTCGGCCAGCGGGTCCGTCGGCGGAACCGAGTCGATGAATTTGCCGGTCTTCAGCTTGTATTTCGGAATGTAGCCGAGCACGGGGAGCGACCAGACGATCTTCACGTCGTCCTGGGTGCGCACGGAATCGTCCACGTACTCAAGCAGGAACACAAGCGACGCGCCAGCGCACACACCGACGAAGGCGCCCAGAATGATGAACACCAGGAGCTTCGGTGAGTCCGGCTTGTCCGGCATCTTGGCAGATTCGACGAGCTTCATGTCAGAGACCGTCATCGCTTCGGCGACCGCCATCTGGTACTGCTGCTCCAGCAGGGCCTCGTACACGGTCTGGGTGGCCGAGACCGCGAGCTGCAGCTTCGCGAGCTTCCGCGCCTTCTGGGGCAGCGCCGCGCCCTCTTGGACCGTGCGCTCGAGGGTCGAGAGCAGCTCGATCTTCCGCTGGTACAAGCCGGCCAGATCCACCTGCAGGGCCGCCCTCAATGGGTCGAGCTCATGCGACTCCCGCTGGGAGGCGGCGATCTCCGTCATCACCGCGTCGATCTGCCGCTTCATGGCGATGACGTCCGGATGCTCCTCGGTCTTGTCCATGAGCTCGGCGTTCTTGCCAAGCCGCAGCTCGGTGAGCTTCTCCCGCAGTGCCTTCAGCGTGGCGTTGGAGGCCGTGGACTGGGGAGAGACCAGCTCCGGGCTCTCCTTGAGGTTCTGCTCGCCCCGCTCGCGGAGCTGGGCGGTCACGTCGCGAATCTCGGCATCGGTGGTGTTGAGGGTGACGATGATCTCGTTGACCCGGGCCACCGCGGCCTTCGTTTCGGAGTCCAGCTCGATGACCGACTCATCACGCTGCCCGTCTGCCAGCTTCGACAGGTCCTCGTCGAATTGGGCGTCCAACTGCCGCAGTTGGTCTTTCACGAAGTCAACGGTGTCGCGGGTGTCGGCTTTCGCTGCATCAACGGAGGCAGTCAAGAACACCTCCACCGTCGTGTCGGCCACCAGCGCGGCCAGCTCAGGCGTGTTGGCCTCGCCGGTGACCACCAGAATGTCGGTCCCCTGCGCCTGTTCCAGACTCATCACCGGCATCGACAGGATCGTGCCGTCGATGCCCGGAGCGAGCAGCTTTTCTGGCGAGATCAACTTGCCGTACATGTCGCGGATCTGCAGCCGGTTCACGACCTCTTGCAGGATCGGGCGCATCTGCGCGAGGGAGATCTTCGTCTCCATGTCCTCGCTGGAGCCGTTCAACGACGACGCCATTTCGCCGAGATCGAGATCGCCCAGGATAGAGAGCGCCGAGTCCGAAGCCACGACGCTGATCTTGGTCGAAGCTTTGTAGTGTTTGGGAAGGACCAGCGCGAGCACGGCGGCGCCGATGGTGAAGAAGACGACGGCCTGCACAAAGATCCACTTTCGGCGGAGCAATGCATGCCAGATCTTGAGAAGTTCCATGGGCTCTCGCCTCCAACACGTCGGGGAAAGCAGATTTGAAGGCCCGCCCGTATAGCCGCGCCAGGGGGCCGGTGGCAAGCCTTACCGAACATCGTTGACGAAGAGGCTAGAAGCCGGCTACCTGCCGCTCCCATGCTGCCCGTACCGTCGTTTCGCTCGTTGTGCTTCGCCCTCCTCTCCTGCGTCGCACTGGCCAGCACGGCCGGTTGTACGCCGAAAAACTTGCCGGAAAACGTGGGTGAAGCGGGGCTGGAGCTCCGAATGCCGGCGGCGGAGCGCTTCACCTTCGGCCCTGGCGACTCGCTCAAGATCTCCGTCTGGCGCCATGACGATCTCACGATGGACGTGACCATCGCGCCGGACGGCGCGATCACGTACCCGCTGATCGGGCGCCTCCAGCTTGCGGGAAAGACCTACGAGGACGTCGTGGTGATCTTGCAGGAGGCGATCGCGAAGTACTACGTGGACGCGCAGGTGAGCGTGAACATCACGGCGGTCACAGACCAGAAGGTGCTCGTCCTGGGGGAGGTGTCCAACCCAGCGGTCCTTCAGATCACGAATGATCTCTCGATCATGGAGGCCCTCGTGCGGACCGGGGGCATCAGCCCGGACGCGCACACCAGCAACGTGCTTTTGATCCGGGGCGGGCTCGACAACCCGAAGCTCTACACCATCGACGTGGACGCGATCTACCGCCGGGGCGACATGAGCCAGATGGTCTACCTTCAACGTGGGGACATCGTCGTCGTGCCCCCGAAGACCATCACCAACGTCCAGCGGTTTTTTCAGGGTGTGAGCTCGATGATCGGGCCTGCGGCGAGCGCCTCCACGATCTACCGGAACGTGGTCTACGGGCAGTCGATCGGCACGGGTAACTGAGCGCTTCGGAGGACCATGAACCGCGGGATCGCGCTCCTTCTGGCCGCTCTGGACGCATGCTGCGTGGTCCTGGGCCTTGTGTGCGCCTGGGGCTTCTGGCTCTGGCTGGCGCCGAACCTGCAGCGCTTGGTCCAGGTGCAGCTTTGGGAGTTGTTGCTCCCCAATCCCTGGATGCCGGCCGGCGCTGTGTTCATCATCGTCTGGATCGTCGCCCTCCGTCAGCTGGGGTTGCACGACCCGAGCCGGATGGGATCGAGCGTCAACATCATCTCCGGGGTCAGCCGGTCGGCGCTCGCTATGGTGGTGTTCACGATCGTCTCGAACTTCCTGTTCGCCGAGCGCGTCTACCCGAAGGGCCTCGTGGTGCCCTTCCTGGGGTTTGCCTGGGCCTGGCTCGCCCTTGCCCGCCTCGCGACCTTTCGCCTGCTCCTCCGGCTGGAGACCCCGCCCACCGCGGCTCGGGCACTGATCGTCGGCATCGGCGAGGACGGCGTGGCGATGGCCGAGCACATCTCGCGCCACGCGCGCCACGTCTGCTCTGTCGCGGGGTTCTTGCGGACGGAGGCCTCTGGCCCGCCGGTGGTGCCCGTCGAGCAGATCCTTGGCGCGGTGGACGATCTCAGCGCCCTGGTCAACGCCCACGACATCCGGCTCATCATCCTGGCGACGCGCCGAATCGCCCGGCAGGACGCGCTCAAGCTCGCGGTCCAGGCCGACCACATGGGCCTTCGCGTCCTGCAGGCGCCGTACTCCTGGGGTGCGGTGAGCCCTCGGCTTGGGTTCGCGCGCATCGGGGATCTGGAGCTGATCGACTTCGTCGGGATCCGGTACCCGACGCTCGGCGAGCAGATGAAGCGGGCGTTCGACTTCGCCTCGGTGCTGATCGGCGGGGCGGTGATCCTCCCGGCGCTCATCGCCGTGGCCGTCGCGATCAAGATGCAGGATCGCGGCCCCGTGTTCTACGTCGCCAAGCGCGTTGGTAAGGGAGGCCGGACGTTCGGCTTCTACAAATTCCGCTCGATGATCGTGAACGCCAACGCCATGAAGGACGCGCTGCGGGACCAGAACGAGGCGGACGGCCGGCTGTTCAAGATCGCGAAGGACCCGCGCATCACCCCCTTCGGCCAGTTCATCCGGAAGTACTCCGTTGACGAGTTCCCGCAGCTCATCAATGTGCTCCGGGGAGACATGAACCTGGTCGGACCACGCGCGCTCCCAGCCGAAGATCTGTTGGGCATCGAGAAAGACGCGGAGATGCAGTACTGGTTTGAGCAACGTTCCAAGGTCATGCCCGGCATTACCGGCCTCTGGCAGGTCTCCGGGCGGTCCGACCTGGGCTTTGCGGACATGATGCGGCTCGACATCGCGTACATCCAGAACTGGTCGCTTTGGCTCGACCTTCAGATCCTGGTCAAGACCATTCCGGCTGTGTTGAAGGGGCGGGGGGCGAAGTAGGGGCGAGCCCTCGAGGATTTGGGCGGCTCACTGCCATCCCTGCGCCGCCGGCCCGGGCCGGAAAACGCCGCTGCAGATCCGGCGGGACCCGGCCGCGCAGGCTGGAGGAAGATCGGGAGCAGGAGTTCAGCGGGGTCATTACCCTTGCCACGTCAACACCGCTGTGGTAAGCATCTCCTGCGCCCATGCCCGTCCTCACGCGACTGCTGCTCCTTGTCCTGCTCCCTGCGAGCATGATCTGCGCGCTGATCTACTCGACGATCTGGGGCGGAAACGGCTGGATGCATGCCCGCCGCACCCAGGCGGAGCTCGTCTCCGCTGGACGGCACCGCGCCGAGATCGCGGCGGACGTGGCCAAGCTGGAGCGAGAGGTGGACCAGCTCCGCAACGATGAGGCCACGCTACGTCGGGCCGCGGCGGAGGATCTCCTGCTCGTGCCGAAAGGGAGCACGATCTACAGGTTCCAGGCGGCGAACGCCGGTGGGTTCTAGTGCTCACACCCCGAAGTTTCTCGCCACCCCCGCAGGTGCTCAAGCACACCCGAGCCGAGGGTCGGATTCGGCGTGCACTCATGCCGAATCCGACCACACGCTCGTAATCGAGCGCATCTCGGCTCGCGGGGCGCGTGGGGGGCGCCAGCCCCCACAGATCGCTGCCTTTCTTGATACCCGTCCCGCCAGAACCCCCCTGGAGTAGCGAATGCGCATCGGTGTGATCGGCGGCAGCGGCCTGTACGAGATGGATGGCTTGGAGAACGTGCGTGAAGAGCGCGTCACGACGCCCTACGGCGACCCTTCAGACGCCCTGATCATCGGCCAACTTGGCGATGTGGAGCTTGTTTTTCTGCCCCGCCATGGCCGACGCCACCGGTTCAACCCCTCCGAGGTCAACTACCGGGCCAACATCTTCGCGCTGAAGCAGGCCGGGGTCGAGTGGATCATCTCGGTCTCCGCTGTGGGCTCCCTGCGTGAGGACATCGCCCCCGGCCACATCGTCGTCATCGACCAGTTCATCGACAAGACGTTCAAGCGCGAGAACACGTTCTTCGAGCGTGGGCTCGTGGCCCACGTGGCGTTCGGCGACCCTGTGTGTGGCATCCTCCGGGGCTTTCTGCTCCAGGCGGCCCGCGATGCCGGTGCCCGCGTGCACGACGGCGGCACCTACGTCTGCATGGAGGGGCCTGCGTTTTCGACCCGTGCGGAGTCGAATCTGCACCGCTCGTGGGGTGCGAGCGTGATCGGTATGACGAACATGCCCGAGGCGAAGCTCGCCCGCGAGGCCGAGATGTCCTACGCGACGCTCGCGATGGCGACGGACTACGACTGCTGGCACAAAGAACACGACGCTGTCACCGTCGAGCAGGTGATCGCCGTGCTCCACCAGAACGCCGCGCTGGCCAAGCAGGTCGTGCGCAACGTGATCCCTCAGATCGTCTCGTACAAGCAGCCGTCTCCGCAGTCGAGCGCGCTGGCTACCGCGATCCTCACGCCCGCGAGCTCGGTCTCCGCCGAGACCCGCCGCGCCCTCGCCCCGTTGATCGGCAAGTACATGCCGGTCTGAGGAGATCCCGATGCTCCCTCGCGCATTTTTCCGCGCCTCAGGTGCGCCCGCATTTTTTCGCGCCTCAAGTGCGCCCGTCTTTCTCGCCACCATCCTCCTTGGTGGGCTCTCGGCGTGCGTGTCTCAGAAGCGCATGGAGCGCGCGGTCGCCCAGTCGGATCTGGGCGCTGCGTATTACCGAGAGGGCAACCCCGAGGCCGCGATCGAGGCGCTGCGCCGGGCGACGGATCTCGACCCGCGGAACTGGCGCGCCGTCAACCTGCTCGCCATCGCCTACCTGGCCAAAGGGATGCCTGATCTTGCCGAAGCCGAGTTCGACCGCGCGCTGCGCATCAACCCCACTGAGGCCGAGATCCTCGTCAACTACGGCGCGTTGAAGCTCCGGCAGGGCAAGAACGAAGAGGCGGTGGAGGTGTTCACCCGCGCGCTCGCGGACCTGGACTACCGAAACGTCGCTTTGGTGCTTTCGAACCTCTCGCTGGCGTACAGCGAGTCCGGCCAGTACGACAATGCGGTCGAGACGGCGCGCGAGGCTACCCGCAGGGCCCCCACGCTGTGCCAGGGCTGGTTCCACCTCGGGATCGCCGAGGAGAAACGCGGCCATACGGACGACGCGGTGGCGGCCTACGAGAGCTTGGTGAAGTACTGTCCGGGCGAAGCGGACGGCGCCCAGGTGCGCATGGCCTGCCTCCAGGCCCGGGGCCCCGTTCCGGAGATCGGCCGCAATGCGCTCCGTGATCTCGTGGAGCAGACGCGCGGCACCCCGCTCGGGGATCAAGCGCGCGACTGCCTGACAGGGTCATGACCCCCGGCCAGGAGCTTCGGGCCGCGCGCACGGCTCAGGGGCTCACGCTCCCCCAGGTCGCGGAGCGGACCCGCATCCCCACGCGCTACCTCCAGGCCTTGGAGGACGATGACGCGAGCATGTTCCCCACTGGCCCGTTCCACGTGGGCTTTTCGAAAAAGTACCGGACGCTCCTTGGGCTGCCGGACCGCGCGCCCCTCCCCGCGGGCCGTCCGTCGGCGGAGGGCGGGCGCACCCGAGGCGCGGAGGAAGAGCCCGAGCCCACCGCGACGGTGACGGCACCGGCCCAGCCATCCTCCGCGACCCGCCGCCGCGCTCTCCAGATGGCTCTGCTTGGCGGCCTGCTGGTGTCCGCTGGGCTCCTGACCTTTCGCGCCCTCGGCGAGGCCACGCCTGAGCTGACGGAGCCCATCGGGGAGCCGATGGATCTCGCGGTCCAGGTCGATGTCGAAGAGGCTGTCCGGGTCCGGGCCTACGCGGATGGAGAGCGCAAGTTCTCGGACGCGCTGAAGCCGGGCCCTGGCATGATGTTCCTGGGTCGGGACACGCTCAAAGTCGAGCTGGAGACCCTCGCGGGGGTGGAGCTCACCTTTCAGGGCAAGCCGCTGCGGCCGCTGGGCCACCAGTCGAGGCCTCGTCGGCTCGTGTTCATCGACGACGGCCATTGAGGCGTACGACAGCGGACGATCTGCACGTCGTGGACGCGATCGTCGTCGGGCGGCAGGAGCAGGGGGAGGAGGACCGGATCGTGCGGCTCCTGACCCCGCAGGAGGGGCTGGTGTCCGCGTGGGCCAACCGCGCACGCCGCCCGCGCAGCCCCTTTGGCCTGCTGGACCTGGGGGTCGGGGCCCGGGTGACCCTCCGGAGGGGGCGTGGGGCCGGGGACCTCGCCAGCCTCGTGGCCGTCGAGATCCTGGCGCCTCGCCTCGGGGTTCGGGCCCGGCTGGAGCGGCTGGGTCCCGCCGCGGTGGCGTGTGAGGCGGTCCGCGGCTTCGCCACCACGGCGCCCGATCCGCGGCTCTTCGGCTGCCTCGAGACCGCGCTCCTGCTGCTCGACCAGCACCCCGACGATCCGCAGAGCGGCTTCCTCGCAGCACTGCTGGCCAAGCTCCTTACCTTCGCGGGGCTGGCCCCCGCCCTCGACCGTTGCCCTGAGTGTGGCGGCCCGCCGGCCTCGCCGATGGCGTGGTGGCTGGATGGCGGTGGCGCCTTCCACGTCGCGCACCTGGCCCCAGACGCCGCCGGCGCGCCGCGCATCGAGCTCACCACGCTGGCCCAATTGGCGCACCTTCGCCGGACGCCCTTGCTCGATTGCTACGCGGCGGCCGGTGAGCTCGCGCCGCTCCTGGCGCTCACCGAGCACCACCTCGGCCACGGGCTTCGCGCACGGATGTGGCTCCAGGGATAGCCGCCCGTATGCTCCCGCTCGCTCTCTTGACCGCCTGCGTCGCCGCCCCGGCCGACGATGACGGGCTCGTCACCTGGGCCGGCTACGTCTACACGGCACCTCAGGCAGATGTCGTCTACTCCGTCTCCGAGGCCGATGGCGCGCAGCTCACCTTCCTGGTCGATGGGGACGAGGAGCCGGTCCCCGCCACCGAGCCGTACGCCGACTACCCCGGCTACTGGTCCGTCGCGCTGCCACCCAGCGTGCCCGTCACCGTCCGGGTGGAGACCGATCCTCCCGCGGTCTGGCGCTTCACCACCCCCGCTGCCGACGCCAACTGGTTCTCGGGCGCTCTCTTCGGTGCCGACGATGCCTCGCTCGATGAGCTCCTGCTCGCCTTTGGCGTCGAGGCCCGCGGGCCCGGCGCCGTGGTGATCGGCACTCCCTGGGACGATGGCTGGACCTGCGAGGCGGTCCGGGTCGATGGCAGCGTGCCAGACTGCTTCTCTGTCGATGAATCCGGCGTCGTCAGCCCCGTCGCCACGGGCGCGTTCAGCTACTTCCTCGCTACGGGTCTCGACGCGGGCGATGTGCGCGTCGAGAGCGGGCTTGGTGGGGACGAGGTCTACCCGTTGTCGTCTGGCGAGGTAGGCATGGCCTTCTGGTTTGTGGGTTCGTGATGCTCGCTCTGTCCCTCGTGCTCCTCGGCTGCATTCCCAGCGGCGATGTGGTTGTGATGACCGGCACCGTCTACAACGTGCCCAACGCCGCCGGCTCTGTCGTCAACGGCGCCACGGTGCGCACTCTGAACGGCGATGGTCAGGCCGTCGATGAGGTGCAGACGGACGCTGATGGCGCCTTTGGAGTGAATGTGCCCGAAGGCGAAGGCTTCTACGTGCAGACCGAGGGGCCGGAGGGCGAAGGCTACGTGCCGACGGCCTTCTCCGGCGACGCGGGGCTGAACGATTTTGACGCCGGCATTGGCTTCCCCTGGGTCGCTTCGCCCGAGTGGTTCGCGTCATTGAAGGAGGACTGGGTGGATTGCCCCGGGGCGGCGGAGGCAGGCGAGCCGGGCTCCGGCATCGCGATCGTCGGCGAGATCCGGATGTGGATCAACGTCACCGACATCGACCTGATGCCGATCCAGCAGGGCACGGTCGTCCGGGTCACCCCCGCCCAGGGCGAGGAGAAGGAGGCTTGCTACCACGACGCGGCGGGCCTTTACGACCCCGCTGCCACCGGCACGGGGGAGGACGGCTACTACGCGGTCTTCGGCGTTGATGCTGGCGGGATCGCGGTCAGCGTCGAGTACGACGACACCGACCTGAACCGCCGCGTGGTCGTCTACCGGTACCTCGCTGTAGACGCGAGCCTGGTCCCGATCTACCCGACCTTCGTCTACAACGAATGACGGCCGCGCGGCTTCTGGACCCGCTTTTTGCACAGCGCCGGTTGACCTGAGGCCGCTTTT
>CANKNP010000096.1 GCA_947483545.1 Deltaproteobacteria bacterium | reverse complement strand
CTCGGTGACGACGACGAGCCAGACCGCGACACTGACAGGCCCGTCCAGCGCCAATTTCGACCTATACCTGCAGAAGAAGTCGGGCCGGACCTGGAGCAACGTCGCCACCTCTACGGGATCGACCTCGACAGAGTCGATCACCTACTCCAGCGCGTCCGGCACCTACCGGATGTACGTCTACTCGACGAGCGGGTCGGGATCGTACGCGCTGTCGTGGTGTAAGTAGCCACAGCGCGGGCACGGCCCGCAACCCAACCCGGAGCGCCGAGGGCCCGCGCTGCTCCTTGCTGGGCGGGGGGAGGACACGTCCTCCCCCCGCGCCGGCCGCGACACGCGGCCTCCCCCCTCCTCGCGGCCTGACGGGCCGCGGGGTTGCCTTTCGGCGCCTGCGCCGGGTCAAGATTCGCGCACGTCACGAGGAACTCTGCGGGTAGTAGATCAGAGCGTCCGCTTCCGCTCCACCGGCTCGCTCGACGCCTCGGTCTGCTTGGCGTCCCGCGCCTTCTTGAGCGCCTCCAACTGCTTCCGCGCCTCGTTCATCGCGGCCTCCTTGGCCTCCGCCCGGGTGGGCTTGGGCGCGGGAGCCACGGCTTGCCCTGCCTCGGGTGTGCCGCCCATCTCCTGACGAAACCGGGCGATCGGGTCGGGGTTGGCCTCGTGCTTGAGCGCATCGTCGGCGCCCCCGACCTTGCCGAAGAGCATCCTTTCGACCACGTCAAGCGCGCTGTCCGCGGCCTTCCCGACCGCCGCGACGGCACCTTTCGCCAGGGCCTCTGCGGCCTTGGTGGTGGCAGCGCCGGCGGCATCCGCGGCGAGTTGATCGGTCAACGAGGGCTTCGGGGGGTCGTCGGTAGACATCTTGCAGCATCGTAGCCGGGTGCGGGGTAGCTTGTCCGCATCCTCGGAGTCTGCGTGCGTTCGTACCTGCCCTTCATCCTGCTTTCTTGTCTCTTGGCCCCTGCCTGCGCGGGCGGCGAGGAGGAGACGGGTGGCGACACCGCAGCCCCGGCTGTGGCGAGCACCGAGTGGTACATCGGGACCAGTGATGGTCAGACTCCGGACGGCAGCTACGTCGCACCGACCGAGGAGGTCCTGTTCATTCGCGCGCTGGACCCCGACGCGAGCACGGTCACTGAGCAAGCCTGGACGGTCGGGGAGCAGGGAGTGACCGCCTACGAGCTCGTTCACGACGTGGACGCCGCGGCCGGCACCTTCACCTCAACCTTCGTGACCGACGAAGGCACGATGCTGGTCGAAGGCGCGTACGATGCCGGCGCCGCCTGGGCCTGGACCGCCTGGCACTCCACGTCCATCTACCAGGATGGCGAGTATCAGGGCATCCGCGTCGAGTCGCAGGACCACGTCGAAGACTCGGGCGTGGCCATCGCGGAGAAGCTGGTCTATGACGCGACCGACACGCTGACCTACGAGATCGTCGAGGAGCTCACGCCGGTGCTTCAGGAGGACTTCGAAACGCGGCTCGCGGAGGTCGGGGGGTGAGCGAGCCCGGGGATGCCGTCGGGGGGATGACCGAACGCCTGCTCGATGACGCGGGCATCGGCCCCGGGATGCGGGTGCTGGACCTGGGGTGTGGCCGTGGCGAGGTCACCCGGATGATCGCGCGTCGGGTGGGTGCGTCAGGCCAGGTCGTGGGCGTCGATCGGGATGCGGGGATCCTGGAGGTGGCCCGAGCGCGAACGCCGGAGATGCCATGTATCATGTATCGCGATGGTGACATATGTGCTTTGCCCCATGATATCGGGATGTTTCACGCCGTGTTTGGCCGGCGGGTATTGATGTATCAAGCGGACGCGGTGGGGGCGGTCCGACGCCTGACCGAGGTGATACATCCGGGAGGTATCACGGTGTTTCACGAACATGATACATCGATGGTGCCTGTCTCCTTGACGAAGATGCCGCTGCATGAGCGCGTGCATCACTGGATCTGGCAGACCGTCGAGCGCGAAGGCGCAGACCTCCGCATGGGGCTTCGGCTCTCGTCGGTGCTCGAGGCCGCGGGGCTGGTCGTAGAGCATGTTCGGGCTGAGGCAGTGGTCCAGACCCTCCGCGACCGGCATCACACCGCGGCGATCGTGCGGGCGATCCTCCCCCGGATGGTCCAACGGGGCGTGACGACGCCGGAGGAGGTGGACGTCGAGAGCCTGGACGCACGACTGCTCGCGGAGCTGCAAGCTCCCGGAGCGGTGTTCATCGGGGACGTGGTGTTTGGGGCGTGGGGGCGGCGGGGGCCGTTAGCATAAGGATCGATGCTCCTCCTCCTCGCCGCCTGCGCGCTCGTCTCCGAGGCCGACCTGGCCGGACGGTGTGATCTCGACGGGGACGGCGCGTTTCTGCCCGAGTGCGGCGTCCTTGGGACGGACGATTGTGACGATACGGACGCCACTATCCAACAGCACACCTACTACGCGGATGCCGACGGCGACGGCACCGGCGGCCCCGTCTGGGTCTCCGGCTGCGCGGCACCCGATGGCTTCGTGGACCTGCCCGGCGACTGTGACGACGCGGACCCGACGCTGATTGAGCTGTATTGGTACCCCGACCTGGATGGGGACGACTATGGCGCCACAGACGGGGCGGTCAGCTCCTGCGAGGGCGTGTACCAGCATGTCCCCGAGCCCGGCGACTGCGACGACACACGCGACGACATCCACCCTGGCGTCCGAGATTATTGCGACGACGGCTTGGACAATGACTGTGACGGCATCATCGACAATCTGCCCTGGTACTACGACGCCGATGGTGACAGCTTTGGCGACCCCGCGTTGAGGGTCACGACGTGTGATCCGACCCCTGGCTATGTCAGTCAGGGCGATGATTGTGACGACACCAACCCCGACATCAACCTCGCCGCGCCCGAGATCTGTGACCCGGACGATGTGGACGAGGACTGCAACGGCCTCGCCGATGACGAGGATCCCGCGGTGACCGGCCGGCCCGATTGGTACGAAGACACCGATGGCGACGGCTACGGCAGCGGCGATGCTGTCGTGGCATGTGACGCCCCGCCGGGGAGAACCGTCGGCGGGGATTGTGACGAGACCGACCCCGCTGTGAGCCCCGCCGCGGTGGAGGTCTGGTACGACGGCCTGGACGCCAACTGTGACGGCTGGGACGATGACGACGCGGACTTTGACGGCCACGCGAGTGACACCTACGGCGATGCCGTCGGCGATGACTGCGACGACACGGATCCCACCTACTACACAGGCGCTGTCGATGTCCCCGACGATGGGCTCGACCAGAATTGCAACGGCGCGGACTTTCGGCTGCAATCCTGCATGGCCAGCGCCGGGAGGGATGCGCTGCTCGACTACGACTACGGCCCTCGGGACCTGACCGGCTCCGCGGGGTCCTATTGCTGGGAGGGGGCCTCCTACGCCATCTCCAATCTGGAGTTTGCCGTGACGGAGGCCGCCGTCAGCCTGTCGGTCACGGATGTGGGGCTCGACCTCGCCGCGGAGCTGGTGAGCAGCATGAATACCGAGGGGGATCCGTTCGACGTGGAGCTGGACTACTTCTGCACGGTGGTGACCTGCACCGGGTACGTCTCGCCGGTGAATGGGGCGTTGGACGTGTCGATCACGGTGGTCGGAGCGGGCGTGGATGGGGTGGAGACCACGGTGGACGTGACCGTTGTCGTGCCCACGGTGTCGCTGTCCGCCGACAGTGGGAGCCTGACCACCACGTGCTCGGACGACGTGCTCGAGGTGATGGACTACCTGGATCTCTCGGCCGCCGAGCTGCTCGCCATCCCCGTCGAGGATGCGCAAGAGGACCTGGAGGACAACTTCGGGGCGGAGGTGGAGGCGAGGATCGAGGCGGATTGTCGGGATTGAGGGCGGGCGAGCCTGAGCCGAAGCATCACAACCCGAGCTCCTGGACGCCATCTCCATCCAGGTCGCCCAAGCATCCGATCGCGTCCACCCCGGGCCCGATCGCGACAGCCGTAGTGCTCAGCGAACCACCGGACCAGATCCCGTCCGCGCTCACCCACTCTGGGAGCCCGTCGCCGTCGAGGTCGCAGCCGACACCCGAGTAGTCTTGAAGGTCCGCCTCCCATGGCGCGATGACCGTCGTAGTTGCGGGGGCGATGCTGGCCCCGTTCACCACCCCGAACTCGAGCCGCCGGGAGTCGCTGCCCGTGTCGTCATCCTTCACGAAGCCGACCGCGAGCTCGGATCTGCCGTCCCCATCAAGGTCGCCGAGGCGCACGAGAGCGGACTCCAGCAGGCGGCCGGAGAGCACGCCCGTGACGCTCGGGCAGTCGTCCAAGGTCACCGCGCCCAGCGTGGTGGAGAGCACGATCCGGACGTCTCCGGACTGGTCGAGACCGGGTTCGCTCCAGGGTCCGAACGCGACACCGAGGTCCTCGAGGCCGTCGCCGTCCACGTCGCCCACGCCCCCAATCACCCCGGGAGCGCCGAGGCCACGCGTCCCTTCGATCACGTAGCTACCGATGCGGAGCACCAGGACGGTCGCGCTCGATTGCGTCCCGACGAGCGACGCTCCGGGGATGAGGATCAAGCGGGACCCTACGCTGCTGTCATCCACGTAGGAGTCTGTCTCCTGTACGACCAGGAGGTCCGCGGTGCCGTCGCCGTCGGCGTCCGCGACGACCTGGGGCGCGAGCCCGACGTAGCCGCTGTCACCGACGAGCCGCCAAGCCACGTCTTCCAGCGCGGTGTCCCCCGCCCAAGCCGAGCCGGGGACGACGTAGCCGAGGTTCAGTCCTCCGTCGGTGGCGTTTCGGACGCCGAGCTCGCCCAGGGCGTCGCCGTCCAGGTCGCTCATGCCGCCGTTCGCCTGCCCGTGGCCTACGTAAACGCCCGAGAGGGTGGCGAGGACGGTGGGCGTGCCCGATAGCAGTGCTGCCCCATCCACCCGATGGAGGAGTCCGCCGGTGGAGGACCCGGACCAGGGGTCTCCGCAGTGGACGAGCACTTCCCCTGGCTCCCCCGGCATGATCCAATCCCCACATTCCGACCCACCGAACCCCTTCACCCCGACCCCGACGCCGCCCGCGAGCGCGTCCTGCCCCCGGAGGACGGTCAGCTCGCCCTCATCCCAGCCGGTGTCCGGGTCGGCGTCGACATCAACGTCGGTGTCACTGTCGGCCTCCGTGTCCGAGGGCGGGGCGACGGCGTCTTGGCCCGGGCCGCCCGAGCAAGCCAAGAGCGGGACCAAGAGCAGCACGGCGCTGCCACGTTGGTGGACGGGAGCCTTCATGTAGACCTTGGGGGATGCGCAATCCTACCAGTTGCATCCGGCGTGCGCACCCGCCGTGTGACGGACGGAAGGGACGGTCGCACCCCGAAGTGACGTCACCAGATCGGGATGCTCCGCTCACCTGCCGATGGGCGACGTGCGAGCGGGCCGCGCCGCAGGGGGTAAAGGCGCGCGGAGGGAGAAGGGTAAGAACTGGCCCCTGCGGGGGTGGCGAGAAACTTCCGGGCGCGAGCACTAAACAGGATCGCGGTGTCGCGCATCGATCCTTGACGCGTCAACAGAAACGTGCGATTCCTGTTCGCAGAGAACAGGAGTCGTGTCGAACATCGACGACCGAGCCTCGAACGACGAGACTGGAATGGCGAGACTCGAACGGCGAGACTCGAATGGCAGGCCCGAACGGCGAGGCTCGATAGGCGGGCGCGATGATGATCCTGCTCACCGCGAAGGCCACGATGCTTCGCGATCCTGTTTAGTTCCGGAGCGACGCTGGGAACTCGATCCCTGCGGCGTCGGAAGCCGTCTGCAGGGTCGTCAGCGCCTCCACAGCGAGCGGACCATCGAGGCCGCCCGCGGTGTCCGCCGCGAGGATGGCCTCGGGGGACGGCACGACCGCGCTGGGATCCCGCGCGAGCACCTCTTCGCGCAAGAGCGAGAGCACCTCCCACACCTGGCCGTGGGTTGGTCGCTTGACGACGTCGCGCGGTCCCTTGGACTGCGGGTTCGATGGCCCGGTCGGAGGACCGCCTCGCTGCTGCATACTGAACAACACCGGGTCAGTCTGGGTCACTGCGGCGTCGAGCTCTGTGACGCTCACATCGCCGTCCTTGTCGGCGTCCACCGCGGCGAAGCCCGGGCCCCCGTACGCCACCCGCTCGTACTCCGCTATCGTCAGCCGCCCGTTGTGGTCCGCGTCGAGGGCCTGGACGGTCGGGTTCAGGGCGGCGGCGCGCGTCCACGGGCCAACCGAGCACCCGAGGCCGAACGACAACAACGCGATGGCCGGGGTGGGCCTCACGGCTCGACCCCGAAGTACCCGTGAGCCCGGAGCGAGGCGCGGAGTGCATCGGGGAGCGGCGCTTCCCGGGCCGCGGGAGGGGGGGCAAGGTGGCCGAGCCAGCTTGCCATCGCCTGCCGCACGTCGTCCTGCTGCTCCGCGTCCAGCCCCTCAGCGAACGGAAAGCTCGGCCCCGGCAACGCCGCGCTGCCGATCAGCTCCGGTGTGAGCAATGACGCGACCGAGCCGCCGCTATACACGAGTCGCCCCGTGCGGGTGCGCCCGGAGACCATCCGCATGTTGATACCGCCCTGGGTCCACGCGATGTCGCGGCCCGCAAACGTCTCCCCCCGAAGCGCGGGAGCCAGCGACTGGCCGTGAACACCGGCCGGAATCACGGCGCCGGCGAGGTCCAACAGCGTGGGCATCACGTCCACCAGCTCCACAAGCCCGCTCACCCGCCGGCCGCCGGATCGCCCAGCAGGCATGCGGACGATGAGCGGCACGTGGGACTCCTCCTCCCGCACCCCGCAGCAGTGGTTGAAAACGCCGTCCTCTCCAAGCTGCTCGCCGTGATCCGAAAGCACCACGACGATCGCGGTGTCCAGCACCCCGTGGTCCTGCAGCCCGGCCATCAGGAGGCCGAACTGGGCGTCCGCGTACTGCACGGCGCCGTCGTAGGTCCCGCGGATGAGCGCGATGTCGGCCTCGCTCACCTGGTGGAGGGCCGGACCTCCGCTCGCCTGCGCCTGGGCCAACAGCGCAGCGCGGGCTCGCGGGGAGCGCGGTCGAACCTCCTCCTCCCCCGCCTCGGCGAGTACGGCCAGGTCCGGGTGGATCCAGCCGTCGAGCACGATGTCGGTGGACAGCCGCGCGGCCCTTGCCGCCGGGCCCTGGGCGCGCGCATCGGCGTGCAGGTAGCCGTACGGGGACGGCTTGAGGTAGGGCACGTGCGCGTCGTAGCCATTCACGAACAAGAGCCAGTCACCTGCTGTGCGGCGGGTGTCCAGCCACTCCAAAGCGCGCGGCCCCGTGTGCCACAGAGAACCGAAGTCAACCGAGCTCTCCCAGGTGCCAAAACCGCGGCCGACCCCCAGCTCCGGCGCGAGATCGCCCCCGGCCACGAACGCGGCGGTGTCCCAGCCGTAGGCGGTCAGCACCTCTGCCAGTGTCTTCATGCCGGCCGCGATCTCTGGCTTGCGGGTGCCCGCGTCTTGCTCGCTCGGGTAGCGGCTGGTGAACAGGCTGGCGTGGGAAGGGGCCGTCGTGGTCGTCTGGCTGTACGCGTGCTCGAACAGCACGCCCTCGGCTGCGAACGCGTCCAGGTTCGGCGTGAGCTTTCCGGTCCCGCCGTAACAACCGAGGCGGTCGGCGCGGAGCGTGTCGAGGCTCACCAGGACGATGGGGGTGGAGGGGGGCGCACATGCAGGGAGAACCGCGGCCAGCATCAGCAAAGGTAGGCAGAAGGAAGAGCGTTGTTCCGAGTGCACCGCGGGAGTCTACACCAAAGTGGGCGGCTCGGAACCCAGGGCGCGCCGCAAGCTCGGGCGGTGGAACGCCGCTGATCACCTGGCGGGTGGCTGGGGTTGGACCGGGGAGCCCGCGTCAGTTCGAAGCGGCGTCTCACGGCCCGCTTGAACGGCGCTGCGATCGCGGTGAGCCGCCCCTACCCGAAACTCGTCCCCTCGGAGGGCTCATGTGTCATGGGTCATGTGTCACGACGGGGATCAGAACGCTGACCGAATCCGCACGAGGCCGGAGAACGGGGGTTGGTCCTGCAACGTGGGCGCATCGGGGTCGGTGGCGAGCACCGCCAGGGGCAGGAACGCGCCACCGGGGTCGCGGATGCTCCAGGTGGCGCGAAGCTCCAGGTAGACCGCGCCCCGGGGAGCCGGGACGCTTTGCACGAGGATTCCGGACACCGAGGAGCGGGGGTCAAGCCACCAGCCCGTCCCGGGACCGTCCACGGCGGAGGACCAGGCGCCGGCCATGGCGATCGTCGTCGTGAACGGATCGACAGGGAGGTCCCATTGCAGGTAGGCGTCGAGTGCGTGGCGGCGGTAGGCGTCGAGGAAGCCGGGGACCCAGAAGGAGCCGGGGTCGGCGAGGAGCGTTGCGTCGGGCGAGGGGGGGAACCGCTCCCGCCAGTTGACGGACGCCTTCCATCGCTTCGCCCAGCGCTTCGACAGGTTCACGTCGATCTCCCAGACGGTGCGGTCCACCCAGATCGCTTCGCCCGCATCGTCCACGGTGACGTGGTCGGGGGTAGGGACGAAGGCGAGGTGTTCGAGGCGGGCGGTGGCGGCGGCCCACACGCTGAGGTCGTGGAGGATCGCCTGGTCTACGCCGAACGTGGCGGTGTCGGCGCGGGACGGGAGGCCCTGGGCGTCGGCCACGCCAACTTGAAGCGCCTCAGCGTCCCAGTTCCGCGAGCCTTTGATGTGAAGCAGGGTCCGCTGGTCGTAGAAGAGATCCCAACTCGCGCCCAGGGTGGGGCTGGGGAGGACGACATAGTCGCCAGCGAGCACGCCCGCAGCCAGCCGGCCGTTGACGGTGACGTTTCCGGGCTTCCAACGGTCCTCGAGGAACACCGAACCGAGGGTGGTCGTGCCTGCCCGCTCGGAGCCCCGCCAGACGAAGTGATCGCCCGTGAAGCCCACGCCGAGGTCATGGTCGCCGGCGAGCGGGACGTCCCAGAGTTGCAGGGCCGTGCCCACTTCCAACCCCTCGCGGGTGTCGCCGCGGACGGTGCGCTGTACGCCAGTGACCCAGTTGTTCACGCGCGTGCCGGCGTTCGGAAAGTGGTTCCACAGGAGCGTGCCGCGGCCCCCGCCGTAGCGGGAGGTGGTCCCGGCGAGGGCCGTGGCGAGGGGGTCGCCGTCGAGGTCGAGGGTGAACCGGTGGCCACTGGAAGGCTGCGCGGTCAGGCGTGCGACAACAGAGGTGGACAGTGCGGAGAGCCCGGCCTGCTCTGCCCCTTCGACCCTGGCCGCCGCCCCGACCCAGAAGCGATCCTTGTGGACAGGTCCGCCCAGCCCGCCGGACGCACCGCCTCCACGCGAGCCTTCACCGAACCGCGACCAAGCCGCCGCTTCGCCGGTCAAGACATTGGTGCCGGCGGTCCCGACATCCATGTCGGGGAGCAGGGGCCTCCCGAGGGTCGGCAAGTCTCCAAGGCTCGGCGCGTCGTAGGGCGCGTCGTAGGTGAAGTTCCTCGAAGCGCTACGGATGAACCCAGAAGACGAGCTGCTGACGGCGCTCTGGTAGCTCCGCCCCGTGGGGATTCGCGCAAGGAACTCGTCAGGCGCCGGAAGCGCGAACCCCTGGACCACCACCTGCTCGGGGCGCCGCTCGACCGCCACGAACGATGTGTAGTCGGTCAAGATGTGCCATCGGAGCCCGATCGCGAGGATCTCCGGGCGCTCATCGGTGATCTCCCGCTTGAGCTTCCGCTGGTGAATCTCAGCGACCCGTTTGCGCGCCCAGGTCGTGACCATCGGCCGGTCCTCCTCGACGTGCACCGGGGTCACGATCTGGCTGAACGTGCCGGAGCCAAAGCGGCCGGAGACCCGGACCGGGCCAGATCCGGAGGGGACGTGCGCTGCGATCATCGCGGCGGAGCCGACGTGGAGCGCCGCCAGCCGGGAGGGGTACGCAGAGGACACCTGCCACGCCCCCCAGTCGATCGTCACATCTGACAGGACGGGGGCGTCCATCGCGTCGAGCATCC
This sequence comes from Deltaproteobacteria bacterium, assembly GCA_947483545.1. The sequence continues at coordinate 4,702 of CANKNP010000096.1, read as the reverse complement.
TGGCCACCGCGGCCTCCGGATCCTGGAACGTCTGCTCGACGACCACGCTGGCCACCGGGCCCGTCACGTCCACGCGGTACGTGATCGACTCCAACGGGAGGTCCGCGGCCAGCGCGGGGGCGAACAGGGCGAGGAACATCGCTCGGGTCCCAGGAGACCGGAGCGTAGCATTGATCCGTGGGGGATCGATCACGGGCGTGACCCCACCCGATCGAGATGATCATCATCCCGAAGTGACGCCACCACTTCGGGATGATTCGCTGACGTGCATCCCCCCTGCACAGCACGCCCATCCCGGCCGCACCCCCGTGGCGTGACAATGCCCACCATGAAACCCGACATCACCTTCACCTCCCCCTGTGACCGCAACTGGGAGGCGATGCCCGGCGACGACAGCGTCCGCTACTGCGACGGCTGCCAACGCTTCGTGCCCAACTTGTCCGCGTTGACGACCGACGAGCAGCGCGCGCTCCTCGCCTCACCGAGCCGGCCGAAGTGCGTGTTCTTGCGGCCCCAGGCCGGCGGACGTGTGCAGAGTCGCGGCGGCGGGCTTCCGCGATTGACGTTCACCGTCGCGCTGGCGGCAGGGGCGGCCGCTGCGATGGCGCTGAGCCCCGCGGCGCCGACCCCCGAGCCGGTGGAGGTTCCGGCGCCCGCTCCGGCCCCCGTCCCGGAGCCGCTCTCACATCTGTCGGATGAGGAGCTTGCCACGATGGTCGAGGCGCTCGACGCTGAGCAGCGGCGGAGGGTGAGGGCGCTGATGGGGATGGTGTATTTGTGAGTTGGGCACCCGTCCCCCCCCTCACTCCATCCGATAGTTCGGCGACTCCTTCGTGATGATCACGTCATGCACGTGACTCTCGCGCAAGCCCGCCGCGGTCATCCGCACGAAGCGCGCGTTGGCCTTCATCGCCGCGATGTCCTTCGACCCGGTGTACCCCATGCTCGCCTTGAGCCCACCGACGAGCTGGTAGACCGTGTCGGCGACCGGGCCCTTGGCCGGCACGCGCCCGACGATGCCCTCGGGCACGAGCTTTCGCGTCTCCGCCTCGGGATCGCCCATGTCGTCTTGAAAATAGCGGTCGGAGCTGCCGGCTTGCATCGCCTCGACGGAGCCCATGCCGCGGTAGTTCTTGTAGGAGCGCCCCTGGTAGAGCACGAGCTCGCCGGGCGCCTCGTCCGTTCCCGCGAACAGGGAGCCGACCATCACGGCGTCGGCGCCGGCTGCGATGGCTTTGGCCACGTCGCCAGAGAACTTGATGCCGCCATCCGCGATCAACGGGATCCCGGCGGGCCCGGCGACCTTCGCACACTCGGCGATGGCAGTGAGCTGGGGCACGCCGACGCCGGCGACCACACGGGTCGTGCAGATGGAACCGGGCCCGATGCCGACCTTGACGGCGTCCGCCCCGGCGTCGATCAAGGCCGCGCACGCCGCCTGCGTCGCGATGTTGCCGACAATCAGCCGTAAGTTGGGGTACCGCGCCCGCACCGCCCGCGCCGCTACCAACACGCCCTCACTGTGCCCGTGCGCCGTGTCGATGACGATGACGTCCACACCCGCCTCCACCAAGGCCGCGACGCGATCATCGCGATCGCCACCCACGCCCACAGCCGCCCCGGCGCGAAGCCTCCCGTCGGGATCCCGCGCGGCCATCGGATGCCGGGTGTGCGCCTCGACGTCCTTGAAGGTGATGAGTCCGCGCAGGCGCTGATCCGCGTCCACCACCAGCAATTTCTCGACGCGGTGCTCCTGCATCAGGTCGCGCGCGGCCTCGAGATCGGTGCCCGGCGCGCAGGTGACGAGCCCCTCCGCCGTCATCGCCTCGCGGATCGGCTTGTCCAGGTTTCGCTCGTAGCGCAGGTCCCGGTTCGTCAGGATGCCGACCAGCCGGCCATTGTCGAGGATCGGCAGGCCGTTGATGCCGTGCTCGCGCATCACGTTTCGGGCGGTGCGGAGCGTCTCGGTCGAGCCCATCGTGATCGGGTCCACGACCATGCCGGTCATCGCCTTCTTGACGCGGCGAACCTCCCGCGCTTGGGAGGCGATGGAGAGGTTCTTGTGCAGGATGCCGATGCCGCCGAGCCGCGCCATCGCGATGCCCATCGGGGCCTCGGTCACCGTGTCCATCGCCGAGGAGAGAAAGGGGACGTTCAGCAGCAGGTCGCGGCAGAGCCGGGTGGTGACCTGCGCGTCTCGCGGGAGGATGGTGGAATGTCCGGGTTGAAGCAGGACATCGTCGAAGGTCAGGGCGAGGGGGACATCGTCGAGGAGCATCGAGGGCGGCTAACCCAGGTCCTCGACAATCGCGCCGCGAAAGCCGGCGGGGAGGGCGACCTCGGCGGGGTGGGCGGGGTGTGTGCAGAGGAGACGGGCGCAGCGGGAGAGGTCGGCGAAGGCTGAAAAGGCCTGCTGCGGCAAGGGGAACCGGACGAACTGCACGGCGCTGATGCGCTCGGTGTTGAACTGCTCGCCATCGAAGGACGCCAGGTAGCGGCGGCCGTCCACTTCGATGAACACGTGCTCGTGGAGCCCCAGGAGGGCTCGCACAGCCACGTTGCGCTCCGCCTCGTCGGTGTACTGCACGAGAAGCGTGGCCGAGAGCTCGACGCCGGTCGGGGTTCGCGAGGGCAAAAGCGCGTTATAGGTGTCCAGCTCGTGTTGGATGCCCGCGGGCGAGACGATGTTCTCGACCCGGCACATCTCCTGGACCTGCCAGCGGACGGTGCCCTCGTTCTCAAACAGGAACAACAGGTGGCCCCCGAGCTTGACCCGACGGGCGCCGCTGTTCGCGAGGGACTCGCGCGCAAGGAGGGGCTTCAGACGTAGGAATTCGGGGATCGGCAGGATGTCGGCGGCGGTGACAGTCATGGAGCCCTCTTTGCAAGGCCCAAGGCCTTGTGAACCACTTCGATAGGGTGAACGACCTTCTGGCCCGTGCCCTCTTCGATCTGGAGTTTTGCGATCAGACAATCGGACGAGAGCGTCGTGGGCTTGTCCTTCGTCAATCCTTCGAGCAGCGGGGCAGCGCCCTTTTTCGAGAGCTCATACCACTCGGTCTTCATGCCCCAGGTGCCGTCCATACACGAGCACTTGTCCACCAGCGTGACCTTGGCCTCCGGCAAGGACTTCATCATGTCGCGGCTTCGGAACCCGATCTTCTGCACCTTCAGGTGGCAGGGAACGTGGTAGCCGATCGACCCGACCGGCTCGGTGTAGTCCTCCTTCAACCCACCTTCCTTGCGTACCTTGTTCAGATACTCCATGAGATCGAAGCTATGCGCGCCCACCACCTCTGCAGACTCGCTACCGACGTAGTCTTTCCATTCCTTCTTCATCATGAACGAGCAGGTGGGCCCGGGGGACACGATCTCACACCCCGCATCGACGAATGGGCGAAGCAGCTCAATGTTGTGCTTGGCCCACGACGTCGCGCGCGGTACATCTCCCCCGTCCAAGGCGGGCATTCCGCAGCATTTGAACTCTTCGACAAATACGGTGATGCCCGAGTGTTCGAGCACCTCGACCGCCGCGCGCCCGACCTGGGGCTCGTTCCATTGCACCGAGCAGGTGTAGAACAACACGACTTTTCGGCCGGTCACGGACTTGGGATCCGGCTGGTTTTGGTGCCCCTTCCGAAACCACGCCAGGAAGGTCTCGTCCGCGAACGTCGGCAGTTGGCGATCCCGATGGATCCCCGCGACCTTCTCCATCACGAACCGGTTGATGGGCAGGCTGTTCGCGAAATTGGCGATGGTCGGGACCATCGTGCCCACGGTGCCCACCAGATCGGGGTCCCCAAGCACGCGATCTTGAAACTTGACGCCATGCTCCTTGGCATCGATGGCCTTGTGCCGCAGCATCAGCCGCGGAAAATCCACCGCGAACTCGTGCGGCGGAACGTACGGGCAGATCGGGTCACAGAGCTTGCATTGGTAACACTCATCCACGACCTTCTGATGCACCGAGAGCGGCAGTTTTTCAAGCGCCTCTGCCTGGCCGAGCACGTCGGCACGCACGGGCGAAGCATGGTCGCCAGAGGTCGCGTGGGCGTGGTTGCCGTCGGCGTCAACCTCCTGGTGCTTGACCGGCGCAGCCGGGGCGACGGACGTGTCGAGCGCGTCGATCGCATCGAACAAGCTTGGAAAGCTCGGACACAGGTTGAAGCAGAGCCGGCACCCGTTGCAGATCTCAAAGACCCGCTTCTCTTCGGCGACGAGCTCGGCGCGGCTCCAATAGCTGTCCTCTCGCGGACCAGGGACGTGACGTTGCATAGCAGACCTCTCCCGTGTGTTGCAGACTTGGACCGAGCCGCGTCATGAGCGCGGGAAAAGGTGTGCGGAGGGGTGGGACGGACATCGCCCCACCCCGGCGGACATCGACTACAGGCTGTCGAGGCCCTTCTGGAACCGGCCGGCGTGCGACTTCTCGGCCTTGGCGAGGGTCTCGAACCACGCCGCGATCTCGGCGAAGCCCTCCTCGCGCGCGCTGGCGGCCATGCCCGGGTACATGTCGGTGTACTCGTAGGTCTCGCCGGCGACGGCGGCCTTGAGGTTGGCGTCGGTCTCGCCGATGGGGAGCCCGGTCGCCGGGTCGCCGACCTGCTTGAGGAAGTCGAGGTGACCGTGAGCGTGGCCGGTCTCACCTTCGGCGGTGTCGCGGAAGAGGCCGGCGACGTCCGGGTAGCCTTCGATGTCGGCG
>CANKNP010000095.1 GCA_947483545.1 Deltaproteobacteria bacterium | reverse complement strand
GGCGAAGGCAACGGCGAGGCGGCGGCGCACGGGGCGAGGATATTGCGGGCGGCGGGCCGGGACGACCAGAAGCAGCGTCCCCCGCCCCACCACGCTAAACGGGACGGCGATGTCTTCTACGTTCCAGCTCCTGCTCACGCACCTTCAGGAAGATCCGTTGATGATCCTGATGATGCTCACTTCGGTGTTCGTCGTCGCGGTCGCGCTGGAGCGGCTGCTGATGATGCTCCGGGGGTTTTGGGCCCTTCGTACCGTCGAGTCGCGCGTCCTCACGCCGCTCCGGGCCGGCAACATGGAGGAGGCCCGTGCCGGTTGCAAGGCCGTCGGCTCGCCCATCCGCGAGGTGTTCACGACCTCGTTGGACCGCGCGTCGGGCAAAGTGACCGGCGATCCGGGCATGGCGCTCGTCCGGGAGCAACGTCGGGCGGTCGCGCAATACAAGGCTTGGCTGTGGATCCTGGGCACGGCGGGCGCGTTGATGCCGTTCGTCGGGCTCCTGGGCACCGTCGTCGGCGTCATGGGCAGCTTCCGCGCCATCGGAGAGAGCGGGCAGGGTGGGTTCGCCGTCGTGTCGACGGGCATCTCCCAGGCGTTGATCGCCACCGCCGTGGGCCTCTTCGTCGCGCTTGAGGCGGTGGTGCTGTTCAACGTGCTGCAGAACCTGGCGAACGGCGTCGGTCGCGGCCTGGCATATGCGGCTGACGAATGCCTGGAGTTGGTGCGGACGCGTTCCTGGCCTGCGCGCGTGGAGCCCTCCCCTGTCGCGCGGACCCCGGTACCGCCCAACCATGCGGAGGGCGGCAATGCAGGGCAGTCCGCAGAGTAGCGACGCGGGGGATGACGACGAGGCGATCTTCTCGGAGATCAACATCACGCCTTTGACCGACATCTTCCTCGTGCTGCTCATCATCTTCATGGTCGTGTCCAGCTCGATGGTCGAAGCGGAGAAGGCGTCGAGCCAGACCAAGGGCTTGCAGTCCGAGCGCGCGTTGCAGGTGCAAACGCCCCAGGGCACGGGCGACTCGCCGTTGGTCCCAAAGGACGTGGTCGTCTCGATCTTGCCGGATGGCACGTTGTTCGTGGACTCCGATGAGGTCACCATGGACGGGCTCGATGAGCGGCTGGTGGCCGCGAAGTCCAGCGGCAAGATCACGCGGGTGGTCATCCGCGGCGACGAGGCCGCGACCTACGACCTGATCATGAAGGTGATCGCGAAGTGCCGGACCGCGGGGCTGACCGACATCGCGTTGGCGAGTCGCGCCGCACGGTGAACGCCCCTGGCCGGCTGCTGTTGATCGCCACGCCCATCGGCGACCCCGACGACATCACGCTCCGGGCGTTGAAAGCCCTGCGCGAGGTGGACGAGCTGTACGCTGAGGACACCCGTGTCACCGCCGACCTGCTCCGCCACCACGGCATCTCCCGCCGCACCCGGAGCTGTCACGACCACAACGAAGACGCCCGCGCCATCGAGATCCTCGGCCACTTGCGCGACGGCCGCAACGTCGGCATCGTCTCGGACGCCGGCACGCCGCTCATCTCGGACCCCGGCTTCCGCGTCGTGTCGATGGCCCGCGCCGAGGGTTTCGCCATCGACGTCCTACCGGGTGCGTGTGCCTTGGTCGCAGCGCTTGTCGGAAGCGGCCTTCCAACCGATCAGTTCTGCTTCGCGGGGTTCTTGCCCGCCGGGTCCGCGGACCTCACCGCGCGCCTTGGGGAGCTCGCCGGGTTCGACGGCACGGTGATCTTTTACGACTCTCCACGGCGGCTGGCCGACACCCTCGGCATCCTCGCCGCGATCTGGCCGGCCCGACAGGTCGTGATCGCCCGGAACCTCACGAAGACCCATGAACAGTGGATCACCGGGTCGGCCGCGGAGGCGCTGGAGACCCTCGGGGAGGAGACGCGCGGCGAGGTTGTCCTGCTCATTGGCCGGGGGGAAGCCACGCCTGTGGATGCCGACGCCCGTATCCGAGCGCTCCTCGCGGAAGGCATGGACCCCAAGCGGATCCGCGACGTGGTCGCCGCCGAGACGGGGCAGCCACGGCGGGAGATCTACGGGCGGATCCTGGCTTTGCGGTAGGGGCGGGAGCCGCTAGTTGCAGTACCGGTCGGTCGAAGGATCGATGGCCGGGTCCACCGTCAGGCCTTCCTGCCAGGGCGCCGAGGCGTCCTTCACGTCCATCTCGACGCACTGGGTCTCGCCGTCCGGGCAGTCGATGCAGGCGTCGCCGAACGAGGGCAGGAGCAGGCAGATGTCGTAGCCGCTGCTCTCAGAGACGCCGCGGATGTCGATGACGCCGGTGATCTGCACGCCGTCCAGGCTCTCGCCGTCCGCGGAGAGGCTGCCGCCGAAGGTCAGGTCGTAGATCGGCACCGAGATGCCACCGCTGGTAAGCGAGGCGTCCATGGGTCCGGAGGTGAACGACGGGTTGCCTGCGAAGCTGGTGGGCTCGAAGTCGATCGCCTCGGCGCAGGCGTACTGCTCGACGGTGCCGGTGCGCTCGTCGGAGCCGGCGGACGCGACGGTGTCGATGTCGCTGCCCGCGCTCTGGATCATGAGCAACAGGAAGGTCGAGTCAAGCTGCGTGACCAGCGTGGGTCCGGCGCTCGGCTCCACCCAGGTGATGTCCGAGCCATCCAGGTCCACGACGTAGGTGTGGTCGGTCAGATCGACGGTCGTGCTGCCGCCGGCCGTCGTGAACGAGCCGGTCATCGAGGACTCGCACACCGAGGCGGCCACGGTGTAGCTGCTGGACTCAGCGAGCAGCGTGTCGGAGATGAACGAGATGCTCCTGCCGTCGCCCGCGAGCGAGGAGACCCCGCTCACATCGGCGCCAGAGCTGTCTGTCAGGCTGATCGTCGCGCTCGTCGCGGACCCGGAGAAGCTGGCGGACACGCTCGCGTCCACGGCCACGGCCACGTCGCCGTTCCCAGGGCTCAACGTCTCGACAGTCGCGGTGCAGTCGGCGTCGGTGTCGGTGTCGGTGTCGGTATCCGTATCCGTGTCGGTGTCCGTGTCCGAGTCGCTGTCCGAGTCGGTGTCCGAGTCTGCGTCGGTGTCGGCGTCGCCCTCGACGCCGGTCTCGGTGACGCTGTCTTCATCGTCGCCACAGGCGGTCAGGAGGCCGAAGCCGAGCAGGGGGAGCAAGGAGAGGGAAAAAACGGGAAGATTACGCATGGAGTTCCTTGAGCGGGGGCCGGCTATCATGCCTGAGAAAACGTGGCGCGCATAGAGGGAATTTCGACCTGCGGTCAACGCGATCGGTTCACTCCGGCAGGTTCTCAAGGTCGTCGAGGTCCTTGCGGCGCCCGGAGGCGGCCTTGTTCATGCGCAAATCCATCAGGCCGATGACCAACACCTCGATCTCGCCGTGCGGGTCAGGCAAGCGCGCGAAGATCCTACGCCCCCATGCGGCTTCGAAGTCCAGCCCGTCCGGGCCTGTCAGCAAGTCGATGCGGTTGGGCGGCCGACCGAACTGCACGACCAGGCTCGGGTCGTTCAGCTCGGCCGCGGCCGACACCCCAGGGATCGAACCGTCCCAGAATTCGGTGAGCGCGGCGAACAGCCGGTCCGCGTTCTCCGCTGTGCTCCGATAGTAAAAGTCTGCATCCTGGGTGAGTCGGGGGTATCCGTGGAAAAATACCGCATGTCCGCCGATCAGTAGATACTCGACCCCGTGCCGGTGAAAACACCGGATCAGCTCTCGCACGTCCTCAGAGAGCGCCGCTCCCGCGAATGTGCTCACTTTGGCTCGCGAGCCCGTGGCCGCACGCCCTGCCACTCCCGTCCTGCTGCGCGCACGTCCGGGCAATCGGGCCCGTAGACGGCGAGGAGCAGTGCGCGCGCCAGCACCATCCGCTCGATGGGGGACATCGCCCAATACTGGAGGCGGGTCTGCGCGTCTGCTTCGGCGAAAGAACGAGAGATCGTGACGACGCGGTCCATGCCGCGGCCTATCCGGCATCTGTCGTGGATGGCGGCCTCCGGACCCTGGAGCGGGGCTCGTAGCCGCCGTCAGCCGGCCGTTCGCACCGCCTGGACGACCGGTCTGTGGGATCCACGTGGCCGCCCGGTTAGCCCCCCGGCATGTCCGACGACCTCATCCTCACCCTCGTCGTGAACGGGGATCCCGTCCGCCGCTTGATCCCCGCGTCCCGAACCCTGCTGGACTTCGTGCGGGAGGACCTGGGCCTCACCGGCTCCAAACACGGCTGCGATGTTGGCGACTGTGGGGCTTGTACCGTGCGCGTCGATGGCGTCCCCCGCCTCTCGTGCATCACCCTGGCGGCAGAAGTCGAGGGCTGCGCGGTCCAGACCATCGAGGGCATCGGCGCAGCGGAGGCGCCCATCGTCGCGGCGTTCGACAAGCACGTGGCGAGCCAATGTGGGTATTGCACGCCCGGCATCGTGATGTGTCTCGCGGATTTGTATCAGACGTGCCCAACTCCGGACGATGCCGCGATCAAACAGGCGTTGGGCTCGAACATCTGCCGGTGTACCGGGTACACGAAGATCCTCGCGGCGGCTCGCGAAGTCGCAGCGAACAACGCCCAGGTGTCCGAATGAGCGAAAACAAGGAGGATCGCCCTGCCTGGGCCGTCTACCCCACGCACACCGGCGAGCCTGCGGAGGGCGGGGTGCTTGGGCGCTCGGAGGCCAAGATCGACGGCCGGGCGCGCATCACCGGGGCGGCCATCTTCACGGACGACCTCAAGTTCCCGAGGATGGTGTACGGCAAGTTCGTGCGCTCCACCGAGCCGCACGCCAAGATCGTGAACATCGATCTCACGGCTGCGCTCGCGATCCCCGGCGTTGTTGGCTATGCGCTGGGTCCAGAACTACCCAAGAAGTACGGTGTCATTCCGGTCGCCCAGGACGAGACGGCGATGGCCATCGGCAAGGTGCGATACATCGGGGAGCCGGTCGCGTGTATCACTGCGATCGATGAGGAGACCGCGCACCGGGCCGCCCGCGCGGTGGTCGTGACCTACGAGAAGCTCGTCGCAGTGCTGACCATCGAGGACGCGCTCGACCCTACGAAGCCGCACATCCACGAGGCGTCTCGCAAGCCGTCGAACATCCTGCGTCGGGTGTTCCAGGAGTACGGGGATGCGGAGAAGGGATTGTCTGAGGCTGATCTCATCATCGAGGACACCTACGAGTATCCGGGCAGCACCCACGTCCCGCTGGAGGCGCACGTCGCGCTGTGTCGGCCCGAGCCAGACGGAAAGCTCACGCTGTGGTCGAGCACGCAGAACCCGCACTACGTCCACCGCGATGTCGCCCACGTCCTGGGGATGCGGGAGCAGGACATCCGGCTGATCAAGCCGACGGTGGGCGCCGGCTATGGCGGAAAGTGTGACCCGTTCTGTACGGACATTGTGGCGGCGCATCTGGCAAGAAAGCTGGGCCGCCCGGTGAAGATCTCGCTGGAGCGTGAGGAGGTGTTCTACGCGCACAGGGGCCGCCACCCCACGCGGATGTTCTTGAAGATGGGCTTCAAGAAAGACGGCAGCATCACGGCCATCGACTTCAAAGCCTGGGCCGAGGGGGGGGCGTATGCGAGCTACGGAGTCGTCACCAGCTACTACCTGGGCGTGTTCATGCCGCTCCCGTACAAGCTGGAGAACTATCGGTTTGAGTCCCACCGGCTCTACACGAACAAGCCGCCGTGCGGGCCGAAGCGCGGGCACGGCGCGATTCAACCACGGCTGGCGCTGGAGATGCACATGGACCGGGCGGCGGTGGCGCTGGGCCTCGACCCGGCCGAACTGCGGCGGGCGAACTGCATCGCGGCGGACAGTGAGACGTGTAACGGGCTCAAGGTCACGTCCGTCGGCATGGTCGAATGTATCAACGCCGTGGTCTCCGCGAGCGGGTATGATACAAAGCGAGGAAAGCTGGGATCGGGCCGTGGAATCGGCCTCGCAGCTTCGGCATACATGTGTGGCGCCTTGCACCCGGTGTATCAAAACGAGCTGTCTCAATCCTCTGTGCAGCTCAAGGTGGACCGCTCTGGCGAGGTCACGCTGTTCTCCGGCACTGCCGACTGCGGCCAGGGCAGCGTCCACATGCTCGCAGCCTTGTGCGCCGAGCGGTTGGGCATCGAGCCTTCCGACGTGCGCATCATCGAGGGCGACACTGCGCTCACGCCGGTTGACCTCGGGAGCTATTCCTCCCGGGTGACGTTCATGGCCGGGAACGCGTGCATCTCCGCGAGTGATCGCGTCCGCGAGAAGATCGCCGGGGCCGTCGCCGTCAAGCTCGCGGTCGAACCCGCCGCGTTGTCGTTCCGCGATCGCCGGGTGTTTGTCACCGAGACGCCCGAGCGGGCCGTGTCGTTCGTCGATGCGGTGTGGCTCGCCGAGGAGATGTACGGCCCCATCGGCGAGGTCGGCGGGTACAAACCCCACAAGATCGGAAGCCGGTTCCGTCGCCAGTCGGTCGGCCCCTCGCCGGCGTACTCGTTCACCGCCCAGGTGGCAGAGGTATCCGTGGATGCCGAGACCGGCGTCGTCACCATCGACAAGATCTGGGTCGCGCACGACTGTGGGCGGGCCATCAATCGCACCGTCGTGGAGGGCCAGATCGAAGGTTGCGTCTACATGGGCGTGGGCGAAGCGCTCTACGAGGAACAACGCTACCGCGGGGGCCTGCTGACCTCGCCGAGCCTGCTCGAGTACAAGATCCCGACGGTACACGAGACCCCCGAGATCCAGACGTTCATCATCGAAACACACGATCCCAACGGGCCATTTGGCGCCAAAGAGGCGGGTGAAGGTCCACAGTTGTCCACGGTCCCTGCCATCGCCAACGCGCTGTATGACGCGACCGGCGTCTGGTTCACACAGCCGCCCTACACCCCGGATCGCGTGCTCCAGGCGCTCACCCGCGCGTCGAGGACGGCGTAGTGCGCACACCCCGAAGTTTCTCGCCAGGGCCCCGCCTTGTTCTCCCCTTCTCCCTCCGGGAGAAGGTGCCGCCGTACTCGGCGGCGGATGAGGGCTCCCCGACGATCTTGAAAAACCCTCATCCGCCCGCGAAGACGCGGGCACCTTCTCCCGCAAGGCGGGAGAAGGGTAGGAAAATCCACGTGGATCTGCTTGCCACTGTGTGTCCTCCGGGGACGCTGGCGTTTGGCTGGCGAGAAGCTTCCGGGCAGGGCCACTAGATGCTACCCCTCCCTTCATTTCACTACTCGGCCCCGCGCGACGTCGTCGAGGCCTCCAAGTTGTTGGCCGAGCCCGGCAGTCAGCTCGTCGCCGGCGGGACAGACCTGCTCGTGTCGATGAAACATCGGCTGTTTGAGCCGAAGCACCTTGTATCGATTCGAGCCCTTGGGCTGCGTGGGGTCGAGGTCGCCGAGGGCTCGCTGTGGATCGGCGCCGGGGTCACGCTTCGGGAGTTGGGGTCGAACGCCGTCGTGAACCGACAGCTCCCTGCATTGGCCGATGCTTGTCGCACCGTGGCAACCCCCACGATCCAGGCGATGGCGACGATCGGCGGCAATTTGATGCTTGATACACGCTGCCTGTATTACAACCAGCCGGCGGGCTGGCGGGCGTCGCTTGGGTACTGTCTCAAGCGCGAGGGGACCGTGTGTCACGTCGCGCCGAAGGGGCGTGGCTGCTACGCGACACACTCGGCAGATACGGTCCCTGCGCTCTGGCTTCTTGGCGCGGAGGCCGAATTTGTATCAAGCCGCGGCGTGAGGCAAGTGCCCGTGTCTCAGATGTATCACGACGATGGGATGGCTTGGCTCAAGCTGGAGAAGGACGAGATCCTGACCCGGGTTCGAATTCCGCTTGAACCACGCCGCGTGTGTCACAGAAAGCTCCGGACGCGCCAGGCCATCGACTACGCCCAGGTCCTCGTTGCCGTCGCCGCCCCCGCGAATCCCGGCGGGCTCTGGCGCGCTGTGATCTCCTCGGTCAGCTCGGCACCGCTGCTGTTTGAAGCAGACACCCCGGACGATCTCGTCGCTGCCGCGTTCAAGGGCTCGCAGCCGCTGAGCACCCACCTCCCGCCGGCCCCCTGGCGCAAGAAGATGGTGCGTGTCGAGGTGAGCCGCGCGCTTGCCAGCTTGCAGGGGGGGTAGTGCCCGATCTCAAAGCCCTGGCCGGAACGGCCACCGACATCGCAAAGTTCGGGTTCTACGTGCAGCTTCGGCGTGCGCTTGACCCGGCGCGTCCTGCGGTGTTTCACGCCCTGCATCGCGCCGATGCCCTCGTGCCCAAGGTCTGGCGGGGCGGTCGGAGATGGATGGAGGACGAGCTCCTCCGGTCGGGCTTGGAGCCGCAGGTGGACCGCTCGCTCCGGGTTCAGTACCGCGTGGCCGTGACCGAGCTCGCGTTGGGCCGGTTCACCAAGGAGACGCTCGATCCCTTCATCCGCATCGAGGGTCGGCATCACCTGGATGCCGCGTTGGCGCATGGCAAAGGCGTCGTCTGGGTCTACCCCCATGCCGGCGCGGTCATGCTCATGCTCGCGTGGCTCGTCAAGAATGGGTACCCCTACACGCAGTACGCCGCGCGTGGTCTGGCCCCCAAAGAGGTCGCCGAGGCCCACGACGCGCTGCTTGGCCACAACAAGTGGCGCCAGGCCGTGCGGGATGCCCGGGAGCGCGACGAGGACGAGACCGGCGCGACGTTCCTGTCGCTGTCCAAGCCCGCCCGGGAGCTCTACCGCACGCTCGCACGCAACGAGCTGGTGGGCATCGCGTTCGATGGTCGCATCGGCAACAAGTGGCAGCCCTACACGTTCCTGGGCCGGCAGGCGCTCCTGAACCCCGGCGCCTGGCGCCTCGCGGCCTCCACCGGGGCGATGCTCGTGCCCTGCTACAACACCGTCCCCGACCATGGGCCCGCCGTCTGCACCATCGGCGCGCCGATCGATCCCAAGGCGCTGGACGCCGACAAGCAGGTGCTTCGCTTCGCCGAGGATCAGATTCGGGCTTCCCCCGCGGAGTATGGGGGCTGGCTCCTACATTGTCGGGTGCGGAACGCGATTGATGATCACCCGCTGTTTGTGGACCAGGCGGAGGATGATCGGTACAGGAAGTGGGTGAAGGGGTGAGGGTGAGTTTTTCACTCCCGCTTTTCAGCTTTGCCTTTGGCCTCATCGGGTGTCTCCCTCGGTCAGCGCGCTCGCCGACCGAGACGGGCGTAGGCAGCGCGGACACCCACGCCGAGACCAGCACCCCCGAGACCGGGAAGGACAGCGATACAGGCTTCAATCGTGAATCGTCGGCCGTCTCCGGCGCCGACTCCGAACTGCCGTTCGTCGATTACACGATCGGGGCGTCCGGTGCGCGAATGGTCACGATCCCCGCCGGGAGTTTCTGCATGGGTTGCGGGGCGGGGGACCCCGACGCCGCATACCTCGACCATGAGGTGACGTTGACCCGCGGCTTCTGGATCTCCGCGACCGAGATCACCCGCGACCAATGGGAGGCCGAGGCCGCCCGCGTGGGCTGGGATTACACGTCGTTTCCCGACTGGGCGATGCGCCCTGCTACGCGCCGGACGGTGAGGACCTCGCGCCATCGTACTTCGGCGACCCCTACGGGTGCACAGGCTACCGGTTGCCCACGGAAGCCGAGTGGGAGTATGCCGCGCGCGGTGGCCAGGATTCGTACGCCTACGCGGGGTCCAACACTGCTGCGGACGTGGCCTGGACCAGCGTCACCGCTGGTTCGTCGTACGCCCACGAGGCGTGCCTGCTGGAAGCGAACGGCTACGGGCTCTGCGACATGAGCGGAAACGTCTGGGAGTGGACGAACGACTGGTACTCCGCCTCGTTCGGGGGGTATGGCGACGGGGGAGATGAGACCGATCCGGTCGGCCCGTCTTCAGGATCCAACCGCGTGATCCGAGGCGGGAGCTGGGCGGGGAGCGATGAAGCGGCTCGGGTCGCGTACCGAAACAACTACGTGCCGGGGGTGCGCTACTCCAATTTCGGCGCTCGTCTGGCGCGATCGGCCACCGTCGGTCGGTGAGCCGCGGTCGGCTGCCGCCCTATGGCAGCAGCGACGCCACCGTCCACACCAAGTCGAGCCCCGGCGGAGAGACCAGGCCGTGTTCATCCACGATGCTCACGAGCCCGTAGCCCGTGGGCCTGGGGTCCGAGTGCGCGAGGAGCTGGCGCTCGCGCACGTCAACGAGCCAGTACACGGCGATTCCAGCGCGCGCGTAGGGCAGCGCCTTCGCCTGATCGACAGCACCGGAGGTCACCGCCACCTCCACGGCCAGCCGCAGATCATGACCATCGGGGTGCCGTTCGAGAAAATCGGTGTCGGCGCCACGTACCACGGCGACGTCGGGCTCCGGCAAGCCGAACTCGTCTGTGGCAATCGGCTTTTCCTCCCGCACATGAAGCCCCGGGTACGCCGCCTCAAGGCGCCTTCGGATGCGGGTGACCAGGATGGCGTGGAGTGGACCTTGGGGGCTCATTTCAACCAACTCTCCGTCGATCAACTCGTAGGGTGCGTCCGCGGCGAGCACCCCGGACTCGACCATCCGGAGAACCTCCGTGGCTGTCCACTTCTTATGCGGGAAGGCTGCGAGCATCTGCTCCATGTAACCACGGGATTGCGGGGCGTACATCGGGGCATGTCACACGCCGACCATGGGCCCGCCGTCTGCACCATCGGCGCGCCGATCGATCCCAAGGCGCCCAACGCCGACAGCGAGGTGCTGCGCTTCGCCGATGATCGGTACAGGAAGTGGGTGAAGGGGTGAGGGGACACTCGGCGTCCTGGCTACGCGGTCAGGGCCCGCCGTCGTCACAGTCCCCTGATTGGGCGGTGTACCCCGCGGGCCCCCCAGCGCGAGGCAGAGCAGCACCGGGATCCTGGGGATTTGGCTACGGGTGGGCGGCAAGATCATGACCTCGGTGGGGACTGCCGCACGGTACCACTCTTGGCGCTCGTGACACGTCCTGGGGCAGATCCGAATGGGCACGTCGCACAGCGAGCCCAGGTCCAGCGCGCAGAGTCGCCGCGCGCACGCCAACCCCAGATCGGCTGCGTAGGGCGCCGGTCGGCGCGTGGGGCCTCAAGGCTTGAACAACCAGATCGCCCCGGCGTCCGCCAAATACGTGTCGTCGGTCGGATCGGCGAAGATCAGGACATCGGCGAGAGCGCCAGCCGATCTCCCAGCCCGCCCGGGGTAGATGACATCCCCGTCACTCGTAAAGCTCGCGTCCGCGCTCCCGCTGTACCGGACCCCGGTGCCTCCAAACGGCCCGTAGAACAGCCAGGCCTCGGCGCGACCGTAGGTTTGGAAAGTGACATCGCCGATCCCGTCGCCGTCGTAGTCGCCGGCGATCGCGTTGTCGATGCGCAGGTCGTTCTCCCCGCCGACCAGCCGATCCCCGCTCGTTCCAACCGTGGTGGTCGCGGTCACAGGCCCGTACTCGATGTAGATCGCGCCGTTGTCGGTCCCGCCGTCATCGGCATTGCCGTCCGAGACCAGGAGGTCGTTGTGCCCATCCCCGTTCAGGTCGAGCGCGCTGTACACCGTCGTGGACGGGGGCGGGAGCGCGACGATGGCGATGTCGGTGATCTCCGCATCGCCCAGCAGGTCCGAGCCGCTGACGATGTAGGTGGTGCGGGTGCTGCCGTCGCTGGCCAGCTGATCGTACACGCCGTCGCCGGTCAGGTCGTGGGTGAGGCCGATCCCCAACCCCGCCGAGCAGGCGGCGCAGGAGATCGTGTAGTCGATGCCGAGCACTGGGGCTTGATCGACGTAGAGGGCCGCCGATCCCGAGGCACTCCACACCAGCTCGTCCCCGCTGCCGCCGTCGAGATCCGCGACGCCACCGATGTAGAGGATACTTGAGTCCCAGGTGTAGTCCGCTTCAGACGCGGACCGATCGGCGGTGATGGGCCCCTGGTACAATCCGACGGTCGTCCCGTAACCGGGCGCGAGCATCAGGTCGGCCTGCCCGTCGGGTGCGCCGGAAGGCCACCGGTCCGCCGCTGCGTAGCCCTGCACGTACCAGTAGGCCTCGGTGTCAATCGTGATCGCGTCGGGCATCGGCCCGGTTCCGGCGTTCGCGTCCACAATCCATGCGTACTGAAGCCCCGCGATCACAAAATCCTCGGCTCCGTCGCCCGTGAGATCGGGCGCCAGCCGACAACTGATCCCAGGGTAGGCGCCCGTGTGCGGCCCGTACCAGGCGACATCCGCGGCCTCCATCGTGTACGCGCCCGAGTACCGCTCGACCGTCGGTTCGGGCCCGGTGTCGGAGTCGGTGTCCGTGTCGGAATCTGTGTCTGTGTCCGTATCGGTGTCGGAATCGGCGTCTGTGTCCGTGTCCGTGTCCGTGTCCGTGTCCGTGTCCGTGTCCGTGTCCGAGTCCGTGTCCGCTTCCGAGTCCGGATGGGTGTCCTGCGGCAGGTCCGTCTCGTCTGGGAGCTTCGGGACACACGCGGACATGACGAGCAAGCCGATCAGCGAAAGCGAGGAGGATGCGCGCATGGATCTCCAGCGGGAGCTTGGGAATAACCCGGTGTGATCCCCCAAGGAACCCCCGCCGATGCCCACGGCCGTCCGGTGACCAGGCCGACCAGCGCCGGGATGGCCCCAAGGCCGCCACCCCCCCCGTTCCTTGATACCTCCGGTCGTCACCCCGAGACCCTCCGATGCTGCGCGAGTCCTACCCCTACTTCCTGGCGAACACCCCTGGCTATGGTGCCGCGATGCTCGACGTGCGCGACAAGTACACCGGGCAGGTCGCCACACGCGTGGCGCTCGCGGACAAGCCGACGATTGACGCTGCCATTGCCGCCGCCGCTGCCGCCGCTGATCCGATGCGCCGGATGCCCGCCTACGCCCGCGCCGCGATCCTGGAGCACTGTATCCGCCGGTTCAAGGAGCGCTTTGACGAGCTCGCGGAGTCGCTGTGCGTCGAAGCGGGCAAGCCCATCAAGGATGCCCGGGGCGAGGTGACCCGGCTGATCGACACCTTCCGCGTCGCGATGGAGGAGTCGACGCGGATGACCGGCGAGATCATGGATCTCGAGATCTCGGCGCGTGCGAAGGGCTATTCGGGCATGTGGAAGCGGGTGCCCATCGGGGCGGCCTCGTTCATTTCGCCATTCAACTTCCCGCTGAACCTCGTGGCCCACAAGATCGCCCCGGCCATTGCGGTGGGGTGCCCCTGGGTGCTGAAGCCAGCGACCCGGACGCCGATTGGCTCGCTGATCATCGGCGAAATCCTGGCCGAGACGGATTTGCCCAAGGGCGCATTCTCTGTGTTGCCGTGCAACCGAGAGGACGGCGACCTGTTCACGACGGATCCCCGCCTCAAGCTGTTGAGCTTCACCGGGTCGCCTCAGGTCGGTTGGGACATGAAGGCGCGGGCGGGGAAGAAGAAGGTGATTTTGGAGCTGGGCGGAAATGCCGCGTGTGTCGTGGATGAGGGCTCGGACATCGACGACGTGGTCAAGCGCATCGTGATCGGCGCGTTCTACCAGTCCGGGCAGAGCTGCATCAGCGTGCAGCGCATCATCGCGCATCGCTCGTTGTACGCGGAGCTCCGCGACAAGTTGGTGGTCGCCACCCGCGCCTTGAAGATGGGAGACCCCCGCAACGAGGACACGTTTATCGGCCCGATGATCGATGAGAAAGAGGCGATTCGATTGCAGGAGTGGGTCCACGAGGCGGTCGAGAGCGGCGCGACGTTGCTCTGCGGCGGCGTTCGGAAGGGCCCGATGTTCGAGCCCACGCTGCTCGAAGGCGTCGCGCGGAGCTGCAAGCTCTACCGGGAGGAGGCGTTCGGTCCGGTCGCGGTCATGGGCGTGTTTGATGATTTTGACGATGCTTTGCGCGAGGTGAACGACAGTTCGTTTGGGTTGCAGGCTGGGGTTTTCACCCGGGACATCTACAAGGCCAACAAGGCGTGGAACGAGCTGGAGGTCGGAGGGGTGGTGATCGGCGACGTGCCCTCGTGGCGGGTGGATCACATGCCCTATGGCGGCGTGAAGGACAGCGGGGTCGGCCGCGAAGGCGTCAAGTTCGCGATGGAGGACCTGACCGAGATTCGGTTGATGGTCCTGCGTACGGTGGGGTGATGCAGCGGATTCGAAACCTTGGGTTGGTGTACATCACGCTCGGGGTGATCGAGCTGGCATGGGCGGCGTTCTGTGTGTTCGGCGGCGCGATGTTGACCGTCGTTGGGTTTGCAGACAAAGACCTGGGCCCGCTGCTCTGGCTCGGCGGCGGCGCGTATGGGCTGCTGGCGGTGGCCGCGTTCTTGATGGGTGCGGTCCATGTGGGGACGGGCCTGAAGTTGCGGAGCGGAACGGGGATGGTCGCAGCGATCGTCGGGATGGCAGTGTGCCTTCCCTCGTTGATCCTGGCGCTTTATTGTGCGCCGTTCTCGTTTGGCGCGATGATCTATGCCATCGTCGTGCTGTTGGATCCCGAGGTGCGGAAGCAGTTGGACGGGGCGCCCAAATGACCAAAGAGGTCGAGACCGTGAGCCGGGTGTTTCGGATCTGGGCGTGGCTGGAGGTTGGGCTTGGCGTACTGATGGGTGCGATTGCCGGGGTGCAGATCTTGAAGGGTCGGGGCTCGATGGCGGAGGTTCTGATCCTGCCGCTGGTCGCGGGCGTGCCGTTGGGGCTCGGGCTGTTGACCTTCTGGACCGCGTGGGCGTTGAAGCGTCGGGATCCGCGCGCGAGGACCCTCGCGCTAGGGCTTGGTATCCTGGCCTTGCCGGTGTTC
>CANKNP010000094.1 GCA_947483545.1 Deltaproteobacteria bacterium | reverse complement strand
TCTCTCCGAAGCTGCCCCACGAAGACCGTTGGAAAGCCGTGTGCGGGAAAACCGCAAGCACGGTTTGAATGGGGGCTTTCAGAAACAAGCCGGGCCCGTGCCGGTATTGCGCTAAGAGTCTACCTATGCTCCTTGGGGTACGCGACCGTGTCCAACCGTTCGGCGGCGTTCGCCACGGACACATCTTCCTACCCGAATGTGGGCCTCGGCGTCGCCCGAACCCTCCCGGACTGACCACCGAACAATTCTGAGCCCCTCAGTTATGTTCGATCCGGTCCGCGACCGACACACACCCGCTCCCTACTCATCCTCATAAATAGGCTCCGGCATCGGATCCGGCGGGAACACATCCTCCGGCAAATCCTCGGGATCCTGGAACCGCTGATCAAGCCCAGGCGGATCATCGATCATCGGCCCATCCTCGCCGGGATCAAACGGCAGGTTTGGCCGCTCGGGGGTGGACATCGGCGTGAGCCCCTGCTCCTCGCGGCGCTTCCGCAGCCGCTCGCGGCGGTCCCGGATGCGCTCCTCCCGCTTGGCCCTGCGCTCCTCGTCGGACAGCTCGCTGTTGCCGCCGGCCCCTGGGCCCTCCCCGATGATGGGCCCGTCGCTCATCGGTCCGATGCCACCGTCCCGGGTCGTCGTCTTGGGGGTGATCCCCTTGCCACAGCGGAAGGAGGGGGCGGAGATGGTGCCTTGCACCGAGCAGTGGTAGCGGCCTTCGTCGTCCTTGGAGCGTTTGAGCGTGGGCGAGACGGCGTCGGCCAGCTTCTGCATGTCCTCGGGCAGCGTAAACGCGAGATCGAGCTTGTTGCGGGAGCGGCCAAAACGTTTGTTCATGGTCACATCGCCGGAGAGCGTCGCGGTGATGATGTCGCCTTCGAAGGTGCCTTCGGTCACCGTCATCTTGCCCTCGCGGACCTCAAATCCCAGGCGGGCAGTGCTGAACTTGGTCTCGGGAAGCTCAAAACCGCTCATCTTCGAGCCGGCCGCGATGCCAAATTCCTTGATGCTCAACGCCACGGTGCCGGTCGATTGTTTGATCTCCTTGAGATCGATGTGGAGATCCGCCTCGCCCCCAAGCCCGCCGACGAGGTTCAGGATGTTCTCGGTGCTGCCGCTGCCGATTTGGGAGAGATCCAGGGAGTCGATGTCGAAGGTCAGATCGACGAGGTCCGCGCTGAACGCGTACAACCCGGAAAGATCGCCGCCGAGCATGTCGGCGCTGAATGCGTAGCCTTGCTTGCCGGTGAGAAAGCTGAACGGGGAGAGGCGCACGCCGAGCGCGTCGAACTGCACCAGCGGGGTGCGATCGTAGACCTGTGGCTGGTCCTTGACACGCTTGCCGCGCTTCACGTTGTAGACGGTCAAGTTGTCGAACGAAACCCCCAAGCCCCACCAGGGGTGCAAGCTGTCCGCCGAGATGCCAAACTCGTGGTTCGAGGCCCGATCCACCTCGTAGGTCAAATAGGTGATGGCGGCGTCGCTGGGAAACGTGAAATACAGGCCGAGCACAAACCCTGCGCTCGACGCCATCATGCCCGTGAAAGAATAAAGCGCGAGCCGGATCATGGGGCCTCCACGTCGGGGGTGATCAGCTTGAACGCTGTCACGTCCAGAGAGACGTTGAGCGCCTTCACCCCGGCCAGCAGCGTGGTCTTGAATCGTGCGCCGGTGATCTTGAGCGGGTAGCCTGTGCTCTCCAACTCATACAGGAAGTCCTTGACCTGCTGCAGGGTGACCTTCTGGACCTCCACCGAATAGGTTTTGCTCTCCAGGTTTCCGTCGGCGGTGGTCTCCCTCTCCCGGACCTGCAGGCTCGTGGAGATACCCAACTTCTGCGCGGCTTTCTCAACGTACGTCGAGAGATCCGTGCCAGCGTTTCTTTTCAGCTCGGCCTCGATGCGCTCGACCTCGGTGGCGGCGCTCGCTTGGTCCGAAGCGAGCCCGGCGAGCATCGCGAGGGTCTGCTCGTTGTCGGAGATGCGCGATCGCACGTCCCTGAGCGCCCCGCTCCCAAAGTACCAGACGCCGCCGAGGAGCGAACCGTAGACCATCAGCACGAGGCCCATGAACAGGGCCCGATCCCGCGGGCTCATCGTCGCGACGAGCTGGGAGAAGCGCTCCTTGAGGGGGTTCATCCTTCCTCCCCGGGGGCAGCGCCCTCTTCGACCGGCGCTTCCTCTTCCTCGCCGAGCGGGATGGTGAGCGAGAAGCTCAGCGCCTCGCCGACCTTTTTCTCATCGGCCTTCCTCGCCCCCTTGAACCTGGGCTCCTCCTGTAGCGCCGCCTCGATCTGGGAGGCCGACTCGTAGGTGTCGGTCTCGGCCTTCATCGTGACCGCGCCCTCCGATATGTTCAGCTCCTTCACGTCGATCCGGGCGACGTTGACCGGCGGCACATGCTCGGTCAGCGCCTTGAGCATGTCGAGGGTCGGCGGGACGCCTGAGACCGTGCTGCCCAGCGCATCGACGCGGGTCGTCGTCTCGAGGACCTTCTCCGACATGATGGCGAGCGAGATGGAGGGCGATGTCAGCCGGTCCGCCGCCACGTCGGGGAACGTGTCGGTGACCGTCGAGGCGATCTTGCCATCCAGCTCGTTGAGCCGGCCCTGCGCATCGGTGAATTGCACGACAAACATCGCCACCGCCGCGATCATCGCGACGCCCGTCCCCAGGGTGGCCGCTGCGAAGAAGTTCCACAGCGTGTCCGCGTGCCCATGGTAGGCCAGCTCGCCGATTCGCAGGTCGGTCGCCTTCGATTCGCCCGCGGCGATGCGCGTGAGGCCCAGCACCAGCGCACACTCGGGGCCGTATCCGCCCGGCAAGGTGGCCGTCCGCGCGGGCACCCCGACGCGCACGCCCAGCCGCTCGGCGAGCCCTTCGAGGCGCGCGCTCCCGCCCACCAGGACGAGCTCGTCCACCCCGATCCCGCTCTCGTCCTCAAGCGCGATCAACTCCACGCGCACCTCGGCGGCCCAGTCGTCTACCGCTTCGGCGAGCGCCTGCTCGGGCGGGAGACCGACACCTGCGTCCGTCCGATCCTCCCACTCGACCGTGGTCACCCCCGGCACCGCGAGCGAGTGCTTCAGCGCCTCCGCGTCGGCGAGGGAGCAACCGGCGGCGGTCGCGAGACGCTCGGTGAACAGCGCCCCGCCGCTCGCGACGGCCCTTGCGCCGATCAGCGCGCCGCCCTGGCAGAGCGTGATCAGCGTGCGCTGATGCCCCACGTCGATGATCGCCTGCGTGCCTTTCGCGCCGGCGCCTTCGGCCCAGGCGGCAATGGCCTGCGCGTCGAACACCACTTGCTTCGGATCGCTCCCGACCGCGTCAAACGCCTTGATCCGGGCCTTCAACCCTTCGATCGGCGCGACGAACGCGAGCGTACGGCTGTGTCCATCCTTCGCGTCGATGACATGCGTGACGAGCTGCATCTCGTCCAGATCGTAGGGCGCTTGGGCCTCGATCTCGGCGGGCAACGCGCGCGCGATGGCGGCACGATCCACGAACGGCAGCTTCACGAGCCGGACCACGCCCTCGTCGAGCGGCCAGGCGACCACACGCTCGGCGCTGTCCCAGCCCGGCTCGTTCGCCCGGAACGCGGCGACCGGGTCCGAGTACGAGAGCGACTCGCCGACGACCTCCGTGGCCGCCATCTCCTGCACGTCGCGCAGCGCAAAGCGCCCGAAGCTGCCCTCTTTGCTGGCCACGCGCACGCGCCAGCTCCCGGTGTCGATGCCAAATACGAGCGCCATGGCTACTCCACCTTCCAAAAAAGGATCTTGCCGATGTCCGTCGAATAATCGACGACGGCGGTGATGGTCGTGCTCGCGTCGCCGACGAGGCCGGTCGAGGTGAGCGTGAAGACGGTGTTCTTGGTGGTGATCATGCTGGCGAGCTGCGCGTTGCTAACGGCAAACCCGTTCGCGTCACACCATTGCACGAAGGTCGTGCCGGACGTGAACGCGGTCGTCAGCTCCGCCTCGTGGAACGCCTGAACGAAGCGCTCGGCCATCTCGTCGTTGCAACCTGTGATGTTGCCCTTGCAGAGGCCCTTGAGCCCGTCGTCATCCGCGCAGTTGATGTCGATTTTGCCGGCCCCGTAGATCGAGATCTGCTCGCCGTACTTGGCGAACACCTCGTCCTGCCAGCCTTCGACCAGGCGAATCTCCTCGCGCGTGTCAAACTTCGCGTTCTTCGCGAGGTAGGGGCTCTCGCTGCGATTGTAATAATCATCTTCATAGCTTCCCTTTCCGCTGGACACCATATCGTCCACGTCTACCCAGTCCGCGAGGTTCGAGATCAGGTCCCACTTGTCGAGGTTGCGGTCCCGCAGCCACTGGTCGTTCTCCTCACCCGTCATCAAGCCCGCGAGCTGCTGCCCCGTGACGGTGGTCTGAACCGCCGTCGCGCTGTCCCGGGTCGCCAGCTGGTTTACGTTCACGCGGCAATCCTCCCCCCGTACTTTTACCGAGAAGTCTCCCTCGAAGTCCAAGAAGTTTCGGTTGGAGAAATGACCGCCCTCCGCCCGGCTCTCCTCCATGACCTCGTCGCTCACCTGCCCGCTCTGCGAAAATTCCTCGGCGTCCTCGTCTTCGATGTCACCGCCGTCTGCGACGAGGACCATGCGCAAAAGCCCGGTGTTGATGAAAGGGATCATCTTCCAGAGGCCGTCGCCAGAGGGGATGCCCATCGCCTCCATCGCGGCCTTGTACATCGGCTGGCGCGCGATCTGGGCGTTCGCCATGAGGATCAGCCGGTAGATGCTGATGCCTGAGTTGGCGAGGTAATACGCCTGTGTCTGCTGACGACTGTGGACGGCGGTCAAGGTCCGAACCCGCGCGCCAAAGCTGATGTCGGTGACGAGCACGGTCATCGTCATGATCGCGGCCAATACAAGCAGGAGGGCCACGCCACGGCGATCCCGCCGCCTTCGACGCAAGCCGAGCACTCGCCCCAAGGCCATTGGCCGGGTGAGGTTCAATCGGCCCCCTTCGACACGAGGTTTCGCGTGAGCACAGGCCCATAGTTCAGGATGATCGTGCTCGCGTAGGTCCGGGTGATTTTGCGCTCCGGATCGTCGGGATCCGGCGCCAGCAATTCCAAGACGATGCGGACGGCGCGCGGCAGCCGATTGGCGGTGTCCACGCCCGTGGTGTCCCACTCGTCCTTCCACTCGTTGGTCCGGGAGTCAAGAAAGCGCACGTTGAAGGTGGTGACGCCGTAGGCCAGCGGCAGGATGGTGCCGTCTTTCTCGGGCTCCTGGTCGATGCGGGGGGCCTCGCGGCGCAGGAGCACCATCGCGTCGTCGATCTCGGGGTCGTCCTCGGTCCAGTAGGTGACCTCGGTCTGGTCGCTCTCCCGGGCATTTTGGTGCATGCGGCGGTGCGAGAGGGCGGTGAACCAGACGACGTCGGGGTCGTTGTTCTTCGCGATGAAGATGGTCTTGAAGGTGTTGACCGCCTGTACGCTGGGGGTGAGCCATGCGAGCTCAAAATCCCGATGCAAGCGATCCATGGCGATGCGGGCCGACTGGTTGGATTCATCATCCTGCTCCAGCCAATCCCGGGCGTCCAACGCCGTCGTGATCGTCTGGAAGGTCAGCATGCCGATCAGCGCCAGCACGGAGATCGCGACGACGATCTCCAGCAGGGTGAAGGCGGCACGAAGGCGGGTGCGAAGCCTCATTGGGTCGCGGCCTCGGCGTTCGGGTCTTCACCCGCGCCCGCTACGATCTCGCCCGTCGGATTTGCGACGTGCGTGACCAGCTCGATGCAATCCTCGCAATCCTCTCCTTCGTCCGGCTCCTCGCCCCACCAGATGAGCACCCGCACCTCTCGGATATAGGGCTTCAGAAGCTCGGAGATCATGTCGGGCTGCACGCCCAGGTCCGAGAGATCCTTCCCGCCTCCGCCCTCGGCCTCCATTTGATCCTGGCTGGGCCCGACCCCCGCGCTCTGAAGCTCGTCCGCGCTGCTCCCCACATCCCCCAGCTTGATGTCCACGGAGCGGATGGTGTAGGCCCACTGAAAGTCGTCGAACTCTCCGCCAAAATCCACATCGTCCCCAAAGTCACCGTCCCCCCCAAAGTCCTCGAAGTCGCCGTCCTCTTCGATGTCGCTCAGCTGCACACCATCGGCCTCGATGCGCAGCAGCGCCTCGGTCATCTTCTGCTGGGCGAGCCAGGTGGCGGTCAACGTACGTTGGGAATCGGTCGTCATGAACACGCTGGAGGCTTGGGCGCTCACCAACACGAACAGCGACATCGTGAGGATCACGAGCGCAACGACGACCTCGAGGAGGGTGAATGCGCGGCGGGGGCAACGGCCTGTCAACATCCGCGGGGAGCCCTCATCCGGCGCCGAGTACGGCGCCACCTTCTCCCGGAGGGAGAAGGGTAGGGGTTTTGCGCCCCGTCGCTCCGCGTCACGACCCGTCCTACCCTTCTCCCGCTCCGCGGGAGAAGGTGCCCGCGTACCCGCGGGCGGATGAGGACTGTTCAACATCCGCGGGGAGCCCTCATCCGGCGCCGAGTACGGCGCCACCTTCTCCCGAGGGGAGAAGGGTAGGAGCGAGGTCGGCACCCGGTTCAATCCGACTCCGGGGCGCTTTCCGGCAGCCACGCCAATGAAGCGCCGATCTCGGTCTCCTCCGCGCTCACGGTGACCTTGCCGGAGGTCGGCTCGACCTCGACGGTGTAGCCATCCGCGGGATCATCGACATCCACGATGCGGATGACCGTGTACTCTACGTCCCCGTTCGGAAAAATATAGCTGTAGACGACGTTGGGGCCGTCCTCCTCCTTTCGCTCTTCGTCCACCGGGGTGGGCTCCTGGGGCTGGCGATATTGCGGGGTGTACGCAAATCCGTAGCGGGTCGTGACGGGGAACTCGACCTTGCTCTCAAAACCCTGCACATCCAAGCCCGCGAATCGGGCCTCGGACCCTGTGCCGGGGTCATCACTGGCGCTCACCGCTCCGCTGGGCGAGGGCGCAGGGTCTTTGTTGAAAAGCTTGATCTGCTTCTCCTGCGCGGCCAGGGCCTCCTCGCGTTGGTCCGGCGTGCCGAACACCAGCGTGCTGGGGTCGCCCACCTCGATGGTGTACCCCCCTTCGTCGAGCGCGTAGACGATACGAAAACATACGTTCCGCAACGTGGCCTCTGACTGCAAGAATCGGTACGTCTGCGCCAGGTCCCGCGCGATCCCACGCTGCTCCAAATCCCAAATCGCCGAGAGGCTTGGGACCGCCACGGCCATCATCAGCGCCATCACGCCGATGACGACCATCACCTCGAGGAGGGTCGTGCCGGCGCGGGGGCGGGACCGACGGGCCAGCCCGGGCGCTGGGCACACTCCTATGTTCCAAAATCCCGGAGTCACTTGACTTGGAGCCGGGCTGGCCCAAACCGCACCGTTACAGGTGGAGCGCTGCGGGTCCGGCGTCTTCGACGGGCCCGCTGCTCTCCACCGGTAGGAACGGTGCAAAAGCACCGCCGATCCGGGCGCGAGGTTCGCCGAGCGCACGGAGCGGCGGCTCATTCGTCCTTCATGTCCCACGAGTAGATGTCCGCGTTCGCGTCCTCGCCGCCTTCCTTGCCGTCCGCACCCAGGGAGATCACCTCGTAGGGGTGGTTTCCGTGCGTGCCGGGCGAAAAGTACAGGAAGTCGTACCCGAAGCTGTCCTGGGGCACCTCTTCGTTGGGAAAGTACTTCTTCATCGCAGCCAGTCCCTCGGACGTGCTCGGGTACTTGCCCTTGTGCTTGGTGGAGTACATCGTGAGCTGCTGCTCGATCGACGTGATCTGGATCATCGTCGTCGAACGCTGGGAGTCTGAGAACCGCGCGGCGACGTTCACGCCCACGACCGTCATCAGGATCCCGATGATCGCGATGACGACCATGATCTCGACGAGCGACATGCCCTTCGAGCGACGACGACGGCGGAGGGAGGAAAGCGGATTCGGTTCCATGAAGGCTCCTATTTGATGGCGGATGAAAGGTTGAGCATCGGAAGCAGCACGCCAAGGGCGACGATGCCGACCACGCCGCCCATGAACAGCGTGAGGATGGGCGTGAGCAACGAGGTGAGCGCGTTGACGGTGTTGTCCACCTGTCCATCGTAAGCGTCTGCCACCTTCGCGAGCATCGGCTCCAGCTCGCCCGTGCGCTCGCCGATGTTGATCATGTGAATCACGATCGGGTCGAATTCGCCGGAGGCCTTGAGCGGCGGGGCGATGGGCTGGCCCTCGGAGATGTTCTTCGCGGCGTTCTCGACCGCGTTCGCGATCACGTCGTTCCCGACGACGGACTTCACGATGGCGAGCGCGGTCAGGATGGGGACACCCGAGGTGAGCAATGTGGCGAGGGTACGAGAAAATCGAGAGACCGCGACCTTGCGGTTGATTTGGCCGATGATCGGCAAGCGGAGCAGGCGCTTGTGCCACCAGGCCCGACCGCGGGGGGTGCGGATGAACCGGATGAACCCATAGATAGCACCCGGGATCAGAACGGCCAGTAGCCACCAGTAATCAATGACGAACGTGGACAATCCGAAGAGGATCTTGGTGAGGAGCGGCAGCTCGCTGTGAAAGCTGTCGAGCACCTTTTTGATGCGGGGGATGACAAACGCAAACAACCCCAACACAAGCAACGAGCTCATGCCGATCATGATGATCGGGTAGGTCAGCGCGGCGACCAGCTTTCCGCGGAGCGCGACGGTCGCCTCCGTGAAGCCGGTGAGCCGCTGCAAGACGACGTCCAAGGCGCCGGATTTTTCGCCTGCATCGACCATGTTCACGTACAGGTCGTCGAACACGTCGGGGTGTCCACGCATCGCGCGGGCGAGCGGCCAGCCCTCATTGACCTTGTCCTTCACGTCGGTCATGACCGACTTGAGCTTGGGGTTCTCGGTCTGGTCGCACAGCGCGGTCAGGGCTTCGACCATCGGGATGTTCGCCCCGAGCAAGGTCGAGAGCTGCGAGGTGAGCGCCGCGATGTCCTGGATGCTCACGCGCTCAAAATACTTTCGAAAGTCGATCTGGACGTTCAGTCCCTTGCCCCGCCCGAAAATGCCGCCGGCGCCGGTGCCAGCCTTCTGCTCGTACACGTCGGTCGGGAAAACGCCCTGCTTGCGCAAGCGCGTGCGGGCGCCCTTGGCGTTGTCGGCATCGATGACGCCCTTGACCGCCTTGCCGACGCCATCGAGCCCGACGTATTCCCAAACTGGCATGCGCCTATACCTCCGCCAGGCCCTCGGTGGTCACCACGCGCATCACCTCGTCAATCGAAGTGTGGCCTTCGCAGATCTTCCGCACGCCGTCGTCCCGCAGCGTCTTCATGCCCTCCTCGATGGCCCGGCGTTTGATCACCGCGGCGGATTGGGTCGCGACCTCGCGGATCCCGTCTGTCACGATCAGCAGCTCGTAAATACCCGTCCGGCCCTTGTAGCCGGTGTTCAAGCACGCCGCGCAACCGGCGGCCTTGTACACCGTGTGTCCGAACAGCTCGTGGCGTTGAATGCGTGCAGACTGCATCTCCGCCGCGCTCGGAACGTACGCGACATTGCACGTCGGACACAGGCGGCGCACCAGCCGTTGGGCTTGGACGGCCACCAGCGAGCTGCCCACCAGGAACGGTTCAACCCCCATGTCAATCAAGCGCGTGAACGCCGTGGGTGCGTCGTTCGTGTGCAGGGTCGAGAACACCAGGTGGCCGGTGAGCGAGGCCTGGACCGCGTTGTCGGCGGTCTCCTTGTCGCGGATCTCGCCGACCATGATGATGTCGGGATCCTGGCGCAAGTGGGCGCGGAGGGCGCTCGCAAACGTCAGATCGATCTTGGGGTTCACCTGGGTCTGGCCAATGCCCTTGAGCTCATACTCGATGGGATCTTCGATGGTCAGAATGTTGAGATCTGGCGCGTTGATCTCGGCGAGCGCCGAATACAGGGTGGTGGTCTTCCCGGAGCCGGTCGGCCCGGTGACGAGCACGATCCCGTGCGGCTTTTTGATCAGCTCGCGAAAGTCCGCGACCATCTGGGCGCCCATGCCGATCTGATCCAGGTTGAAGACCGTGCCCTTCTCAAGGATACGCATGACCACGCGCTCGCCGTGCCGCACGGGGAGCGTGGACACACGCAGGTCGATCTCCCGACCGGCGATACGGGTACGAATTCGACCGTCCTGGGGGATGCGCTTCTCCGCGATGTTCAGGCCCGACATGATCTTCACGCGGCTGACAATGCTGGCCTGCAACTTGGCGGGGGGCTTCACGATCTCGTAGAGCACCCCGTCGATGCGAAACCGGACGGCCAATTCCCGCTCAAAGGGCTCGATGTGAATGTCACTCGCGCGATCCTTCACCGCTTGGGTGAGCAGCGTGTTCACAAACTTGATGATCGGTGCCTGGTTGGGGTCGTCGAGCAGGTCGGCGTCGAGGTTCAGGTTGCCGTCGTCGATGTCCTCGCCGACGCCCTCATCGCGCATCTGCTCCATGACGGAGGAGGCCGAGCGCGCGGCGCGGTCAAAAGCTTTGTTGGTCGCGTCGCGCAGCACGTCGGTCGGCACGACCACCGGGCGGATCGGCTTCTTGTAGAGCAGCCGCAAATCCGGCAGCAGGCGCATCGCCCGCTCGTCGCCGATGCCGACGCGCACGAAAGCCCCGTCGAGGCAAATCGGCAGGAACTGTTCCTCGCGCGCCATCGCCAGGGAGATCGGGCGGACCAATTCCACGTCGACATCGTCTACAGAGAGCTTGTCTTGCACACGCAGGCCCAACACTTCTGCGAGCGCCACGGCGACAATGTGCGGGCTCGCGCCCTGCACGCGCGACATGCTCTCCAGCAAGCCAACGCCGGAACGATCGCTCTCCCGATGGGCCTCACGGAGCTTCTGGGGCTCCACGCCCGCGCGGAGCAGGAGATCATCGTAGGCGGGCCGGCGGACGGGCATCAGTCGTCGCTCGGCGCGGGTTCAACGCGGGGCGCGGGCTCGTCGTCCAGGTCCTCAAGGTCGTCCCCGGGCTCGGGCTCGGGCTCGGGCTCGGGCTCGGGCTGGGTGCTGCCCAGCGTCACGGACGCCTCCACCGGGGAAGCCTTTGTGCGGTACACGCTTGGCTTGTCCACAAAGTTCATGCTGCCGGTCATCAGGGATTGGAACTCCAGCTCCTGCTCTTCCCGGCTCTTGCCGTAGAAACGCTTGAGGAATTCTTCCCGCTGGGCCATCTTCACCCGATAAACCTCTTCCAGATCGGCGGGCTCATTGATGACGTGGGGCGTCAGAAAGATCAGCAGGTTCGTCTTGCGTTCGGTGTCGGCCTTTCCGCGGAACAAGAACCCGATCAGCGGGATGTCGCCGAGGATCGGGATCTTCGTCGTCCCGTTGCTCTCGGTATTCCCAATCAACCCGCCGATGACGATGGTCTGATTGTCGCGAACCACGACCACGTTCTCCGTCTTGCGCTTCGACGTGGTGAAACCACCGCCATCGTCCGTGCCTTCCTCGACCTCCGCGACCTCCAACGAGAGGTCCATCGTGACCTCGTTGGCCTCGTTGATCTGCGGCGTGACCTGCAGCGTGATGCCGACGTCCTGGCGCTGGTAGGAGATGACCGGCTGGCCCGTGGAGCTGTACCCACTGGAGACGGGGAACGGCACGTTCCGGCCAACCGTGATCGTCGCTTCTTCGTTGTCAACAACGAGGAGATTTGGGTTGGACAGAATGTTCACGTCGGAGCTCGAGGCCAGCGCGTTCAAGGCGATGCCGAACGCCGGAATCTCGACCGCGGTGCCGGCGATGGTCAGCGGGATCGCCGCGCCCAATACGCCGACGGCCAGCCCGGAGAGCAAGGAGCCTGTGGAGGTGTCGATCGGCAGGCCTGCGGAGCTCGCGCCGAACTGGCCGGAGGAGTAGGTCAAACCGCCGGTGTCGCTCGGCTTGCCGCCGTGGTAGGCGACCCCAAGATCGAGGGTGTCCGTGCTGCCGATTTCGACCACGACCGCCTCGACGTAGACCTGGCGGCGTTGAATATCGAGCCGGTCGATCACGCCCTTCAACACTTGAAAGTCTTCAGGCGCCGCGATGATGACGAGGGAGTTGGTGTTCTCGTCGGCCGTCACCCGCATGCCGCTGTCAAATGCGGCTACGACGCCGCCCCCCGCCGCGGGGGCTCCCCCGGGCGCCCCGGCCCCCGGCACCGCTGCGGGACCGGCGAGCCCGTCTGCGCCCGCGCCGCCGGGCTCACCGGGTCGATAACTCCCACCACCGCTGCTCCGGCCCGAGCTGCTCGGGCTCGTCGATCCGCTGCTGCTCCGCCGTCCGCTGCTGGTGTTGGACCCGCTGGTAGACCGGCCCGACGACCGCGTTGCGCTGGACGAGGATCCTCCGCTGCGCCCGTCGGACAAGCTGCTCAGCACGTTCGCGACGTCTGTCGCTTTCGCGTGCTGCAAATAGATCACGTGGATTTGAGACCGCGACGCCGGATCGATGTCGATGTCCACCTTCGCGACCAGCGCCTTGATGGCCGCGATGGCCTCTTCGTTCGCAAGCACGATCAACGAGTTCGTCCGTTCGTCCGCGATGATCTTGGAGATGTAGGAGGCGTCAGCCCCCACGTTCGTCGCACTCGCGGAGGATTCGGTCGCCCCCGCGGCCGGCTCCCGCGCCTTCCGTCGGCTCGACGCGCGGTCGGAGCTCGCGGACGAGGCGCTGGACCCGCTGGTGCTGCTGGCGGCGACGCCGTAGACCTCCTCCAGGATCTTCTCGACGTCCACCGCCGTGGCGTATTTGATCGGGATCACCTCGAGTTTCGACTTGGGCGCGGCCACGTCGAGCTGCTTGACGATGCGGTAGACCCGCCGGATGTTGAACGCGGCGTCGGTGATGATCAGCGTGTTGGTGGGCGAGTACCCGATGATCTTGGCGCTGGGGCCGGCGAGATCCTTCACCAGGCTCGACACATCCGCGACGGTGACATTTTCGAGCTGGATGATCTGCGTGACGAAATTGTCGGTTTGGGGGACGTCGCCGTCCTCATACACCCGAAGCGGCGCGTTGGCCGCCTTGGAGGATGGCACGACCTTGGTGTTCTTTCCAACCGTCACCGTCGTATAACCAGCCACCTCCAACGCCGAGAGATAGGCCTCATAGGCCTCCGCGACGGTGACCTGCTGGTGGCTGATGATGGTGATCTGACCTTTCAGATCGTCCGAAAGGATGAAATTGCGGCAGGTGACCTCCGCCATGTACTTGGTGACGTCCATCAAGCTGGCGTCCACATAGTCCATCGTCACCTTGGTGCTCGGCGGCACGCAAGGCACCTTCTTTCCGACGACCCCGCCGGTGCCCCCGCCCGACTCCACGGTGTCATCGCTCCCCTCGTCGATCTTGGGTCGGGGCAGCGTCGGCGCAGGCATCGGGGCGGGACCGCCGGGCATTGGCAGCACCGGCACGGGCGCGCCTTCACCGGGGCCGCCTTCGGCCAGGGCGGGGCCGGTCGAGAGGCCAAGCGCCAGGAGCGCGAGCGTAGAGAGTGCGGAGGGTCGGTACATTCAGCGGATCTCGTATTCGAGCGTGGTGTCTTGACTGCGCCGGGTGATGTCGAAGTTGAAGGCGCTCTCGCTGCTCAGACTGGTAAAGGCGGACATTGCGACCTCGGTGCTGTTGAGGGGCTTGCCGTTCACGCCCTTGATGATGTCGCCGTTCTTGACGCCCAGCTTGTCGAGCAGGCTGCCCTTGCGGATGGCCGACAGGCGGTAGCCATCAATCTGACCGTCTGGGCCCTTGTGCGGGGAGGCGTGAACCTGCGAGGCCAACGCCTCCAAGTTGCCCATCGCGCCAGCGATGACCGACTGGTCTACGATGTACTTGGTGTCGGTCACCTTGGTGATCCCGCTGTCATCCTCGCCGGGGGCGGCCCCTGGGGCGCCGGTCGCCTTCGCGAGCCCGCCTTCGTTACCCATGCAAATGCAGGCCCCGCCATCGGTGCACACTTTCTTCTGGTCGATCGAGGTGATGCGGCCTTCGCCTGTGACCTCGTCGCCGATGACAAACCCCTCGGCCTTGCCGTCCTTGCCGCCGCCGACCGAGATCAAGGCGGAGGAGTACTCGGGGATGTCGGCGACTACCGTAGCGATGAGCTTGACGCTTGACTCGCGGCAATCTCCCCCGCCGGGGCCGCCGGGGGGCGTCGCAGGGTTGTACACTGCCGTTGAGTCGAAGATGTTCCGCTTGACGATGACGTCGTAGCTCTTGGTGTTGGGCGCGCGCGGCCGGGCGGTGGGGCGCGGGGCGATCGGAGGCGCGTCGCCCGCATCGGCGAGGGTGGGGGCTTCGCCTGGGGCTGTCGGCGAGGTCGGCGTCGGGCCGTCGGAGTACGCGACGGGCAGCGCATCCTCGGGCAGCACAAGGTAGAGTCCGCCGAGCGTTGTTGCCGCTGCGGCGAGGCCAAAACCGAACAGGCCGCCGGTCACGACCACGAGGGCGAGGCGGGAGGCGGGGACGGGCAGGCGGTTGGGCATCGAGGGGGCGGCTCCTACCACGCCTGCAATCGCCGTGCCGCTCCCAAAAGCCGCGGCGTGTCATGCTCTACGACGCCGCCGCCGTCAGGTTGTCGGGGATCCCGGCGGGACGCGAGGCGGTGTGACAAATTGTCAGTCTTGGAATGTCTGGGCTACGACGAGGGAGTACCCGCGCCGGGGGGCCAGCCCGGGCGCTGGACACAGCGCGGGCACGACCCGCAACCCAACCCGGAGCGCCGAGGGCCCGCGCTGCTCCTTGCTGGGCGGGGGGAGGACACGTCCTCCCCCCGCGCCGGCCGCGACACGCGGCCTCCCCCCTCCTCGCGGCCTGAAGGGCCGCGGGCCTGCCTTTCGGCGTCT
>CANKNP010000093.1 GCA_947483545.1 Deltaproteobacteria bacterium | reverse complement strand
TTCGATCCGGGTCATGTCGGACTGCAGGGACGCCTCACGCGTCACGGAGCCCGACTCGGCGACGAGGTAGCGTCCATCGGCGTCGTAGAGCAAGTAGACGCCGAGGTCGGATGCCTGGAGCCGCACCGGGGCAGCCGTAGTCTCGGCATCCCGGCTCCAAGCGTAGCCGTCGCCCTCCACGACAAGCCAGTCGTCCCCGGCGTGCATCGTGACACATTGGTTTGACCAGCCCTGCACGTCGAGGTCCTCGACGGGGAGCAGCTTCTCCTTGCAGCCGATGGACAGCAGGAGGACGATGGGGACGAGCGGAGAGCGCATGGGGCAGTCTACCGCGGTGGGTGCGATCGCCGGGGGGCCAGCCCGAGCGCTACACAAACAGGACGGCCACAAGTCCCTGGAGAGACGTGACTCGGAGCCGGGCTGGCCCCGAACCGCACCGTTCCAGGTGGAAGGCGGCGGGCCCGGCGTCTTCGACGGACCGTCGCATTCCACCGGTAGGAACGGTGCAAAGAGACCGCCGAGTCGCGAGCGAGGTTCGCCGAGCGCGCGGATCGGCGGCCCGCCCCTACGATCATGCGGGGGAGGGTAGCAAATCCGCGGGGGCGGTGGGGTTGTTTGGGCGGCTTGGGGCCATCGGCCCGCTTGGACGGTGCGGCGGTCGCGGTGAGCCGCCCGCATCACCCAAGCCCCCGGCTACCAGTTCCAAAACCCATTCGCCCAGGTCGCCGTCGCCGGGCTCTGAACCGGCGGGCGGGCGGGCGTCCACTCGGTCTGACGCCCCGTGTAGCCTTGGGTCACCAGGCTCCCAACCGCATCCGCGTGGGCGTAAACATTGTCGATCTGGGCGCGGAGATCGCGCACATCCGCGTCGGTCACGTACCCGCTGGTGGTGGCTTTGTAGAACTGGACGGTCACGCGGACTGGGAACCGGGTGTCTCGCTCGATGGGCAGGTAGTCGAACTCGCGGAACGGGCCCTCGGCTTGGCCGTAGCTCACGACGGCCTGCTCGATGTCGGAGCGGCCCGAGGACTTGGCGGCGGCGGAGGGCGCGGCCATGTCCATCGACTCTGCGGCGCCGCCGTAAGGGCTATAGTTGTAGGTTTGGGCTGCGGCCTGCTTGAGCGGCACCTGGATCATCAACACGACGTCGGCGCCACGGCCCTCGTCCTGTGTGTACCGATCGCCGTCGTCGCCGCCGTTCGCTTGCCAATCCCCGAGCCGCTCGGCCACGAACGGGGCGCGCTGCCCGCGGGTGTTGAAGAACAAGGGTTGGGACATGTAGCCGCCGTCATTCTCGATGACCTGCATGCTGGTTCCCTGGCGCGTCGCCACGATGGCCAACACCGCGGGATTTCCCGGGGACGACTGGTAGTTGTAGAGCACGGGCGTGAACACCGCCTCGCCCTCATGCGGCACGGGGAGCAGACACGCCTGCGCCGAGACCAGGATCTCGGTGTCCCGATCCGCCCACAAGCTCGACCGGCCGCCGGTCCAGGAGCTGGGGTTCGTGAGGAACGCCCGTGGGTTTTGAAGCAGCGTGGAGAGGGCGACCGGGCGCAGGCCCACACCGTCTTCGTTGCCGACGTTCACGAAGAAGTTGGACGCGCGCACGTCGGCCGTCTTGTCGGTGAAATTGTCGAAGCGGATGACCGGCATGGGGTGCAGCGCGCCGGAGCCGTCCCGCACGCCGATGGTCATGTCCGAGATGTTGGGCCCGACGGACGAACCCTTGTACCGTCCGGTGTCCTCCCAGGTCACATTCACGATGTTCAACCCGTGACGATGTGCTACCGCCTGGGACTCGCCCTGGTAGACCATCTGCTCCACACGCGAGATCGCCGTGTTGAACATTTCGCGGGTGGACCAGGCGTGGGCGGGGGAGGAGGCGGTAAGCGCGAGGAGGGTGAGCATCGGACTCCGAGGGGTTCGGGGGGAGAACGATGCAGGGGGCGGGGGCTTACAGGGGGCGCCTCAAACCATCGAAATCTCCCCCTTCCGGTTCCCCCCCCACTTCCCAATCTGGCGCACAAGGTCGGGCGCTGCCCCTGCCGTCAGGTTCAAGCCGGCAAAGTCTTCGCGCCTGACATCGATCGTCAACCCGGCGCGATCAACCTCCCGACCCGTGCTGTCCTTGGTCGTGAAGATCCCGCGCAACGTGAGCTTGGGGAGCATCGGGAGAAGGCAAAAGGTCTCGGCCACCAAACGCAGCGCAAGGCCACAGCAAGCTTCGTCGTAGAGCACGCAACGATCGGGTCGCTCCAGCTTCTTGCGCGCCAGACGCCCGCTGTGGGTGATGGACGTCAGCTCCTCCGGCATGTCGTCCAGCTCAGGCAGGATGAGATCGATGGCGGCGCTCTCAAACCCGTCGAAATCGACATCGAAGATCACGGGGAGCGGGAGCCCCTGCCCCATCAGTTGGAGCTCCAGCACTTCCGTCAGAGGCGCGGGGTTGCGGCTGCCAAAACTCTCGCGGAGGCGCACGCGGAGCCCCTCGTCGCGGATGCGATCCGTCCGGTGCTGCTCCTCCGCCCGGACGTGCGCAGCGCGCAGCCGAACCTGCTCTTCCGCGAAGTCCTTTCGCATCTTCTCTTCCAGACGGACGGCGTACCCAGGCCGCTGCCGCACGAGTCGAATGGCCATTGGGCCGGCCGTCCCCAAAACGAGCGTGACCCCAGCAATGAGCCACCACTCCTCAAGCAGCAGGAGCGCGGCAGGGATGCCGATGGCGACCATCGTCACCCAGCCCTTCATCGGGTACGCGAGGATCGAATGTTGCTTCACCGTGTGAGGGCTTGGGACGAACTCCGACGGCTGAAATGCGACCGGTGTATAGGGCCCCAACTGCTCCATGAACTTGTACAGGTCGAAGGGCTCCCGGACCCGATCTCGCACCATCTGACCGAGCGCCTGGTACTCTCGGGTGACCGTTTGGTGCTCAGCGAGCGGATCGTAGGTATAGGCCTTCTTCGCGGCGGTTCGGGCGTCGTTGTCCGCCGCGCGCAGCTTGACGCGAAGCTCTCGGTAGAGCGCCCGACCCCTCCCCCCGATGGACACCCGCAGTCCGCCGCCGCCAGCGACGATCTCGCCCCGCGCCAATTTCACCGCCCGGTGGGCTTTCACCCCCATCAGACCTCCCGGGGTCCCACGCTTGCGCGCTGGGCGATCAGGAACAACGCGACATAAACCCCGCAAAACGTCAGGTTTCGAACCAATCGACCGTTGAGCAATTCCCAGGGGATCTCCCAACCGTCCCCCTCGGATCCAGGCCGCTCCTTTACGACACACGGCGACTCCCAGGGG
Source organism: Deltaproteobacteria bacterium (assembly GCA_947483545.1). The sequence goes on along the minus strand of CANKNP010000093.1, from coordinate 11,576 downwards.
ATGCACGCCCCGCCGCAAGGCTGACTGTCCCGGCAAGGTCCCGCGGCGCCCGCGCCGGGCATCCCAAGGGCCAGGAGGAGCACCCAGACGGCCATCAGGGCAGGAGCCCCGCGTCAACATCCCGGGACTCGACAACCCACCCCCAGACCTGCGCCTGTTGCGAGATGCCCTCCTTGAGCTTGGCCATGTCGCCCACGATCACGAACCTCATGCGATCCGGGTTGATCGTCGCCTTCCACGCGGCGTCCGCTGCAGCGGCATCCACTGCCCGGACGTGACTGTCGTACGCCGTGATCCAATCCGCCGGCAGCGCGTAGGCCCACACATTTTCCAACTGGCCGAGCAGATAGCCGGGCTGCTCGAACTTCAGGGGTCGGGCCATCAGGAGCCCGCCCTGCGCGTTCTTCACCTCGGTCTCGCTCACCGGCTTGTCCACCATCGGCCCGCGCAGCTCCTTTACCAGCTCGATCAACGCTGGGACCGTCTTGTCGGCCACGACCGGCGCCGAGGTCTGAAACTGGGTGCCAGCCAAATCGTATCCGACCGACGTGCGTGCCCCATAGGTATAGCCCTTGTCCTCGCGCAAGTTCAGGTTCAAGCGGGACATAAACTGCCCCCCCATGCCGTAGTTGGCGACCGTGAGTGCGTAGTACCCGGGGTCAGACGGTTTTCCCACGTAGCCCATCCCCACGATCACCGATTGGCTCGCGCCTGGCTTGTCCACGAGCGTGACGGTGGTCGCGCTCGGGGCTGCTGGCTGCGCTACGGTTGGAGGCTTTCCCGAGCCGCTGACCGCCTTCCACGCCCCAAACCGGGCCTCCAACATCGGCAGGACCTCCGTCAGCGTCGTGTCACCGCCAACGAAGAGCGCGGCGTTCTGCGGAACGAGGTTCTTTTGCTGCCAGGCCCGCATCTCCTTCGGAGAGATGCGCATCAGCGTGGTCTCGTCCAGCTTCCGACCCTTGTACGCATCGCCGTACACCACCTTGTCCAACACCCAGCTCGCGGTGCTCGCCGGATCGGAACGTCGGGACGTGACCGCGTCCTTCATGCGGCCCGCGAGCAGCTCCCACTCGCTCTTGTCGAAGGTCGGCGTGAGGACGAGCGCGCGGAGCAGGTCGAGCGACGGACCCAAATTCCGAGAGAGGGACGACATCTCGGCAGTAGCGTTCTCGGACCCGGCGCCGATGCCGAGGGAGGTGCCGAGGCGGCGCAGCTCCTTGTCCCAAGCCTCCGCCGTGTAGGTGCCGGCGCCCTGGTTCATCATCGCCGCGGCCATGCTGGCGAGGCCCTCCTTGCCTTTCGGGTCCGTCAGCGCGACCCCCCGGAAGCTCAACCGCACGTTCACGAGCGGCGCCTCGTGGTTCTCGACAAGGTAGACGGCGAGCCCGTTCGAGAGGGTCGCGGTCTTCGCCTCGGGCAGCGTGAAGGCCCGGGGCGCGCTCGGACCGGGCGCTGCGAGGCGCGTCGGGGCAAGGGTCGGCGCCGCGACGGGCTCGACCACCGGGGTGGGCGGCACCTCCTTCGGACAGCCGGTGAGCACGAGGGCGAGGAACAAGATTTGGCTTCGCATGTTCACTTGGCTCCTGCTGCGGGGGTCGCGGTCGCGCCAGCTGGGGGCGGGGACGCCGGTAGGAACCGGAGGATCACCCGGTTCTCAGCCGGAACGTAGGTCCGGAACGCCGCGGTCACCGACTCCGCGGTGGCCGCCCGATAGCGCGCCAGATCCTTCGAGAGGTAGCCAGGATCGCCCGTGAGCCCCTGGTACTGCGCGAGCAGGTCGGCCTTGCCGGAGATGCTCAACAGCGCGCCATAAAAGCCGACTTCGTAGGTTGTGCGGGCGATGTCCACGTCTTCGGTTGTGAACCCCTTTTCCCTCGCTTCACCGAGCACCTTGTCGATCGCAGCTACCAGCTCCTCCGCGGTGTGGCCCGTCGCGGCCGTCGCTTCGATGATCAGCATTCCGGCAAGAATTTGCGAGCTCTGGCTCACGTCCACGGACTGGGCGATCTTGCTGTCCCGCACGAGCGCCTTGTACAGCGGCGAGTCCTCCCCGCCCGCGAGGATCTGCGAGGCCAGGTCGAGATCGGCGTCCCCCGGCGCGAACACCGAGGGGCTGATCCACGCCATCCAGACCTTCGGGAACGGCACGGTCGCCTTCTCGACGGTCACCACCTTGGTGCCGGTGAGCGCGTGCGGCGCTGCGGTCGTGATCTTCGGCTCGGGCCCGGCCGCGACATCCCCGAAATAGGTCTGGACCAGACTGCGAGCTTCCGTTGGGTCGAAGTCTCCGCACACCGTCAGGGTGGCGTTGTTGGGGAGGTACCAGGTCCGGAAAAAGCTCTGCACATCGTCCAAGGTCGCGGCGGTCAAATCCTCGTGCTTGCCGATGGTGGCGATGTGGTAGGGGTGACCCTCGGGCCAGATCGACTCCAACAACTTGGGCCAGGCCTCGCCGTAGGGCGGGGTCTCGTACCGCTGCCGGCGCTCATTCTTCACCACCTCTTGTTGGTTCTGGAACTTCTCGGCGGTCATCGCCGGGAGCAGCCACCCCAGGCGATCGCTCTCCATGAACAAGGCCAACGCAAGGTAGTTGGAGGGCACGCCCTCAAAATACACCGTGCGGTCGAGGGTTGTGTTGCCGTTCAGCGCGCCCCCCAACGCAAGGAAGGGGGCGAAGTAATCGTCGTTGGCGTGCTCGCTGCCCTGAAACATCATGTGCTCGAACAGGTGTGCGAAGCCGGAGCGGCCCGGCTGTTCGTCCTTGGAGCCGGCCGCAATGCGGACGTGAACCTGCACGAAGGGGATCGAGTCGTCCTTCGCCAGGATCACGGTCAGCCCGTTCTCCAGCGTGTAGGTCTCGAAGGGAATGCTCGGATCCGGCGCGGCGGCGAGGGCGGGCGCGGACAAAACGGCGAGGGCGATCAACATCATCGGGCCCGGGTAACCCGCCCTGCTTTGTGGGTGAAAGCCACGCGTAATCCTGGCGGGCCATAAGGTGCTTACTGTGCGGAGACATGTACTTTCAACTTGCCTTATTTATTGCCGCATGCGGAGCTCCACCCGAAGCGGCCGAGCCGCAAGCAGAGGCCGTCCCTCCGGACGCGGCCGTTTCGCTTGAGGCCCTTGACCCCGCCCCCACCCTTTCCCCCGACCCGGGCGTATTGCTGGCGCTGAGGTCCAACCATGAGTCCGTGCTTGAGGCTCAGCCCTGGTCGCGGTCCAGCAGCCAGAGCTTTGTGGCGTCGGACGGTCGCCCCGGCACGGCAACGCTCACGGATCTGGCGCCGGCGGTCGGCGTCTGGTTCGTGCTCTCCCTGGTCTGGTCAGACGGCGAGAGTCAGAGCTGGCACCTGGAGAACTCCGCCGGAATGCGCCAATCTGTCCGCCTGGAGACCGAGACGATCGATGGCGTGGTGCTTGCGCGCGACGGTGTCCCGGAGCCCTGTGCGCTTTGGGGCGGCGAGCCCAACGCGTTGGTGCAGGCAAAGGCCTCGGGCCACGCCTACGGTCAGCTCTGTGGTGGCCGCCTCGCGGTTCGAAATCCGACAGTCGGGCACAAGACGACCTTGGAGTGGACCACCGACTTCCTCCGCGATCACGTCATCGGCGGGGAGCGCCTGACCACCCTCGCCAAGGAGACCCTGTTCGCCGATACGGAGCGAGCCGAGGAGCAGCTTGGCGAGCGCGGCCCTTCGTCTCCGGGAGGTGGGCCGGTCCCCGCGATGGTGTCCGACGCCGACGAGGGTCGCCTGGTGAGCGCCTCAAACCTGGGTCTCCCGCTTTCCGGGGCGGCCGACGGCCAGGTCGAGGTGGGGGGCTGGTATCCGGTGCAGTCCGCCGCCGGGGTCTGGGCCAGCGTGCTCCAACCCGGAGCGGTCGCGCCCCGCATCCTGGCCAGGAACGCGGGTCGCGCCCGCGAGCTGGATCCGGCCGAGAGAACCTCGCTCGTCTACACAGCCGCCTTCGACCTTTCTTCATTTGAGTTGGGATATGAGCTGGGCACCGATCATCCGCGCGTCGGATGGTCGGATCGGGTGCCCGAGGCGGTGCACCCGCAGGGGGTGCCCGGACCGGACGGCTTTGCGACACTCGCGCCGCTGACGGGCACGGGGCTCTTGAATCCGGACTATGTCTCCCGCGAGGTAGCGGTCTTTGCTGGCGGATTCAAGCGTTCGCATGGGGCGTTTTCCCGTGGTGAGCTCTCGCAGCGCAACGCGGGGTCGCACTACGGCTTTGTCGAGTACGGGACAGTGCTGAGCCGCCTGCAGCCTGGGCTCGCGACCCTCGTGGTCTGGGTGGACGGGATGGTCGAGCTCCGAACCTGGACGGAGGCGGACGACGCGCGGCTCGCATCCGTGAAACATGCCCGTCAGAATGGGGTGCCGCTCCTGGAGCCCGACCCGGAGACGGGCCTGGCTCGTCCGGGTGAGCTGGTGCGAGATTGGGGAAAGGGGAACTGGTCGGGGTCGGTGGAGGGGGAGCAGCGAACGATCCGCGGCGGCGTCTGCATTCAGGAGTCCGCAGCGGGCCGCTTCCTGCTCTACAGCTACTTTTCGACGGCCACGCCTTCGTCGATGGCCCAGGTGTACGATGCCTACGGCTGCTCCTATGCGATGCACCTGGACATGAACGCGTTGGAGCACACGTATCTCGCGGTTCACACGCAGGGCGGCGACGGTTTGACGGTCAACCACCTTGTCCGGGGGATGGAAGTGCTCGATCGGGAGAGCAAGGGTGGCACCTACGCCCGATTCGTCGGCTACGGGGACAACCGCGACTTCTTCTACCTCCTGCGAAAGCCCCGCGGGCCGCTGACGGCGCGGGAGTGAGCAGCAACGAGCAGCGCGGGCCTTCGGCGCGCCGGGTTGGGTTGCAGACCGCGTCCGCGCTGTTGGTCCTCCCCGCCCTCCTGACCCTGGCGGTTTTCGGTTCGCTCGGACAGGCTGCGACCGGAGGTGCTCAGCCGACACCGGAGCAGGCGGAGCTGCTTGAGAAGTTGCGAGAGGCACACCGTTTGAGCCCAGCCAGCGTCGGGAAGCTCACCGCGATCTTCACAGCGGCGCCCCGGATGGGCACCGGCAACCCAGCCGTCACCCGCCACCCGCTGAGCGTCGAGGACTGCAGGAGTCGGCAGGCGGCCGCGAAGATGCAGACAACCGACCCAGAGGCCGAGCGGATCTGCGGTGGACCGTACATGGTCCCGCTGTACGACCCATCCAAGGCGCGTCCGGAGGACGCCCAGGCCTGCATCGACATGTTCGAGTTCCCGGATATTCCCTGCGAATATCCGGTGGTCTGGACGCGGACGTCAGACGCCGCGGCGGTCTGCGAGGCGATGGGAAAGCGGCTCTGTGATGCCCACGAGTGGGAGGGTGCATGTGCGGGAGAGTTGGAAGCCCCGGACTACCGCTTCGACCTCGCCACCGGAGTGTCCGCCCTGACCGCGGTGGGCCTCATGCGGAACGCCAACAATGCCGCAGACCCGCAGATCTGGAGCTACGGAGAGTCCTATCGGGAGGGCGTGTGCGGCACCGGCAGCTCGAAAAGCGCAGGGTGCAATGGGGGAGAGTGGGCGGGTTGTGGATCGAACACCTACCCGGCGGGCTCCTTCCCAGAGTGCCGAAGCCCGCTCGGAGCGTACGATCTCAACGGGAACGCCGCCGAGGCGATGAACCTGCCGCTGTCGATGAGCGAAATGGCCAGCCGGGGCTCGACCACGCTCGGGGTCACCGAGCTGAAAGGCAGTTGGTTCGTGTTCGACCAGGTGCGGGCGCACGAGGACTCCTGTCGGTGGCGAGCGCCTTTCTGGCACGGGACCCGCGTGCGTGATCCCGCGAGTCACCAGAACTACCACCTCGGGTTTCGATGTTGTCAGACCCTCTGACGAAAAGGCGGCTATCCTCGCGCCCCGATGCTCATCCTCCTCCTGGCCTCCCTCGCGCGCGCCGCCGAATGTACGATCCCGGATCTGGCCGTTTCGGCCTTTCCACCACGCCCGTCGGACGCCGCATCCGGCACGGCCTTCGCCGCGCGGGTGTGCGGCCTCTCCGATCGCGAACGCAATGCCGCCACGCGGGATGAGCTGCTGGCAGGCAACATCCCCGCCTTTCTCCGCGATCTTGTCCCGGTGACGCTCGCCGGGCCCGCGGAGGGCTCGGTCATCACCCTTTTCGTGCCCCGAGACTACCTGTCCATCGGGGGGGATGATGATTTCCTTCCCGTACCCCTCGATTTTGGCGCAGCGTCCGAGGTAGCGCGTGCCCTTGGCTACGGGCTGCCCACGCGCAAGATCGTGGATGCGGTCTATGCTGCGGCCGCACTTCGCCTCGACCCCGCGCCGTTGCCGGCCGGCCCGGAGATGCGCTCGGTGCCGTACATCCTGGAGAGCCGCGATCGGATCGCGGAGGAGCGTGGAGCGAGCCCGCTCAGCGCGCTTGTGGCCGGCACGAAGAAGGACGTGGTGCTGAGCCCGCGGCTCCTTGGGCAGCCCGACCGGGAGGCGATCTACGGGTGGCATCGCTCGGACGGGCGACCGATCCAGCCGCTCAGCACGGTGCACGGCGTGCATTATGCCGATTACAGCCATGGCATTCGGCTTGTGTCCGACGTCGTCTATGTGGACGGCGTGGCGCGCAACTACTTCGACCTTCTGGCGGATCCGCTGCTGGCGGCTTGCCTTAGCGACGAAGGCCCCATCCCAGAGGCGCGGGCGATGATGGAGACTGCGGCCGCCGCGGGCGGCTGAACTAGCCCCGACGCGGGAGTACCCGCGCCGGGGGCCCGGGCGACGTTGAGTTCTTCGGCTCCGGGAGCAGCCGCGGCGCCCGCTGCGAGCCCTCGCGGGCGGCGCTCCCGGGGTATGCCCTACGGACTCCTAGGTCACCGCCGTACGCTGAACCGCCCGATCCCCTTGGCGCCGTCGAACACCTTGCCGACGAACGCGCCGTCCACGATGCTGCCGGTGTACGTCGAGGTGGTGCCGTCCTGACTGACACTGATGCTGACCCGCAGCCCCTCTGCCGACGCTTGGACCCGCCCGGTGATCCGACCCTCGCCGGCGTAGTCGCTGCGACGCGCGCGGCCCTGGACCACGCCGCTCTCGGATACGACGAGGTCGAACGCGATGGTCCCACCGGAGACCTTTCCGAGCCACAACCCTGAGAGCGCGGCGGCGCCTTGCACGACAGGGGCGGCCGGCGCCACCGTAGCCACGGGGGGGGCGGGCTCGACCACCGCCGGGACCACAACCACCGGCTCCACGACCGCCACAGGCTCGACCATCACAGGCACGACCTCGACGGGGACGACCGGGGCTGGCTCGGGCAGCGAGCGCGCGACCGGCGTGGCCTCGCGCGGAGGCGGCGGGCGAGGGGCCGCCGGCTGCGCGACAGGCGCAGGAGGCGTGGTCACCGCCGGCTCGGGCGGGGGAGCCTCCGACCCCGGCAAGCCGACCCCGTGCTCCTTGAGCCAGGCCGCGACACGCTCGTTGACGAGGGCTTCGGTGGCGGCTTCATCGGGAACGGCGGGCGCGGGGACGGCGGGGGCGGCCAAAGGAGCGTCAGGAGCAATCGGCTCGGGGGGGCGGGTCGTGAACCAGACCCCGCCGGCGATGAGCAGGACGGTGGGGAGCGCCGCGCCGGTGATCGCGGCTGCGGCGAGGCGCGTAGACCAGCCGGCCTTGACCGGCGCGGGGGGCGGGGGGGCCGGCGGCCGGCCGATCTCCTCAAGCCGCGTGAGGATCGCGCGGGCGGAGGCGGGACGAGCCTCGGGGCTCGGGTCCATACACTGCTCGGCCAGAGTGGCGAGGGCGGAGAGCATACCGCCGGGGTGGGGGAGCGGGGGCGGGGGGCCCGCGGCACGGGCAGCGCGGATCTCGGATCCGGTGCCCGTGTACGCCGGAACGCCCGCGAGCGCGTGGTAGAGCAACACCCCGATCGCATAGACGTCGCCGGACTCGTCGGGCTCCTCGCCGCTCAAAAGCTCAGGGGGCCAGACCACCACCGCGGCGGGATCGTCCTCGACGGGTCCATCCTCCGGGAGCACATGCCAGCCGTACCGCCCGACCTGCACGGGGGCGGGGCCCTCGCCGATGACTGAGCCGATGACAACACAATCCCCGCGCAGGCAGCGATGGACGACGCCCGCCTCATGCATCGCGCCGATGGCGCCGACCACGGCCTTGAAAATCTGCAGCAGAGGCTCGGCGCGCAGCGCACCCGAGCTCGACAGCTGCTGGATCGTAGGGCCGTAGGGCACCTCTTCGGTCACAAAACACGTGCCATCCGGCGCCCGCCCGGCGTCGTGGACCGGCGCGAGCGCGGGATGGCGCAAGCGCGCGAGCACCCGGGCATCGCGCAAGAACCGGGACTCGAGCGCCTGCTGAACCTCGCCGGGACGGTTCTGCGGGAGCACGGTCAACACCACCCGCCGGACGAGCGGCTCCTGCACGGCGAGGTGTCGCTGCAGGTGCGGCGTGCTCGTGAGCGTCTCTTCGATGCTGTACCGGCCGGCGTAGCGCGACTCCACCGCGGCGGCGCGTGACCGGGCGATCTCTTCGGCGTCCGTGTCTTCGTCGGCTTCGACCGGCTCATCCTCCGCGCCAGGCGCTACCCGAATCCGGAGCGCCTTCGGCCGCACGCTGCTCGCGATCTCGAGCGCCTCCTCCGGCATCTCGTCCCGAAGGTTGGCCCCCCCGTGGCCCTGATCGCTCGGCTCATCCCCGGACTCTTCGTGCTGAGCCCCAAACACCGAGACCGACGCGACGCCCCCCGCGCCACCGTGCCCCCCATCCAACCCTGGCATGCCCGTCGGCGGCCACCCCGAAGCGGGCCGCTCCCGCCCACACTTCGCGCACGTCACATCCGCGGACTCGACCAGCCGCCCACACCCGACACAGGTGCAAGGGACCCTGCGGGTGCGTCGGAGCGGGGGCGGACGTTGCATCGCGCGATTGTACGCCGTTAGACGCAACCATGCTCGATCCCCAGCGCCTTGATCGGTACATCCCCGAGCATGGATTCGGCCCCCCAGCGCAAGCCGGCGACGCGATGCTTGAGGCCTTCTTGGCTTGGATCGCGGCACGCGGCGTGACGCTGTACCCCCACCAGGAGGAGGCCATCCTGGAGATCTTTTCTGGCAATCACGTCGTCCTGGACGCGCCGACGGGATCCGGAAAATCGCTCGTGGCGGTCGCGCTCCACTTCAAGACCTTCGCTGAGCTCGGCAGGACCTGGTACACAGCGCCCATCAAGGCCCTCGTCAGCGAGAAATTCTTCGAGCTTTGCCGGATCTTTGGAGCAGAGCATGTGGGCATGATGACGGGCGACGGTGCTGTCAACCGGGAGGCGCCGATCCTGTGCTGCACGACCGAGATCCTCGCCAACGTCGCGCTCCGAGAGGGTGCGAGCGCGAAGGTGGACAGCGTGGTGATGGATGAGTTTCATTACTATGCGGACCGGGATCGCGGCATGGCTTGGCAGATCCCACTGCTCACGCTGCCCCAAGCCACGTTCCTGCTGATGTCCGCGACGTTGGGGGACACGCGGGTCATCCGCGAAGATCTCGCCCGGCGCACCTCCCGGCAGGTCTCCGAGGTTCGCGGGGTTCACCGCCCCGTTCCACTGGAATTCTCGTACAGCACCCGACCGTTTCAAGAGGCGCTCAGCCTGCTCGTGCGCGAGGGCAAGGCCCCCGTCTACGTGGTTCACTTCACGCAGAACGACGCGACCGATCAGGCGCAGGCGCTCATGAGCGTCGATTGGTGTACCAAAGAGGAGAAAAAGGCCCTGACGGCGGCCGTGGCCGGATTTCGCTTTGCGAGCCCCTTCGGCCCGACGATCCGTCGCTATGTGCTGCACGGCATCGGGCTGCACCACGCCGGACTGCTCCCCCGGTATCGTCTGCTGGTCGAGCGGCTCGCCCAGGCCGGGCTCCTGAAGGTGATCTGCGGCACCGACACGCTTGGGGTCGGTATCAACGTGCCCATCCGCACCGTCTTGTTCACCCAACTCTGCAAGTTTGACGGCGAAAATGTAGGGATTCTCCGTGTCCGCGAATTCAAACAGATCGCGGGCCGTGCCGGGCGCGCAGGCTTCGACCACGTCGGCTTTGTCGTCGCCCAGGCGCCTGCGCATGTGATTGAAAACCTGATGACCGACATCCGAGTGACAGACCCGAAGAAGCGCCGAAAGATCGTCAAGGCCCAACCCCCGACGAAGGGTTACAAACACTGGGACGAGCAGACGCTCCTCTCGCTGATGGAGCGCCCGCCCGAGGCGCTGGCGAGCACGTTCTCGGTCGATCACGGCCGGATGCTGACGATGATGCAACGGGCGCAGGAGCGCACGGGCGACGCGCAGCCTGGGTTCGACGCGATGTTGGCGTTGATCGAGACCAGCCATGCGTCTGCGGCCGAAAAGGAGAAGCTCCGGCTGGCGGCGCACAGCCTCTTGGAAAATTTGCGGAGCGCCCACGTCGTCGGCGTGGACGAGGGTCGACTGACGCTCGACCCGACGCTCCAGCGGGACTTCAGCCTGCACCACACGCTCTCGTTGTTCCTGCTCGACGCGCTCGCAGACCTGGACCCGAAGGCGCCAACGTTCGCCGTGGACGTGGTCACCTGGGTCGAGGCGATCCTGGAGAACCCCCGCCACGTGCTCCTGAAGCAGCAGGACAAGGCCCGGTTTGAGGCCATACAGGCCCTGAAGGCCGCGGGCGTGCCGTACGAAGAACGGATCGTCGCCATCCAGGAGGTCACCTGGCCGAAGCCGGGTGCCGAGGCCATCTACACGTTTTTCAACAACTACAAAGAGTCGCACCCCTGGCTGCAGCCGGAGTCGGTCCGCCCGAAGGCGGTGGTGGGCGAGATGGCGGAGATCTACACCTCCTTCGCGGACTATGTGAAGGAGTACGGGCTGCAACGCTCGGAGGGGGTGCTCCTCCGTTACGTCTCGGAGGTGTACAAGGCGCTGCTCCAGAACGTGCCCGTGGACGCCCATTCCGACGAGCTGTTGGACGTGCTGGCCTGGCTTCGGAGCATGTTGGGGATGGTGGACGCCAGCCTTTTGACCGAGTGGGAGTCGATGCTTGGGGGCGGGGACGCCAGACCCGAGGCCCCGAGAAAGCTGGACATCTCCGCAGACAAGCGGGCCTTCAACGCCCGTATCCGCGCCGAACTCCACCTGTTCATCCGGGCGCTCTCGCGGCGCGACTGGGAGGAGGCCGCCGCGGGCATCCTGCGCGGCGAGGCAGACCCCTGGGGCGCCGCCGAGATCGAAGCGGCGCTCGCCCCCTTCCTCGCCGACCACGGGAACGTCGCCTTCGACCACCGCGCCCGCGCCTCCACCCTCACTACCCTGCGCCCCGCAGGCCCCCACCAATGGACCGTTCGCCACGTCCTCCCCGTCCCCCTCGCCACTCCGACCCTGGCCGACGCCTTCGCCGACCCCGACGACCCCGATGCCGAAGACGCTGCGGCCTGGGCGATCGAAGGCGTGATCGACCTCCGCGCCGACACCAACCCGGAGGGGCCAATCGTCAGGATCGTCGGAATCGGCGGATGACACAGGCGGCGT
>CANKNP010000092.1 GCA_947483545.1 Deltaproteobacteria bacterium | reverse complement strand
TAGGGCCGGTCGGGCCTGTGGCGGGTCAACGTGATGACGCCAAGACAGCGCCCCCCGGAGCGCATGGGCACGGCGAGCACGCTGGTGGGGGCGAGTCGAACAACGAGGTCCCGGAGTTGGGGAGGCGCCTCCGCCGCCAGCTGCTCCACGTTCGTCACCTCGACGAGCTGCGCGGTCCCCGTCGCCGCCACCTGGCCCGAGATGCCCTGCCCCAGCTTGATGCCGCCGAGGGCGAGGAGCTTACGGAACTCGGCGACCAGCGCCGCGTCCGGAGAGCCGATGGCGAAGTCCGAGGTGGACAGCGCCCCGGTCGCCCCATCGGTGGTCATGACCAGAGCGAGATCGGGGAGCACCCTGGAGATGCGCGCGGCGACGAGCTCCAGCACGCCGGGAACGCTGTCGGCCGCCTCCGAAAACTCCAGGGAGAGGCTGGCGAGGAGCTGTGCGCGGTCGGCGGCGGCTTCGAGGAGCGCGCGAGACCGCGCCTCCTTCGTCATGTCGCGGAACACCAGCACCACCCCCAGCATCCCCTCGCCATCCTGGATCGGCGCAGCGCTGTCCCCGATCGGGCGCTCCGTCCCATCCCGGGCGATCAGGAGCGTGTGGTTGGCCAGTCCGACGATCACCCCGCCTCGCATGACCTGCTCCACCGGCGACACGACCCTGGAGCGGTCGGCTTCGCGTACGATGTGGAACACCTCCGCCACCGCTCTACCCAGGGCGTCGGCCGCGCTCCAACCGGTGAGCGCCTCGGCGACCGGATTCATCCCCGCGATCCGACCGTCCATGTCGGTCGTGATGACCCCGTCTCCGATGCACTGCAGGGTGGTGTTGAGCTTCTCCCGCTGCCGCGTCAGCTCTGTCTCACCCGCAACCCGGGCTGCCTCCGACCTCTCGAGCGAAAGCAGCCAGCTCATCCCTGTCCCCCCGATGAGCAGCACGAACATGACCACCGACAGCCCTGCGAGCACGCTTGTCTCGAACCATCCCGCCTTGAGCGCGCGCAACGCCAGCAGGCCGATGCCGATGGGGAGCCCGACGACCGCAGGCAACCCTCGCCGCGCAATGGTCCCGGCGATGGTCTCGCTGGCCAGCACCGCCGCGAGCCCCCTGGTGGGCCGGGACGCGAGCGCCGCAAGGGAGGCGACCCCGAGCCCGAGCGCGGCGGTTGCGGCCATGGGGCTGAACGCCCCAATGCGAAAGAGGGCGTCGACGTTGTAGAGATAGCCGGTGACGCCAAAGAGCGCGGTCGCCGCGACACCGATGAAGGCCAGGTCGGACAGGCTTCGCCAGCGTGTGTCCGACAGTGGCAGAGCGAGGCCGAGCGCCACGAAGCAGGCGGCCGCGGCGGGCGGCATCCTTCCCGGATGGAGGGAAATGGCGGGATCCTGCACGAACAGTTGGTCGATGCGAAGGTCCACCGCCGACACATGTTCAAGAAGCGTCAGCCCCCCAACCAGGGCGACGACCCCGCCGAGGAGCGTATTCAGGCGGCTCGGCCCCGGCCCACGCCGCGCCAGCGCAGCGCCGTAGACCACGAAGATCAGTGCCGAGTTCAACTTCATGCTGACGGCGGAGGGGACGACGCTCCGGAGCACCGAGATGTCGAACGCCCAACCGGCGAGGACGGTGGTCCCGAGCGCGACCAGAAAGTAGCCCGCGAGGCGGGAGCCCCGGCGGAACCTGGATTGGAGGGGCGTGTCCAGGTCAGCCCCCCTGGCTCGAAGGACTTGGAGCTTCATCGGAAACCTTGCTATTCCCGCAGGTTCCGCAGACAATCAGACATCGGCCCATCGTTGGGTAGGACGCGTCCTGCACGTCGTCGATGAGCCCGTTCCGAGCGAGCGCCGCTGGGAGATCGCGCTTGAAGACGGACAGATCCAGTGGCATTTCGTACATCCCCAGGGGCATCCACGCATAGTAAGCACGCCCGGCCTGCTCGGGTTCGCTTTCTTCGGGATTGACAGAACAGGACGGGGCCGCGGGGACCCCGACCAGGCGACTTCGCGCGCGCCCGGCCCTTGGGCAGATTCCGGGCCGTGACGCCGGCTTCGGCGACGCTCAGAGCGGCGCCCAATCGGCACTCGGCATCGTCAACGCCTCGACGCGCCCAGCCGCTCGCAGGCGATCGAGGATGTCGCCTGGGCGTCCATGGAGCCGGAGGTCGACGGGATCGCGCGCCCCGCCCGATCAGCCGTCCGCGTGATCCCGAAGCGCCACGACGGTCGTGCCGAGCAGGATGAGGTCGCCGTACGTCGCGAGCCGCGGCTGCAGCACGCGCGACAACTTGGTGCGATCCAGCAAGACAGTTGGCAAGGTCTCGTGCAGGGCGCTGATGGTGGCGTGCGCGCTCTGAACGTCGAGGGCGCACTGCCGGCGGCCGGTCAGCACCTTGTCGAGGGTGAAGCCACGCTCGCGGGCCCGGGCTGCCCGGGGACCAGGACACCAGCGGATGTTCTCCTGGTTGTTGCGGTCGGGCAGCAGCATGCCTGGATGTTGGGGTTCGCGGCCGATCTCGACGCGCTGGCCGCTCGACACGGGCACGCGGATCTGCGTGTCGCCGACGAGCGCGCCCGCATACCCTTCTTCTCCCCGCAGGTCGTGGAACTTGAGCTGCATGCCGCCGGACTGGATCTCGGTGCCTTGCACCAGCGTAAAGGTGCTGTTCATCTGGGCTGACAGCCCGTTGATCTGCACGCCGGGGGTGAGCACGGTGATGGTCACGCCGTTGGCGCTCACATCCACGCGCAGCACGGCTCGGTCGGTGCGGTTGAGCCAGCGTCCCTCGGCCATCAAGTCGTAGCTGTACCCGGCCACGACTTCCGCGATCGGGACGGCGGGCAGCGCGATGCCGGCGATCACAAGGTCCATGCACGCATCCGACTGGCTGTCGAGGATGATCGTGTCGGACCCCGGCGGGCGCATGACGATCTTCTGGTGCGTCAGCACCGCGGTCTGCAAGGCGGCGGGCGTGCCGATCACGAGCCCTCGGCCAAGCCGCGCCCATTCGATGCGATCGGCGGAACCGATGTTGTAGGTGGAGAGCCACAGCCGGGAGGGATCGACGACTGGCAGCCGGTCGATGGACTCCAGGAGCTGGGGCGAGCCGGGGCGGAACCCGACAAGCACCAGGTGCCCGGCGGGGCTGATGGGCGGCATGGCCTCGCCGGCGGTCCAGATGCTGTAGGACTTGGCCTTGATGGCGCCGATCAGGACGTCCGGCAGCGTGCAGCCATACTGCGGCACGGCGCGGAAGATCTCGGTCTCGCCCGGGATGCCCTTCAACGCATGTCGGCCGGTGGACTCCCAGGGGATCTCGGCCTGGTTCATGCAGTGCATCGTGCCGGGGGAGAACCACACCTCGCCCGCGCCCGTGCGCGCGTTGATGCGCGCGGACATGTTGACGGGCTCGCCGAAAGCGTCGTTCTCGGCCTCTTCGACATCCCCCGTGGCCACGCTCGCGCGGAAGACGCCCCCGGAGGTGCCTCCTGGCGGGTGTGCTTCCACCAGGTCCAGGCATGCCCGCACCGCATCGGTCGCGGTCTCGAACAACGCCATGAAGCTGTCGCCGATGTTCTTCACGACCCGGCCACCACGTGCCGTGAGCACCGGCTCGACGTGTCGCTGGTGCTGAGACAGGATGTTGCGCAGCTCTTGACGATCGGCGCCCACAACGGACTTGGTGTAGTCCGCCATGTCGGTGAAGACGACACTCCGGGTACGGCTTCGGGTTTGCACGACAGCTCCTGCGACGTCGGGACTATCCTACCCGCAGGGCGCCGGCGAGGACTTTTGAAAGGCGCCGTGGCTGGACCGCGAGGGAAGGCGTTGCCGCCCCGGCAATCGCTTCTCGGTACGCCCCTTCACATCTGCACGGGTGCCCGCTCCGGTATGCTTGCAGGGATGAGCCCGATGTCCCTCCTCGCTGGTGCGTTCCGAGTGGTGCGCACGCCGCAGATCCTCCTGATGGTGGCGAAGGTCTACATCCCCGTGCTCTTTCCCCTCACGTTCTTGATCGCGCTCGTGTCGTTGCGCCTCGACGTCGCGTTCGGCATGCCCAGCTTTTTGCCTGCGCCCGTGAACTACATCGCCGCGGCGATCAGCTTGTTGGCTGGCCTCGGTATCGTCGGGGTCAGCTACGCCGAGCTGGTGTTCGTCGGGGCCGGGAGCCCCAGCCCCACGGCGGGTCGCACGGTGCACCTCGTCCGGAGCGGGATCTACGCCTACAGTCGGAACCCCTCCGTCATCGGCAAGCTGCTCGGCGTGCTTGCTGTGGGCTTCGTGCTCAACTCGGCCTCGTTCTGCTTCCTGCTTGTCCCGTTCCTGCTCGCCGGCTCGCTCGTCGAGAAGGTCTGGCGTCAGGAGCCCGTGCTCGTCGAGATCTTCGGCGACGAGTACCTGCGCTACCGCGCCGAAGTCCCCCTCTTCTTCCCTTGGAAGTTCTTCCTCCCCCGCCGCTCGTAGCCCCGGAGCCTAAGCAATGGACATCACCCTCATCAATCCGCCCGAGCAGCTCCGTGTCTGGGCCGGCATCCCGAAGGCGATGGCCTACGGCGTCTACTGCTTCCCGCCCCTCGGGCTCATGTACATCCAGGCCGCGATCGAGAAGCGCTCTGGGTTCAAGGCCGAGATCTTCGACCCCGTGGTGGACGATCTGGACTACCCGGACTTCGAAGCCCAGCTCAAGCGCTACCCGCTCGATCTGGTCGGCATCTCCTGCTACACGCACTCGCTGCCCGACGTGCAGATGACGGTGAACACCGTCCGGAAGCTCAACCCCAACGCAAAAATCGTGTTGGGCGGCCCGCATTGCTCGATGTTCCCGGACTATGCCGCAGGCCTCAGGGATGTGGACGCGATCACGACCGGCGACGGCGAAGATGCGTTCCTCGACATGGTGCAGGCGCAGAACGCCGGCAAGGATTTTGAGGGCATCGACGGCGTCTGGTTCCGCAAAGACGGCCAACTGGTCAAGAACAAGGACCGGAAGTCCACGAAGTCCCTCGACGCCTACCCGTGGCCCGACCGCGCGCGCACCCGCTACCGAGAGTACTACCTTCCCGGCTGCAAGCAGCCCCTGAACACCACCGCGATCACCTCGCGCGGCTGTCCGCACTCCTGCCCCTTCTGCCTGACGTACAAGAAGCAGTACCGGATGCGGGACATCGAGAACATCCTCGACGAGATGGAGCACTGCGTCTCCCTCGGCATCACGGAGACCCACTTCATCGACGACCTGTTCACCCCGAACAGCCAGTGGGTTTTGAAGTTCTGCGACGCGATCGAGCGCCGTGGCGTCAAGTTCCACTGGGGCTACAAGACGACGATCGCCGGCACCACGCGGGAGCAGATCCGCCGCTGTCGCGAGACCGGCTGCTCGAAGATCCACTTCGGCGTCGAGTCCGCCAACAACGAGGGCCTCGACAAGTGGGGCAAACACTGCGACACCGACGATGTGCATCGCGTGTTCAAGTGGTGCCGCGAAGAGGGCGTGCGCTCCGTCGCATACATCATGCTCGGCGGGCCCCACGAGCCCACGATGGCCGAGGCCGTCCACAACGTCGATGAGATGATCAAGTTGGACGCGGACTATGCGGTGTTTGCGGTGTTCTCGCCCTACCCCGGGACCGAGAGCTTCGAGGATGGCGCCAAGAAGGGGCTCTACCCCGCTGACTGCTGGGATCGGCTGATGAAGGATCCGCTGTGCGGCGTGGAGGTCCCGGCCTGCTGGGAGGAGCACCTGACCAAGGATCAAATCTTGGAGTTGCTCAAGATCGCGCACCGCAAGTTCTACGCGCGCCCCCGGTTCATCGCCCGCGCCATCACCCAGCTCGCGACGCCTGCGGAGTTCAAGCGCCTGACGCAGGGCGCGCTCTCGATCCTCAAGTTGGAGTTGTTGAACGCCCAGAGTCGGACCGCACCGGTCTGATGCACGTCGTCGCGGCGGCGATCGTCCGGGACGGTCGTCTGCTCGCGGCGTTGAAGCCCGCCGGGAAGCGGAATGGGGGGCTGTGGGAGCTGCCGGGAGGCAAGGTCGAGCCCGGCGAGACCGAGGAGATGGCCATCGTCCGGGAGATCCGGGAGGAGCTGGGGTGTGAGGTGCGCCCGGTCGAACGGCTCGGAGAGGTCGAGCACGACGGGGTGCGCTTGTGCGGTTGGCGATGTGAGCTCCTGGCGGGGGAGCCGAAGCCGCTGGAGCATGTAGCGCTTCGCTGGCTCCTACCCTCGGGGTTCTCAACCCTGGCCTGGGCAGAGGCCGACATCCCGTTGCTCAACGCCCTCCGATCATCTCAAAGTGGTGGACTCACTTCGGGATCACGATGATCCCAAAGTGGTGGACTCACTTCGGGATCACGATGATCCCAAAGTGGTGGAAGCAGTTCTGGTCGATGCCCCCAACGGCCGACAGTTTTCAGATAGGATCGGGGTGGAGGTCCCGTGGCCGATTCCGTTGAAACTCCCGAACCCGCCGAGCAGGGGATGAGCCTTGTGCCGGTGCCCGCCACGAAAGGGTTTGCGGAGGCTTCGCGCGCGACCCTCGCGTTCCTTCAAGACCGCATCCCTTTCGGCCTCTGGGTGATCACGCGCAAGGTGGGCAAGAGCTGGCTGGTCCTTCAGGTGGAAGATCGCGGGTACAGCATCGCCGCGGGGAGCGTTTTGCACTGGTCGGACACGCTGTGCGAGCGCATGGTGGAGGGGCTCGGGCCGAACGTGGCGCCGCGCGTCGCGGACATTCCCGCCTACGCCGCAGCGCCCATGGGCCAGGTGATGCCGATCGGCGCGTACATCGGCGTGCCCTTGGAGCTGCCCGACGGCACGTTGTTCGGCACCCTTTGCGGGCTGGATGCTGAGCCCAAGCCCGACCTCATCGAAGGGCACCTGCCCATGCTGCGGCTCGTCGCCCAGCTCCTCAGCACCATCGCGGGGGCCCAAATCACGCGCGACGAGCAGGATCGCGCGGCGGTCCGCGCCTGGTCGCCTGCCGAGACCGACGGTCTGACGGGGCTCTTGAACCGTCGAGGCTGGGATCGGTACGCCGCGCGCGCCGAGGAGCATTGCCTCGCGCTCGGCTCGCAGTGTGCGGCGATACGGCTGGAGCTGGACGGACTCCAGGAGCTTCGCGTGTCTCGGCCGGCCGCGGCCGACGAGCTGTTGCAGCGGGCGGCTCAGGCGCTGCTCACGGCCACGCGCGGAAAGGACGCGGTCGCGCGCCTGGAAGGGGACGAGCTTGGCGTGCTGGTCGTGGGGCTCGCGGAGCCAGGGATCAGGATGGTGGCGGACCGCATCCAGACGATGCTGACCCGCGCGGGGACGACGGCTACGATCGGCGTCCGGATGCGGAAGATGGGGAACAGCGTGGACGACACGATCGCCGGCGCGGATCGGGCGATGGTGGCCCGGAAGTCAGTGGTCTCGAGGTAGACGGGGGGCCCCTCGGGAGTTCACGGCCGTTCTGCGGCCACGCCTTTTCCCTGCCCGATGGGCGCAAGGCCGCCCGCCCCTCTCGTCGCCAAAAAAGGCAGTCCGATCCCCGAGAGCACGAGGATGCCCATCCCCACTGCGGCGCGCCGATCCGGAATCTGCCCGAGCATCGCCGCCCCGAGCAACGTAGAGAAGAGTGGGCCGGCCGCGCCCGCAGCCGCGACGGGGCCGGCGCGCCCGATGCGGTAGGCCTCGGTCATGATGAGCTGCGCGAGGGTCGCCGCGAGCCCGGAGCCGACGAGCAGCAGCAGGGTCATGCCGTCCCGCGGGATCCTCGCACCGCCGATCACGGTGACCATGAGGCTTCCGACCGCCGCCATGAGCGTGAAGTAGAAGACGATGGTGATCGGCGGGTTCGTCTCCCCCGCCTTCCGTACGGAGAGGTACGCCCCAGCGGCGCAGAACCCGCTTGCAAGGCCCATGGTTCGCCCGAGAACCTCCCCGCCGGTGCCCTCCCGAGGCTGGGCCAACAGCGCCACGCCGACGAGCGAGCAGGCCACGGCGACCCACACCAGCCGCCCCGTGCGTTCGCCAAGGAACACCGGTGCGAGCAGGGCCACCCACACCGCGCTGGTCTGGTTCAAGAACGCGGACTCGCCGACCCCGAGGTGCGCCAGCGCGGTGAAGTACGTGATGAGCGAGAGCGCCCCGAGCACGCCGCGGACCCACAGCGCGGGCCGGGCATCTCCGACCAGGACACGCCAATTCCCCTTCGCCAACGCGACCAGCGCGAGCAGGTTGACCCCGGAGCGGAACACCGTGGTGACCCAGGTGGAGAGCGTGGGATCCCGCTGGTAGGCCGCCCCCACGAAGGTCGCCATGCAGGCGAAAAGCGCCGAACAAGCGATCATCAAGCTCACGCCGCGCGCCGAGCCATCCAGGGGCGGCGACGGGAGAGGCGCTGTCGGCATCGCTGGCGGTTAGCGCACTAGGAGTGGTTGGTCATACGCTGGGAGCGCCGCCCGCGAGCCGGCGAGTGGGCCGCCGCGGCTGAACGCGGAGCGAGCGTTCCTAGCGACGACCGCCGCCGGATGCGGAGGTTGGAGGGGCCCCCGAAGCAGGTACTCCGGCGTCGGGGCGGGCCGCCGGCGCAGGTACCCCTGCGTCGGGGCGAGCGGAATTCCGGGGAAGGGCCCCGCGGGGTCGCCGAAATGCTCCCGCGCTAGATAGACTCTCCGCTCACCGAACAGGATCGCCTCTGAATGGCTAGCGGTTTCCGCTCCCGACCCCCGACGTTCTCCCCGGGGATGAACCTTTCCGACTATTACAAGGTCGAGGCGCTTATTCGTCTCGCCGAGGGTCGGATGTTCTACCTGGTGAACGACAACCGGCCCGACCGGCGCACCCGGCGTTGCTGGGAGTGCGGATCCGAGGAAAACCCAGCGGTGCAGCTGAATTGCAGCGAGTGCAGCGCGTCGCTGGCCACCCGTCGGTTCCTGTTGTCCACCCGCTGGGAGCGGGATCGCTTCGACCCCTACCTGCAGTTTTTCCAGAAGCAGCTCCAGCATCCAGCGCTCCTCTCTCCGTGCGACGTGTTCCCGCACCCCGAGGAGAACCCTTCGCTCATGTGCTCCGTCGTGCCGTTCGCGAACGAAGCGCTCATGCTCGATGAGGCCGCGCCGATGCCCATCGAAAAGGTCGTTGCGTTCGCGCAGCGTGCCGCTGGGATTGTCGGGATGCTTGCCTTCAACGGCGTCCGACTTGCCTGGTTGCACCGGTCGAACTTTGTGATCCGGCCGGGTGGGGAGTTCGTGCTCTTCGACCCGGAGGTGGCCGCAGTCGAATCGCGTCCGCTCACCGCCGAAGAGTACGGCCCGACGATGCGGGAGCTCGGCGAGATCCTGCGCCGCTACACACCGCTCGAGGAGCGGGCCTGGCAGTCCCTCTTCTTGAACATGGAGAACGGCGAGTTCAACAGCACCGCCGAGTTCGGGCAGGCGCTCCAACAAGAAGCACATCGTCACAAGCGCCAGCGGCTCACCCGTCACGCGGGTATGACCGACGTGGGGCTACTGCGCTCCTTGAACGAGGACAACTGGGGTTGGTCCCGGCTCACCGAGGGCGTCGAGATCTTCGTCGTCGCGGACGGCATGGGCGGTCACGACTCCGGTGAGGTCGCCTCGCAGATGGCGGTGGACACCCTGGTGCGGGTGGCCCGCGACCGGGTGGACGTCACGCCGCGGCCTTCGGTCTCCGTCATCGAGAACATCCTCGACGAGGCGTTCCAAGAGGCCAACAACGGCATCAAGGCCGATGCGGAGTCTCGCGGCAACGACATGGGGACCACGCTGGTCACCTGCATGGTCGTGGACGACCAGATCGCCCTCTGCGCAAATGTGGGCGATTCCCGCGGCTATCTGATCCGGAACGGCACCTTGCACCAGATCACGCGCGACCACTCCCTGGTCGCCCGCATGGTCGAGCAGAACCGCATCACCGCCGAAGAGGCCCGGAACCACCCCCACTCGAACATCCTGCTCCGCACGGTCGGGACCGAGCGGAACGTGGACATCGACATCTTCCAGGTGGAGCTGGAAGAGGGCGACCGCATCCTGCTCTGCTCCGATGGGCTCTGGGGCGAGGTGGAGGATGCCGAGATCGAGCAGATCTGCACGCAGACCGAGGACAATCGGGCGATGAGCCGCCAGTTGATTCGGGCGGCCCACATGGGCGGCGGCAAGGACAACATCACGGTGATCGTGATCAACGTGCCGGGGACAGGTGTGGCGACGGCCGCGCCGGAGCGGTCGGTGGAGAGCGTGACGCGGTCGGGGTGAAACTCACCCCCCCCTCACCCCCCCAACCCCTTCACAATCCCCACCCTCACGGCCCGCGCCTCCGCGGCGTCCCGCCCGTAGATGAACAGATCGCCGAGCTCCTCGCGCACGAACTGTGCCGTGCGCTCCTCGGCTTCTGCCCAGCCTGCGGGCCGCTCCCCGAAGAACCCGGAGACGATGCGCCCGCCCCCGGTCTTGACCCACTCCCAGAGGCCGACGATCTGGCCGTTGTGGAGGATCGCGTGGTGGTGCAGTCGCTCGACCGCGCCAATCGCGACCGGCTTCCGCTCCCAGCCGCCGACGAGCACGTTGCGGTGCTCCGACGCCACGAGGGCGCCGATGCCCGTGCGGTTCGCGAGGTACGGATCGCGGGAGGGCAGGTAGATCGTGCCTCGTTCGACGACGCTTCGGGCCGCAGGTGGCGTCTTGGGCGCAGCCCCCGCGACGAGCTTGTTCGCCTCCGCCGCGCTGCAGCCTATCCACGCCGCGATGTCGGCCTTTGAGGGGGCGGCGCGCAGCCAGCGGGCCAGCAGTCGCGCGAGCGTGAGCTCCAAGTCCGTCGGGAGCGTTCCCCCGGGCGTCGGGGCCGGGATCCGCCAGACATACCGCTCGTCGTCCAGCCGGAGCCGGGGCGGCGTCCGCTCGACGCTGCCCTGGCTCTCCAACGAGCGGAGGGCGATGGGCAGCAGCGTGGCATAGCCGAGCTTCTTCGCGACAGGTCCGAGGTTGGGCACCCCCCCGAGCCGCCGCCCCAGGCCCAACGCATCCACTGCACCCGCCGCCAACTCCGTCCGGACGCGCTCCTCCATCCCGGCGAGCGCCTCCGGCGTGACCTCTCCGGCGCGTGCCAACGCCGCGACGATCTCGGCCCACGCGCGTTTTCCGCCCGCCCGCGCCAATTCCGCGCTGCTCTTCGGCACCAGCATGGTGCAGCCGCGCACGGACGTGACGATCCGCAGGCGTCCTTCGGCGACGAGCCCGTCCACATCGGCCCGCTTGGTCCCGGGGACCCGGGCGAACAGCGAAACGTAGGGCCCGGCGCCCCCCGTCTGGTAGAGCCAACCGTCGGATTCGATTGCGGCGAGGAGAGGGCTGGGCGGGGGAGGCGGAGGGGTTTTTTTCATAGTCGCCAGTCGAAGCGCAGGTCCAAAGCGGCGAGCCTTCGCTCGGCGCCGGCCAAGGGCGCGACGGCTTCGAGCGTCAAGCCCGCGTGAGGGCCGATGGCACCGCGGACTCCGACGCCGGCGCTCACAACATCGACGACGGCGGTGTAGCCGAAGCCGGTCCGCGCATCGAGCACGAGGCCAAATCCGTTGGTGGGCCGCCACTCGCCGCCCAGGTTCAGCGTGACCCCGGCGGTCGGAAAGAGCGGGCCGCCGCCGAGGGCCATTCCGTACATGCCGAACAGCGAGCCGTGGACGACCCAGCGATCCGCTGGGCTCCAAGCCAGGACGGCGCCGGCGTCCACAGCGAGGGGCCAACTGTGCCTGTCGAGGGTGAACGCGGTTGGCAACACGGCTTTGCCCTGCACGGCGAGGAGCCACATCGGCGACGCGATCACCTGGGTGGACGCCCCGACGTTGGTGTACCCGGGGCCAATCCCAGACGACGCGATGGGCGCGATGATCGAGTCGTAGCGCACCCCCTCGATGGCCAGGTACAGCTCGCACTTGCTCGAGAGCGCGAAGCTCCCTCGCAATGTGCCGGTCGCTTGGATGCGCCCGTACAAATCCGCGGCCTCGATGATCGCGGATCCGCCCGCACCCAACGACACGCTGTTCCGCGGGCAGGGGGTGTGCGCGATCCCCAAATCGCCGTCGAACAATCCGACCTGCACTTCGCCCTGGGCAAGCCCGTTCTCGACGGGATCACAGACCATCATTGGGATTCCCCCGCGAAGCCGTTCCCATCCAGGTCGAGGATGAACGGGTTGGTGAACGCGAGCGGGTAACCGTGGGGCGTGACGGTCTGGAAGATCCAGTTGGGGTCCCCCCGCTCCGGCTCGGGCGGCTCGGCGAGGGGGCCGACGGTGTCGAGGCAATCGACCTCGGGATCCTCGATCAGCTCGGCCACGTCCTTCCAGTCGTAGGTGCCATCTCCGTTGTTGTCGCCGGTGTCCGGTGTGCCGTCGCAATCGAGATCAGCGTTGACGGCGAGGGCGGTCCCTGCTTCGATCACGATCCAGGCGTCCCCGTTGGCAGGCAGGATGTCCGAGAGCACGATCTCGCCGCTCCACCGCTCAAGCCCGCTGTCGCCGAAGGGATCGGAGGGGGTCGTCAGGTCGGTGAGGGTGAGCACCACATCGCCGTTGACGATCACGCGGACCTCATCCACCGGGACCCAGGGTGCCGCGATGATGTTGATGGTGAGCACGTCGTTGTCGGAGGGGGTGAAGGCTTCAAGCCCGGGGGCGTGCGCCCCGATGGAGGCGAGGATGACGGGCCCGTTGGTCCCCAACATGTGGCCGGCGCGAACGTCGGCGTTGAACGTCGCCTGGTCGAAATCTGCGAGCGTGGTGCTGGTGAACACAACGTTTCGCGGGGTGCCGAGCACGTTCTCCGTCAGGCTGTGACTGTCGGAATTCGCCGTACCCCCGCGCACGATGCCCTGATCCAGAAGGTAGAACCAGAGCGCCCGATATTGCAGGTAGTTCTCGTTCTTGGTGCCGTTCATCACCTCCTCCACGTCGTAGTCCGCGTTGGAATAGGAGGCGCCCTCCGGGGTGTGGAAGAACAAGCTCTGACCGGTGCCGTCGTATTCTTCGACGAGCGGGATGGTCAGGTCGAAGCCTGCGGCCGATGCCCAACTGTAATCGCGGCCAAATTGCGCACCGCCGAAAGGGTGGTTGAGCTGCGCCACCCCGATCTCGGCGTCCCAGCCCAAATCGTCCTGCTTGGTGAACAACAAGCCGGGTTCGACCTTCTCGTCGTAGGCGGCGCCGCGCCAGGGGCCGAGGGGATCGAATTCCACGGGCCAGAAGATCCAGTGCCCGACCACCTGGGGGAATCCGTAATCGTCCCGGTAATGGAACAGCACGTGGCCGGTGGACTCGGTGCCGGCGATCAGCTCCATGCGGCTGTGGGCGTCCAGCTCGTCCATCGCTGCGGCGTAGTCGGAGACCACGTCGTGCTCGGTGGTGGCGATCACCTCGATCTCGGAGGCCAGGAAGGCCTTCACACGGTCGATGTCCGGGATCTCGGAGTCAAAACTCGCGGAGCCGTGTACGTGAAAATCGGCGCTCAACGTGCCGACGGGTTGAACGTCCAAATGGACGATCTCCAGAAGGACGGATTGCGCGGTCGAAGAATCCACCTGGACGTTCTGCACCGCGCCGAGCGCGCTGAACGGTCCGGCGGAGCTGTAGAAGTCGTAGTTTCCGTCTGGCAACGCGATGGTGGTCGCCCCGTTGACCAGTACCCGGTTGCAACCTGGGGAGCTGCCATGCGGCAGGCCGAGCAGCGGCGCGCAAGGCTCCCAGACGCCAAAGGTGGTGCTCTCGACGGCGGCGAGCGTCGCGTCATCCGCGGGGATGACGAAGACCAGGGCGTGATCTTCGGCGCCGTCGATGGTCACGTTGATGCTGACCTCGCCGACGGCGGGCAGCGTGAGCGTGCCGATGTCGGTGTCTTTGCCGTTCACGCTTGCGGAGGTGCTCAAGACCACTTGCCCGAAAGCTTCGGCTTCGATGCCCAACGTGTCGATGCTGGCGGGCACGCGCGCGCTGAACGTGCCGTCGTCGGCGGGCAGGATGTGGGTCCAGGGGGTGTCGCCATCTGACAAGGTGACAGACGCGCGCATGGTGTCGCCCAAATGCCCGCCAGGGGCCTCGAGCTTGCCGGTGATCGTGATGAACGGCTCATCCCAGAGCATCTCGCGCAGCTCGAGCGCGACGTTGGCGCCGTCGGACACGGAGGGTCCGTCGGTCGCCAGAATGAAGCGCTCGTAGATCTCCCAATCCTTGGCGGGAAAGGGGCGGGGCGGAGGGCCCATGCCGGAGACGTAGACGCTTTGGAAGCCGGAGATCGTCTCGTCGTCGCAGGACAGGATGCCGTAGGTGGTCGTCGGCGCGCTGTGGACCCCCGCGATCATGAAGGGCACGTCGTAAAATGCGTCGCTGATCGTCGAGAGGCCAAAGCTGGGGTGATTGAACCCGCCGCCGGGTCGGGGCGTGAACGCGAGGCTGGCCCGATCTCCCCAATAGAACGCGTCTGTCAGGTACATCGACAAGGCGCCGGAGGTCCCGTTGGCGATCTCGGTGCGCACCCGAACGCCCGGCTCGCAAGGGCGGACCTCGTAGCGGGTCGCGATCGGGATGTCGGGGTACCCGTCGAGCGTGCCGAGGACCTGCACGGCGGCGACGCCATCCTCGTTGATCACGGTCATCGAGGTGTAGTTGGCGGCCTCTTCGGGGAGCAGGCCGGTCGCGGTGAAGATGTGGCGGAGAGAGTCGTTGTCTTTGCCCCGGATGCTGAAATCCAGGATCGCGCCGCCCGTGGGGGCGATGTAGTGGGGGTGGTCCAGGGCATCGAGCACGAGCACGACCTTGTCGTTTCCAAGCACCACATCGCCGGTCGCCGCGAGCGCGGCCATGCCCCCGGGGCCAGCTTCACCGTCGCCGAGGGTGAACGCCTCGACGTAGCCAGCGTCGCAGGTGTAGGTCACCTCCGCGCAGGGGGTGGGCATGCGGCAGGTAGCGTCGCCGGTGAGGCAAGCCGGCTTGTCGCAGGCCGCCAACGCCAGCAGGGTGAGGACGGCGGGGACAAGACGCGGGGTTCTCGGGGTCACGGGCGGAGGCTAACGCG
>CANKNP010000091.1 GCA_947483545.1 Deltaproteobacteria bacterium | reverse complement strand
CTCGGCCGCGGGCTCCTGGCCGGTGCCGACGCGAATCTTGCCGGTGCTGATCTTGCCGACCTTGGTCTTCACCCCGCCGGCGTCTACGGCCACGCCGGTACCCTTCGCCTGATCTGCGGCGATCGACGTGCGTAGTCCGCCGGTCCCCATCGTGCCCTGGGCGGTCAAGTTCGTGGCGTCAATGCTGCCGGCACCGAACACATCGCCGGTGTTGAAGTCGGTGACGCGGGCGGAGGAGGCCGCGATGTCGGTGGTACCGCCTTGGGCCCGGACCTTGGCGTTGTTGGCGGTGCCTGTCCCCATGTTGATGACATCGCTGGTCAACCCCTTCGCGGTCAGTTGGTCGGCCGAAGCTGTGGTGACCCCGCCCGCGGTCTTGAACGCTGCGCGGGAGGCCGCCGCCCCGTTCAACGACGTGCTGCCCGAGCGCATCCCCGTGCCGGTCAGGCTGCCTGCGGTGCCTGAGACCCCGGTCCCATCCATCGTCATGTTGGCGTCCGTAGCCTGCGCGCTCTCCACCGTATTCTCGCCGAGGCTGAGGCCCGTGCCGCCGACGCGGGAGGCACCCAAGGTCTTGGACGTGGCGCTGAGCTTCGCGGAGCCGCCGCTCAGGCTCATGGTGTCGGCGCGAACCCCGGGGCTCTTGAGCCCGCTCGCCGAGCCGCTCGCGACGCCCAACGTCGTCGTTCCGTTTGCCACACCGGCCGTCAGACCTGAGGCATTCGCGGTGGCGAGCGAAAGGCCGCCGTCCACGACCCCGCGGGCGTTCGCCGTGCTGGCTGAGAGCTGTGCCCCGTCCGGCCCGAACGACCCCTTGCCACCCGTCACGCCGATCGACGCCGCCTGCAACTTGCCGGCTTGAACCCCCGTAGCATCCGCCGATCCGGCGCCGATGTTCGTCACGCCCCCGGCATTCTTGACGGACATGTCGGCCGCCGTCGCGTTTGCGATCGTCGTCCGCGTGTCGCCCGATCCCGCCGCGAACCCGGTCACCTTCGCGCTCTTCGCCGACGCCGCCGATCCGGACGGCCCGGTGCTGCCCTTGGCCCCGGTGACAACGACCCCGTCCAGGTCCACGCTCGGGGTGTGAACCCCATTCACCTCGGCCTTGCCCGCCGCGATGGACGTCGTGCCGTCCGCGATCCCCACGTCGATGCCGCTCGCCGTGGCGCCATTGACTGTGGCCCCTCCCGCCTTCAGGTTGCTCGCGCTGGCCCCTTTCGCCGCGATCTTCGTGCCCTTGGGCCCGATCGCCGCGGTCGCGCCGGTCACGCCGATCCGCGATGCCGAGCCCTCGCCCGCCGTCACGCCATTGGCTTCCATCGTCGCCGCCGCCAGCCTCTGGGTCTCGCCGAAGCTCGCCGTGACGTTCGTCGCTGACGCGTCCTTGGCGCCGCCCCCCGCGACGGCGATGTCCTTCGCCCCGAGCTTCTTCGCAGCGACCGAGGTCCCCGACGGCCCCGAGGTGCCCTTCGCGCCATCCATCGACACGGCGCTCGCCGAGGCGCCGTAGGCGTTCAACTTCTGCGCGTCCATGCGGCCGGCGCCGAGCGTCGTGACCCCGCCAACCAGCGACGCCTCCACGTTCTGGGCCTGCGCCCCCGTCATCCCGAACTCGGGGCCTTTGACCCCGGTCGCCGTCAGGCTCTGCGCCGTTCCCGCCGTGCCGTCCGCCGCGTGCCGAGCCGTCAAGCCCTTCGCGCCCACCCCATCCACCTTCACGCCGCCCGCCGACAGGCCCGACACCGTCGCGCCGCTCGCCTTCGCCGTCGTCTGCGCGCCCTTCGGCCCGCGGGTGAGCGTGCCAGACAGCCCGTCCACGCCCACGGTCTTGGCCCGTACGCCGCCCGCGGAGAGGTCCGCCCCAACGATGCGTTGGGCGCTCGCGCTCCCGCCGCCGTCGATGTTCGTATCGGCCGACAGCCCCCGGGCGCTCGCCCCGCCCAAGGAGAGCGCCGACTCGCCCGTGCCCGCCTGGATCCCCGAGGCATCCAGGCTCTCGATCCCGTAGTGGCCGCCCTTCGGCCCCATCTGCGCCGAGATCTTGCCCGCAGACGCCGCGTTGATGTGCGCCCCGCCCGCCGACACCCCGAGGGCCGAAGCACCCCCGATGGCGAGCTGGTTGTTCGTGCCGTCGCCGATCCCGACGACGTTCTTTGCGGCGAGGTGATCCGCGCGGATGTCGGGCGTCCGCAAGCCGTTCAAGCTCGCGCTCTCCACCTGGATCGTGGTCTTTCCCGCCTTCGCGAAAAAGTCCGTCAGCTCTCCCTCCTTCTGGTTCAGCTCGCGATGCACCTTCACACCCTGGAGGTTCAGCGCCGAAGCGGCGAGCGCCGGTGCCGTGCTGTTCAGGTTCTTCGCCCCAATCTCTGGCACGCTCAGGTCCGCGGTGTAATTGCCCGCCGCGGAGGCATCCCCCTCGCGCAGCTTGATGCCGTCGCCGTGTACGTCGGTCGCGCTGAGGCCCTGCTTGGCGATCTCGGCGATCCTCAGCTTGG
Organism: Deltaproteobacteria bacterium; assembly: GCA_947483545.1. Next base: position 12,833 of record CANKNP010000091.1, on the reverse strand, counting down.
GAATCCGCACCTCGTCTTTGCCCCAGATGTCCACCTCCATCCGATTGGCACCCTTCTCCTTGTCATCCCACTTCACGCCCCGCCCGGTCTCGCCGAGCATGGTCTTGAGATGCTCGCTGCCCATCACGACGCCGATCTTGTCAAGCCAGCCAGGCTCCTCCAGCTTCTCCTCTTTTCCCTTCTTCGCCGCGATCATCTCGGCCTTTGCGGCGTTGCCCTGGGGGGCCGTCTGGCTCGAAGGGCCGGAATCCGCGGCGGCGGCGGTCTTGGTCTTGGTCGGGGCGGGGGCGCGGTAGGTGTGGTCGGACATTTTCGCAGGATATCAGAAAGAGAGGGTGTACCGCGCGTCTGGAGGGGAGTCGGGCGGCTGCGGACCCTCGGCGGGGGCAGCCGCGGGCCGTGAACGCCGCTGCGCACCGGCGGGTCCCCCCATCCCCACCCCGCGCTACGTTGGCCCGCCCTCGGAGCCCCAACGATGCCCATCGACACGTCCCTCCTCGATCCGTTGAACGACGTACAGGAGTACCGCGACCTCTGGCCGTTGCTCTCGCGCCCGGTGATGCCCAGCCTCATCCCCAACAGCACGGGGTTTTGAGTGACCACTCCTCGCCCCCAAGTCGTGCTCTGCATCCTCGATGGTGTCGGTTGGGGCCGGCGCGACGCGACAGACGCGGTGTTCGTCGCCAACACCCCGGTGTTGGACGACCTGCTCGCCACCCGACCCTACATGCTCCTCAAGGCCCACGGCACGGCCGTCGGCTTGCCCTCCGACGCCGACATGGGCAACTCGGAGGTCGGGCACAATGCGATGGGCGCCGGGCGGATCATCGAGCAAGGCGCGAAGTTGATCGAGCAGGCGCTGGCCTCTCGGGCGATCTTCGCTTCGGAGACCTGGGCCAAGGTGGTGGCGAGCCCCACCGTCCATTTTCTCGGGCTCGTCAGCGACGGCAATGTACACAGTCACGTGAACCACCTGCTCGCGTTGGTGACCGAGGCGGTCCACGCCGGCGTGCTGCGGATTCGCGTCCACGCGTTGACGGATGGGCGTGATGTCTCCGAGCGGTCGGCGCTGACCTGGATCGCCCCGCTGGAGGCACAGCTCAACGGGCTGCGTGGCCCTCGCGGGCCGGTGGACGCCCAAATCGCCTCGGGCGGCGGCCGGATGCGCATCACGATGGACCGGTACGAGGCCGATTGGGCAATGGTCAAGCGCGGCTATGACTGTCACGTGTGGGGTGTCGGTCGCCGCTTCGGCTCCGCGACCGAGGCCATATCCACGATGTACGCCGAGCAGCCCCACACCAACGATCAGCTCCTCAACGCCTTCGTCTGCACGGACGGCCCGCTGATTCGAACGGGCGATGCCGTTGTGCTCTTCAACTTTCGCGGGGACCGCGCGATCGAGATCTGCCGTGCGTTCACCGGCGACGTTCCCATCGACCGTCACGGCCCCGCGGGGGAGCCACCCCCGGACGTGTTCTTCGCCGGCATGATGGAGTACGACGGCGACCAACACATCCCCCCGAACTACCTGGTTGAGCCGCCGGTCATCGACCATACCGTGGGTGAGCAGCTTGTCGCAGCCGGCCGCACCACCTTCGCGGTGTCGGAGACCCAAAAGTTTGGGCACGTCACCTATTTTTTCAACGGCAACCGCTCGGGGCTCCTCGACTCCCATCTGGAGGAGTACCGCGAGGTGCCCAGCGACAACGTCTCCTTCGACCAACGCCCGGAGATGAAGGCCGCCGAAATCGTGGACGCCGCGATCCACGGCCTCCGCAGCGGGCATGACCATGTGCGGCTCAACCTGGCCAATGGCGACATGGTTGGGCACACCGGGGATTTTGCGGCCACCGTGCGCGGCGTTGAAGCTGTCGATCGCGCGCTCGGACACCTGCGCGATGCCTGCCACGACCGCGGCGCGATCCTGCTGGTCACCGCCGATCATGGGAACGCCGATCTGATGTTTGAGCTCGACAAGAACGGCGCGCTCGTGGTCGTAGACGGCCGCGAGAAGCCAAAGACCAGCCACACGCTCAACCCGGTGCCGTTCATCCTCTATGACCCAACCCACCGCTGGACGTTGACCCACGAACAGGGCGCTGGCATCGCGCAGATTGGGGCAACGCTCCTGCGGCTTTTGGATGTGCCGATTCCCGGGAGCTATCTGCCGGCGTTGGTGGAGGAGCGAAAGGTGTCGGGGAACTCGTAGGGGCGGGCCCGACCTTGAACGGAACCGGTCTCGCTCTGGATCCGCGTCGGGGCGGCCTCCCGTGGCCTCGTAGGGGCGGGCCCGACCTTGAACGGAACCGGTCTCGCTCTGGATCCGCGTAGGGGCGGCCCCCCGTGGCCGCCCTGGTCAGCGTCACCGCGACCTCAACCCTCCGGTTGCGGCCCCCGGCGCCGAGCCCCTCAGGCTACAGTGGGCCCATGCGGCCGCAGTACACCCCGCTCCTCCTCGCGCTCTCCCAAGCGGAGGTTCGCTACCTTGTGGTGGGCGGCGTCGCGGTGGTCCTTCACGGCGTGCTGCGCTTCACCGCGGACCTTGACCTCGTCATCCAGCTGGAGCCCGGGAACTTGACCCGCGCGCTCGACGTCTTGACCTCTCGCGGGCTGCGCCCGGTGATCCCGGTTCCAGCGGGCCAGTTCGCGGACCCTGCCATCCGGGCGGATTGGACAGAGCGGCGGAACATGCTCGTGTTCACGCTCTGGGACCCGGATCGCCCCGCCGTCCGGGTGGACATCTTCGTCCGAGAGCCTTGGGACTTTGATTCGGCGTTCTCCCGCCGTACGGACGTCGTCGTCGAAGGGGTCCCCATCCCGCTGGTGCCGATCACTGAGCTGATCGCGATGAAGCACAGGGCGAACCGTCCCAAGGACCTGGAGGACATTCGAGCGCTGACTCTGTTGCTCGGACGCGAGACCCCGTGAAAGACCCAACGCCCGGCACGTTCGAAAGCGCCGAGCACGACGCGCTGCTCGCCGGATTGGCGTTGACCCCTGCGGAGCGTCTGCAGTGGCTCGAAGACGCCCTCGCCTTTGTCGAGTGGTCGGCCGGGCTCCCGCGGGTGGACCATTCGAAGGTGCCACCCAGCAGGTGAGGGCGCCCCCTCGACGCCCCGATCCCAGCCGGCTACCTCCCCGCCCGGATGGAGCCCGCATGATCGTTGACCTCCGCAGTGACACCGTCACCCGGCCAGACGCCGGCATGCGCGCCGCGATGGCCGCCGCCGAGGTGGGCGACGACGTGTTCGGCGAGGATCCCACGGTCAACGCGCTGGAGGCCCGCGTTGCCGACCTGCTCGGCAAGGAGGCGGGCTTGTTCGTGCCCACCGGCACGATGGCGAACCAGATCGCGATCCGGTGTCTGACGCAGCCCGGCGACGAGATCTTGCTCGAGGCCGACGCCCACCCGTTCCACTACGAAGCAGGCGCCGCCGCGGTGATCTCGGGCGTCACGATCCGGCTGCTCCAGGGGCAACGAGGGGTGTTGGACGCGGACACGGTGCGTCAGGCGGTGCGCCCGCCCAACGTGCATCACGCGCCCGCGAGCCTGTTCTGCGTCGAGAACACGGCGAACCGGGGTGGCGGGACGGTCCTTTCCGTCGCACAGACCGCGGGGCTCTGCGAGGTCGCCCGCGAGGCTGGCCTTGCCTGCCACCTGGACGGCGCGCGGCTCTGGAATGCGGCAGTGGCGACCGCGGGTCCTAGCAGCGTGGAGTCCTCTTTGCTCGCTCACGCCGCACCCTTCGACACGGTCAGCGTCTGTTTCTCGAAGGGGCTGGGCGCCCCGGTGGGGAGCATGCTGGTCGGACCGCGGGCAACGATGGTGCGAGCCCGCCGATTCCGCAAGATGCTGGGCGGTGGGATGCGCCAGGTTGGCATCCTCGCGGCGGCGTGCCACTACGCGCTGGACGTGAACTTACCGCGGCTGGGCGGGGATCATCACCGCGCGCAGGTGCTCTGGGAGGGGCTGCGTCGGCAGGGCTGGGCGGTGGAGCAGGCGCCACAGTCGAACATGGTCTACTTGCGTGCGCCCGAGGCCCCCGCGCTGGTGAACACCCTGGGATCCTACGGCGTGCGCTGCCTCGCGCTTGCCTGGGATCGCATCCGGCTGGTGACACACTTGGAGGTCGATGACGCAGGCGTAGACGCTGTCCTCGAGGCCTTCGCGACGGCCCGAGGCGCGCTTTGCTGATCGCCGTCACCTGTGATCGCCGGAGCGGCCTCGCCGGCCCGGGTCCGAACGAGCGCCCGTCTCGGCACGAGGTCTGGGTCAGCGAGCACGTCATCGACCACCTGCGCGCGGTGGGCCTCACGCCGATCCTGCTGCCCCCGGGCGGCACAGAGATCGACCTGGTCATGGGGGTCGTTTCCGGCGTGGTGGTCACCGGTGGTGCCTTCGACATTCACCCCTCCCACTACGGCGAATCCATCTCCGCCTCGCGGATCGACCGCGTGGACGAGGCTCGCACGGGCCTGGAACTCGCCATGGTGCGAGAGTGCCGCCGTCGCCGAACGCCGCTGCTCGGGATCTGCGGCGGCATGCAAGCGATGGCGGTCGCGTTGGGCGCAGGGCTCATCCAGGACCTGCAGGAGCACGCGCGGCGCACCGGGATGCCCCTGGTCGAGCACGAGCAGACGCACGATCCCGCGTTCACCGGGCATGAAATTGTGTGCTCGCCGGGCTGGGAATGGTTGGGGAGAGAGGTGAACTCCACGCACCATCAAGCGGTGAACCCGGAGAAGTTGGGCGCGGCACAGGTCGTTGCCCTCGCGCCTGATGGCACGATCGAAGCGATCATCTGCAAGGAGGCACCGATGTTGGGCGTTGAATGGCACCCGGAGCTGGTCTCGGCACCCGGCTCCTGCGAGGTTTTCGCCGCGTTCGCGAACGTTCTGCGCGGGGGCGCGTACCACCCGCCGGGGCATCGAGGATGATGCGTTCGCCCTGGCTCATCCTCGCCGCCCTCTCGCTCCTGGGCCCCGCACGCGCAGGCGATCCAACCCCCTACGAGCTGGGTATCGCCGCGCTCAAGGCCAAGGATGCGATGGCCGCAATCGCCCATTTGGAGAGGTGCCTCGCCGCCACCCCGGACGATGACGCCTGCCGCTGGCAGATGGGCTGGGGCTACTGGATTTTGAGCGACTGGAGCAAGGTGGTGAGCACCTGGGAGCCCATCGAGAAGCGAAATCCGACGTACGAGAGCCTCGCAAAAGAGCTGGCCTACGCCCGCGGACAGCTCGCCTCGCTCGCCAACTTGAAGCTGGTCAAACAGATGGCCCCCGTGACACTCCCGGGTGGCCGTCCCGCGATCCGGCTGCGCGCCGTCGGCGACATGATGATCGGCACCCTTTTCCCCGAAGGCGCCCTCGCCCCCGATGATGCCGCAGGCACCTTCGACGCCGTCCGCGCCACGCTCCAAGACGCCGACATCACGTTTGGCAACCTCGAAGGCCCGCTGTGTGACAACCCCGCGCCCTCCGAGAAGTGCAGGCCGGACGCCAAGCCCGGGAGCTGCTACGCCTTCCGGTCGCCAACCCGCTACGGCCCGCTCTACAAAGCCGCCGGCTTCGATGTGATGTCCACCGCGAACAACCACGCGGGGGATTTTGGCGATGCGTGTCGGATCGAGACTGAGCAAACCCTGGACAAAGAGGGCATCGTCTGGTCTGGTCGTCCGGGGACGGTGGCAGAATGGACCGTCAAAGGCAAGAAGATCGGGATGGTCGGGTTTCACACCAACATGGCGTGCAATTATTTGAACGACCACGAAGCGGCGGTCGCCCTGGTGAAAACCGTGGCGGCACGCGTAGACATCGTGATTGTCAGCTTTCACGGGGGTGCCGAGGGATCCGGCGCCCAACACGTACCCGACGACAAGGAGGTGTTCTACGGCGAGGACCGGGGCGACCTGCGGATCTTCACGCATCTGGTGGTCGATGCCGGCGCGGATTTGGTGCTCGGACATGGGCCTCACGTGCTGCGCGGAATGGAGATCTACGAGAATCGGCTCATCGCCTATTCGATGGGCAATTTCGCGACGTATGGGCGGTTCACGCTGTCCGGCGCCCAGGGGGTGGGCGAGATCCTGGAGGTCGGGCTCGGCGAAGATGGCCGCTTTGTGGGCGGAAAGATCATCGGGACGAAGCAGGAGGGACAGGGGCGACCGGTGTTGGATCCGACAAACCAGGCGGCTGACTTGGTGCGGGCGCTCACGGTGACGGACTTTGTGGACTGGGGTGTGCGCGTGGCCCAGGACGGCACGTTGGGGGCGCCGAATTGAGACACTGAGAACCGCCATTATCCAGAAGTGGTGGCAGCCCTGGAGAGCAGCCGAACCGAACAAAAGTGAGGGGCTCAGTTTTGTTACAGAACGAAGCTGGGGGCGCCCCCGGATTTCCAGCGGCGTCTCTCGGCCCGCCGTGACCGCCAGTCGGTGGGACCAAGCCGCCCAAACAATCGGAGAATACCCGCCCGGCGCTAATTCACCGTGATCACCGTCTCGATCACAAGCGTACACGGGAACGTCGCGCCCATCACCGCGGAGATCGTGCCGCAATCATCGCCGACGCACTCCATCGACACATTGTCGTGATGTGTGTCGTCGGAGGGAGCGGAGAACATGCCGTCGGGGGAGGATGAGGTGTTGATGACCGCGTCGAAGCCGAAGTCCTGGGGCGTGGTGTCCGACCCGGTCACGACGTCGCACGTGTAGTTGGTGCCGGCGCCGGCGAAGGTGCAGGTGTCGGGGGCGTCGTCGCCCTCTTCGAAGAGGGTGAACGTGCGGTCGCCGGTCATCGCCACGGTGATGATGGCGCCGATCTCCGAGAGCGGCACGTATTCCTCGACGGCGCCGCACGTGTTGTCGCTCAGGCTGGAGGCGGTGACGACCCACTCGCCCTCCTCGGGGGTGAAGTCCGCGTCGGTGTCCGTGTCGGTATCCGCGTCCGCGTCGGTGTCCGAATCAGTGTCGGTGTCGGTGTCTGCGTCCGCCGGGAGGGATGTATCCGATGTGTCACCGGTGCAGGCGAGGAGAACGAGAGGAAGGAAGAAGGGAGTCGTGCGCATGGCGCCGTGTATCACCTCGCCGATTCTCCCGCCCCGCGAGGGTGCGGGCCGGGCGCATCGGCCAGTGTTGGCCAAGAACGCCCGCATCCGTGCCGCCTTCAACTCTGGCTCCCGGCCCTGGCCGATCCAGGCTACGGGAGGCCGATGCCGGTCCTCCCCCGCCTCCTTCCTCGCGACCCTGCCACCGGCGCGCCGCTGACGCTCAAGCAGCTTGCGCTCCGTGTGTTGGCCCGGGTCCTTGCGTTGGGGCATCCGACCAACGCAAGCGGGAACAACCGGTCGTCGCGCTGAAATAAATCAGCGCTCCCACCTACTCCACGCGCACCGAGCAGCACCCCAACTGCACCGTGGGCGCCTCGCCATCGTGGTGCTGCACGCACTCCGCGAGCCGATACAACACCCGCTGGCCGCGGCGCTCGCGCTCGACCAGACCCAGCTCGTGCAAAGCACCAAGGTGCCGGGAGATCTGGTATTGCTTCGCCCCAAGTCGGGCGGTCAGGTCGCAGACGGCGAGCGGGGCGACCCGGAGCTCGGAGAGGATCCGCAGCCGCAGCGGCTCCCCGAGGGCACGCAGCACGGGCGCGCACTGGTCAGCGGTGAGCGGATCGGCCATGGCGCCGCGTATGCCGCCGTGGAGCGAGGCGCATGACCTCGCCGATTCTCCCGCCCCGCGAGGGCGCGGGCCGTGAGTATCGGCCAGTGTTGGCCAAGAACGCCCGCATCCGCGGGCTTGTGTTCGCGTCCTTTCGGCCGGGCCCGGGCTACGCTCCCGGGTGCTCTTGTTGCTGCTCGCCTGTCACCGTGCCCCCCGCGCGCTCGAACCCGACCCGGACTTGCCGTTCGAGCGCGCGACGGCCGAGGCTCTCTCGCGGGTCCCCGACGCCGCGAGAGGCGGGCCTCCGCTTCACCCCCTGTCGAGCCCGCTCCCCCCCGCGTTGGGCGTGAACCGAGCGACGGCTCGGTACGTGGGGGTCGAGGTTTGCGAGGCGTGCCACGCGGACGCTGCGGTGATGTGGCGCACGACTGGACATGCACGGGCGTGGGCGGCGTTGGAGGCGTCATCGTCGGCGAACCGGGCGGATTGCGTACGCTGTCACTCGACGGGGTACCTGCACCCCGGCGGCCATCGGGATCCGGCCGTGCAGACCGCGCTCACAGATGTGCAGTGTGAGGCGTGCCACGGGCCCGGATCGGACCACGTCGCGGCGCCTGCGGGGGGCTACGGGGCGCTGCCGAGGAGCGGGGCAGCGTGTGTCGGGTGTCACACGTGGGACACGTCGCCGGACTTTGAATGGGGGGCAGGGTGGGCGAAGATCGCGCACGGTGCGGAGCGGGGGGAAGGACGCTGAACGGGAGCGGGGATTTCGGGTCCGGGTCGTAGGGCAAACGCCGGGAGTTGGAGGGCATCCGATGGGATCCTTGGCGGCCCTCTGTTCTGTAGATCCTGACGGGGGTGTCAAGATCTAGCAGAAACGCGGGGCGCGTTTCTGCTAGATCCCGAAGGCGCTACGCGATCCGTGAGCCAGTTCGCCCATAGTTGGACGACCGCCGCACCGGCCAGGAGCGCGGGGTAGAACAGGATCGCGCCGATGCACCCGATCATCATGCCGCCGGGGAGCCCTTCGAGGAGCCCACGCTTGGGGTGGAGCAGCGCGAGCCAGAACCCGGTGGCGGCCCCGGCGACGAAGGGCAGCGCGAGGGTCCAGAGGACGCGGGCGGCCGTGCCGTGGCGGGCGCCGCGCGTGGCGGACGCGAGCCAAGCGCACGCCCCGGCGACGACGAGGCTTCCGAGCACGTAGGAGTCCCAGCGGGCTTCTCCCGAGCCGAACATGGCGAGCGCGACGAGGCTGACGGGGACGAGGGCGAGGGCGAGGGCGAGGGCGAGGAGCTGTTTGCTTTCAACCACGTGAATCGGTGGATGTCAAGAAATGTCACGCGCCGCCGGCTGCCCACGGGCGTTCCGCCGCTGCGGGGACCCAAGCAGATGGCCCCAAGCCCGCCCACCCCGGATTAGCCCCGCCCCATGCCCTCCCCCGTCTTCGTCCTCGGCGCGCCGCGCTCCGGCACCACTCTCCTGCGGGTCATGCTCGCGGGCCATCCGACCCTTTTCTCGCCGCCGGAGATGGTCATCGCGCCCTTCGCGACGATGGCCGAGCGACGGAAAAAGCTCGACGAGCGCTTCTGGGAGAAGGGCGGGTTGCGTCGGACGCTGATGGCGCTGCACGGCATCAACGTGGACGAGGCCAAGGCGAAGGAGTCCGAATGGGAACAGTTGACGGTTCCCGAGGCCTACCAGCGGCTCACGACCACCCTGGGTGACCGCCTGCTCGTGGACAAGTGCCCGCACCTCTCGGCCGACCCGCCTGCGCTCCAGCGGCTGGCGCGTTGGTTCCCGGACGCCCGCTGGATCTGGATCGTGCGCCACCCCGGGAGCGTGACGCGCAGCATCGAGAACATGCCGATGGCCGAGGTGATCCTGCAGGGCTACGCGCCTGACGCCCGGTCCATCTGGTACCACGCGAACCTGAACATCCAGTCGTTCCTCGCCCAGATCCCGGCGGAGCGCCAGGTGCGCGTCTCGTACGAGGATCTGGTCGCCAAGCCGGAGGCACCCCTCCGCGCGATCACCGATCTGCTCGGTCTCGCCTACGTCCCCGCGATGGCCGAGCCCTACGAGGGGGATCGCATGCGCGACGGTCCGCCAGGCGCTCGGGCCGTGGGCGACCCCAACATGGCCGGCCGCGGGCAGCTTCAGCCTGAGCTGGCGACCAAGTGGCTCGCCGGCTTTGACCCCGCCAGCGTGAGCCCCGAGACGCACGGCCTCGCCCGCACGTTGGGCTACGACCTGTCCGATCTGCCCCCGCCGCCCCTCACCGCCGTGTCTGAGGCCATGGGCGCGCTCTTCCGCCGGGCCGCCGAGATCGAACAGACGATGAGCGTGCCCGACGATCTCGACGCCCTTGAAGGCCGCCGCTTCCTCTCCCGCATGCTCGCCCAAAGCCTGGATCTGTTCGTTGAGGACAACGACGCCGACCGCCCCGCGTTCACCCACGCCGAGGGTCCGACCCGCAAGATGTTCGCCGACAACCCCGATGCCGACTACCTCCGCGCGCCGATCCGCATGGACGCCCGGTACCGCATCTGGGGGCAGATTCCGGCGGGGACGGTCTACGTCGGCATGTTGCTCTACGGGAAGGGCGGGCGGGTGGCAGCCCGGCTCGCGGACCGCCACTTTGTGCGGCCGGACGGCAGCTTCGAGGTGTGGATCAGCAAGGAGCAGCCAGGTGGCGTGCCTGAGGGATCCTGGCTGCGCGCGGATGGCGACGAGACTGCGGTCTTTGTACGGCAGTATTTTACCGACCGAGCGAAGGAGTCGGGCGTGGTGCTGCACATCGAGCGCCTCGGCGAGATCCGGCCCGACGTGCTCGACGCCCCGACCCTGGCCCGAAAGTACCAACTGGCCCGCCGAAACCTGGACGGTGTGTTCCTCCGAACGGCGGAAGCCCGAAAGATGGCGCAGTCGATGGCGCTCAACCGATTCATGCCGATCGGCGGCGAGGCGCTCTTTCCCACGCCGGACAACAGCTACGTCGTGATGTGGTACCGAATCGGCGCCGACCAGCGGATGTTTGTGCGGGGCGACGTGCCCAAGGCCAGGTACTGGAGCTTTGTGCTCTACAATACGTGGATGGAGTCGCTGGAGTATCGACACCACCAGGTGCACATGAACCACTCGCGAATCGTTCACGCAGACGGAAAGTATGAGATCTGTCTGGGGCACAAGGACCCGGGGCATCCGAACTGGCTGGATTCAACTGGCCATCTGGCGGGGTATCTGCTGCTGCGGTGCTTGCTGCCGGAGGGAGAGATCCCGGTGCCGGTGGTGGAGGTTCGGTATGAGAGGGAGTGAGGTCAACGGACAAACCGAATCGCCCGCCCCTTCGCCGCCGCCCGGTTGGCGTCCGACAGCGTGACCATGTTGTCGAGGATGCCGTGTACCCGGGCCATGTTGGGACGATCCCGCTGATACTGCTGGGTCCACGCTGAGCGTGGAGAAGGCAAGATGCTCGCCAGCCAGGCGGCTTCTTCGGGCAAGAGGCCCGCCGGAGACTTCAAGAAGTATCGGTCGGTGGCGGCCAGGCACCCGTAGATCCCCGGGCCGAACTCGACGATGTTGACGTACGTTTCGAGGATGCCGCGCTTGCCGAGCGTGTGCTCCAAGTCGGCGGCGTAGAGCAATTCGCGCAGTTTTCGGACGTAGGTACGGGTGCCGTCGAGGAACAGGTTCTTGGCAAGCTGCTGGGTCAGCGTGCTGCCGCCGCGGTGGACCTCGCCGCGCTCGGTGTTCTCGCCGAACGCGTCCACCATGCTGGCGAGGTCGTACCCGTCGTGGCGGTAAAAGGTGGCGTCCTCGGCGGCGATGATCGCTGCGGGGAGCATCGGACCCACGCGGTCCAGGGAGATCCAGCCGGGCAAGGCCGGGCCGATGGTGCGCGCCTTCGGGGCGCCGAGCGCGTCGAGCGTCGGGTACGTAAACTGTTCGCGGAGATCGTCGGTGATCAAGCCGCGGGCGCCGAAGCCCTCGAGGCGGGGATCGGCGATGCGGATGTCCAGTTCGTCGTTGACCATGGACAGCGTGACGGTGGCGCTCACGGTGCCGAGGACCCGGGCGCGGGAGGCCTCGGGGATCACGGGGGTGAGCGCATCGTAGAGCTGGGCGAGCGAGGTCTGCTCCAGCGTGAGGACGGCGGTGGCGGCCCCGGGGTCCACCACCGCGGGGATCGCGAGCCCGGGGAGGCGAAGATCGCCGGCCCAGTGACCGTCGTCCCAGATACCGGAAGCACTCGCACCCTGCAGCGTGAACGGCTCGCCGAGCAGTCGGGCGGGCAGGGTGAGGGACGGTGCGGAGGCCTCGACGGCGAGCCCCGCGGCGGTGCGCTGCGCCCGGACGCGGAGGGCGCCGAGCGGGGTGGGAACGTCGGCCTCGGCGACGTCGCCGTCGATGGTGACACCCTCGCCGGTCAAGCGGCGAGAAGGGTAAAGCTCGCCGGAGAGGGCGGGGAGGGGGGTCCCGGGGATGGTCAGATCCTGGACGGTCACGCGGGTGATCCAGGCGAGCACCCCGCTGTCGGGGGCGCTGGGGAGGGCGTCCGACACGGCGGTGCCGGAGCCGACGGTGGCGGTGACAGTGACCAGTCGGACGGTGCGGTCCCAGTCGATGGCGATGTGGTCGGCCTGGAGGTGATGGAGCGTAGGGGCAGAGACGCCGTGAAGGCAGAGGCCGGTCTCACACCAGCCGGCGGATTGGACGTCTACGCCGTGGGTGCCGGCGTAGCGGCGGGCGATCTCCGGGGCGGCGAAAACGAGGAGGGCGCCGATGGCGAGGAGGGCGAGGAGGGCGGTGAGGAGGCGGTTCATGGGGCCGATGCCCAGCGGCGTTCACCCGCTCGCGTAGCGGCGGCCTCCCGAGGCCGCCCGGGGTCGAAGCCGGGGAGGCGGTGAAGCTCGCCGAGATCGGTTGCGCCCTGCAACCGATCTCCCCGAGCGCGGTCAAGCTCGCCGAGATCGGTTGCGCCCTGCAACCGATCTCCCCGAGCGCGGTCAAGCTCGCCGAGATCGGTTGCGCCCAGCAACCGAAGTCCCCGAGCTCGGTGAAGCTCGCGGAGATCGGTTGCGCCCAGCAACCGAACTGCCCGAGCGCGGTCAAGCTCGCCGAGATCGGTTGCGCCCAGCAACCGAACTGCCCGAGCGCGGTCAAGCT
>CANKNP010000090.1 GCA_947483545.1 Deltaproteobacteria bacterium | reverse complement strand
TGCGGGCGCCCCGGAGATTTGCGACAACCAATACAATAACTGTTCCACAAGCGGCAGTTGGTCCACGTCCAGCGAGGTCGGCGAGGTCTCCATCCTGAACGGCACGACCTGGACCGACATCACCTCGACGTTTTCGGGCACGTCGGGCACCCCCGGCACCCGCACGCTGTCGAACAACGACACGATGTACTTCTGCGGCACGGCGACCGTGTACGGCCGGGTGTCCGCGACCAGCGTGGACGCGACGATCACGTCGTTGCACGGCAGCCCGACCTGGGACGGTGGCTCCTCTTCCGGGTCGGCGCTGTCCGTCAGCGGCGGCCATGTTTCCGTCTCCAACCTCACGATGGCGCACGGCAGCGGCACGAGCACCTACGGCGGCACGATCTACGCAACGGCCAGCACCGCCCCCTCCGCGAGCACCTACACGGTCGCGCTCTCCTCTGTCACCGTGAAACAGGGCAGCACCAGCTACGGCGGCGGCATCGCGGCCGATGAGTACGCGAGCATCAAGTTGACAAGTTCGGTGGTCACCGACAACACGGCGAGCCAGAACGGCGGCGGTGTATGGCTTGACACCAACGCCCGGCTCGAGACGGCGACTGCGGCGACGTTCAGCTTGAACGACGCCGGTGTGAACGGAGGCGGCATCTACGTGACCGGCACCGGCTCGACAACGGCGGTGAGCGCTGCGGGCACCATCGCGTTCACTTCGAACACTGCAGGCGGAAACGGCGGCGGCGTTTACCAGGCCGGCGGTCTCTTCACGATGGGGCCTGCGACGTTCACCACCAACACGGCGGCGACCAACGGCGGGGGGTTCTACTTTGCGGCGGGGACGGCGAACATCACCGGCACGGCGAGCAGCGCCTTGACTTTCACAAGCAACATCGCCACAAGCGGCTCGGGCGGGGCGCTGTACATCGCGAATGGCACCTGGACCTCGTACTACAACAGCCTGTTGGGCAATTCGGCCGGCGGGGATGGCGGCGCGGTCGGCATCGCGGTCGGCAACGGCATCTTCAGCAGTACGAGCACGGTCACGGACAACGTGTCGGACGACGACGGCGGCGCGTTCTACGTGGGATCCGGGGCGCTCATTGTCGGCTCGGGCATGACGCTCTCGGAGAACATGGCGGCCGGCATCGGCGGCGCCCTCGCGGTACGCGGGGGGACGGCCAGCTTCACGAGCCCCGCCTTCACCGACAACTGGTCGGAGAGCGCCTCCGGCGGCGGCGCCATCGGCATCACCAACGGCGCCGTCACGCTCACCACCCCGACCTTGACCAACAACGACGCGACGGCGGGCGACGGCGGCGGCATCTGGCTGGACGGCACCGGGTCGGTGTCGGTCGCTGGAGGGAGCATGACGGGCAACAGCGCGGCCGGCGATGGCGGCAACGCGTACATCGACAACACGGCCACCTTCAGCAGCTCCGGCGGCGGCACCGTCATCAGCGGCGGCGACGCCGGCGGCGACGGCGGAAACCTCTACATCAAGAGCGGGACGGTGGGCATCACCTCCGCGACGGTCACCACGGGCGTGGCCACCAAGGGCGGCGGCTTGTTCATCGACGGCGGCACGGTGACGCTCACCAGCGCGAGCGTCACGAACAACGATGCGGATGATGACGGCGGCGGGCTCTACCTGAACGGGGGCACGCTCTCGACCACCAGCCTCACCCTCACCGGGAACACGGCCGTGGACAAGGGCGGGGGTGGGTGGCTCGGCGCCACCACCACCTGGACGACCCCGAACGTGTCCAGCAACGCCGCCCTTGGCGCGGGCGGTGGGCTGTTCGTCGACGCCGGTACGGCGACGCTCTCGACGCTCACGATGCACGACAACGATGCCGATGAGGGCGGCGGCATGTACCTCGACACCGGAACGACCGCCTCGTTGAGCAGCCCCATGATCTACGACAACACCGCGACCAACGGCGGCGGCCTGTTCCTCGTCGGCGCGTTGTCCATGAGCTGCGGGACCGGGACCTTCGGCATCTACGCCAACGACGCCACCACGGACGGCGGTGGGGTCTATATGAGCGGCTCGCCGACCATCTCCTCGACGCTTTGCGATTGGGGTGTCGCCCTTGGTACCTTCGACAACTACGCCGGGGCGGTGAGCAGCGACATTGAACTCACGAACAATACGAACGTGAGCAAGGATGACAACGCGACGTTCACGTGTACCGGGACGGCTTGTACGCCGTAGGGGCGGCCCCGCAGGCGCTCAGCGCGCCCCCACCTGCCCCCGCACCCGCTCCGGCCCCGCTTCCAGGTTGGCCTGTGTCGCGCGTAAATAGGTCTCGTGCGTGGGGATGGCCCACTCCACGCGCGGGTCCGTCACAAAATCCGCGTCATACGTGCGCACCAGCTCCACGAACGACTCCGTGAGGTTCAACGCCTCGGTCTGGTCCGCGATCTCCAACAGCTTCGCGTTGTACTCCGCCTCGCAGGATGGGTTCGCGATGCAGAACGTGAGCACGCGCCCGTAGCCGCTCCACGGATCGTAGTAGGCGTCGATCCACGTCTGGTCGGTTCCCCAGGGAAGGAATACAAATCGGTCGTCGCCCGGGTCATGGAAAATGCGGTAATTGTTGGCAGTGGTATAGCCATCCCAGTGCAGCGTGATCGCCTCGACGGCCATGTAGGTGAGGAACTGGTCCAAATCCACGAGCTCGTCCAAATCAGCGATGGCGGCATTCGTGGCGCTGCCGTTGAGCACGTTGGTGACCGCCGTGATGTCAGAGCGGTCGTCGGGGTAGGCGCACTCGTCGCACTCAAAATAAGGCTCGTAGCCGTCGTAGAAGTCCACCCCGTATGCCCCTTCGTAGAGGTTGCCGTCGTGCTGGCCGAAATTGCGGTCCAGAAACTCGGAGTCCGCAGCCTCGACGTTTACGTAGACCCCGTAATAGTCGCCGTTGACATACACCTGGGCGTACCCCGTACGCGGGGCGGGGAGGCCAACGGACCTGTAGAGTTGGTAGGTGAGGGTTTCATGCGTGCCGCTTGGATCCTGCACCATGTTGTTGAGCTTCAGCTTCTTGAGCCCGCGGATCGAGCCGCCCTCGGTCACTCCGTTCAGATCGATCGAGAACGAGGCCTTCTGCTCCAGCGTGCGGAGCGATCCGTACACGCCTTTCAAATGCGCCGTCACTTCCAATGAAACGCGCTCATACGCGAGCGTGGCTGGCACCCCGGTGTAGGGGTCGAGGGCAAGTGCATCCCAGGAGGCCTGGGGGATGGTGAGGTCATACCGGGCATAGTCGGCGAAGAGCAGGTCGGAAGGCGTGCCGTCCGGCGGCGCGGTCCCATTGTCGTAGCCGGGGGTCGGCTGCGGGGTGAGCAGAAAGCCGGAGGCGTCGCCCTCGAAGGCACCGTCAAAACGGGCCCAGGCCATATCGGCGCCAGGGTCGCCGGGGTCCATCGTGTCGGTAGGGATGCCCTGCCAGGTCAGCGCCAAGGAGCCCCCGTCGGCCAGGACGGCCATGGCCAACGCCCCGGCCGGCAGCGTCTCCTCGCCGTCCACCCAGGCGAGCGCTTCGCCGTTGATCGAAAGATCCGAGCGCTGAACCGACTCGGAGGAGGCGTTCCGGATTTCGACCCAGGCCGGACGCGAACCGTCGGACGCTTGCCACGTCGAATCGTTCTCCGGCTGCACCTCGTTGAACCACACCGCAGGAGCGACGACCTCAGCGAGCGTGCCCGCGCCAGTGTCCTGGGTGTCCGGCTCGGGCAGCGCTTGATTGGCCACGCCCGGCTCGGGCTCCCGGCACCCGAGCAGAAGCAGCCAGCTCACTTCGCGCCCTTCTTCTTCTTCCGGTCTTTCTGTTCCAAGTTGTAGCTGAACGTCAGCGACTCCTTCTTGCGTGTCACATGCAATCGGAGGATCGGCTCTTTCCGGAGCTTCAGATACGCGGCGACCGCCTGAAGCACATTGTTGATCTTGATCCCGTTGATGTCGTGCACGATATCGCCTGAGCGCAGTCCGCCATCCCGCAGCACGGTGCAGCGCGGCAGCCCAAGACGAAATCCGTCGGGCTTGCCCTCGGCGTCTTTGTGCGTCCAGACGGAGCCGAGCTTGTCGATCTCGGGGATGTGGTCGGCGTAGTAGTCGACCAAATCACGCTCCACGAACCACTCGTAGGGCCCGAGCTGCTCGATGTCGGCCACGGGGTCCGCACACGGCGCGGGAGCCTTCTTCGGGTTTCGCGATTTTGCGCCGTGGTTGTACGTCGCGCCGGCTTGGCTCTCCTGGGCGGCCTTCTCGCCCTCGCCGGTCTCCCGGGGGGCCTCTTGGGGCTGCGCCGCGCTGTCCACGCCCATGGGGTCGGGCAGGGGCTCGGCGGTCGCTGTGACGCGGACCTTGGCCGGCGGGGCTTCGTCCGGCGGGGTGGGTGTCGCGACAGGGGTGGGCGAAGACGAGAGCTCGGGCGCATCGTCGTAGTCGAACGCCGCGAGGCTCACGGGCGAGCCATCGTCGGGCGGGGGGGGCGGCACCGGATCCGGCCAGGGGCTCCACCACAGCACGAGCAGCGCCACCACGTGCAGCGTGGTGCTGCCCGCGGTGGCGAAGGCGCTGCGGAAGAGGTCCATTCGACGATCTATCCCGCGGGGGGGCGGGTGGATTCCCTCAGTTCGTCGCCAGCTTGGCCTCGAACGACTTGAGCGCGACGACAGCCGCGAGCAGCTTCTCGGGGTTCGCCTTGGACGAGTCGTACGCGACCTGGACGTTGCCGGTGGTGAAGTCCACCGAGGCGCCGGTCACGCCGTCCACGCCCATCAGGGCAGTATGCACGCTGGTCGCGCAGCCGCCGCAGGTCATGCCCTTCACGTTCAGCGCGACGTGGGTGCCCTGGGCCGGCACCGCAGCGGTGACCGCCGCCGTGGCGAGCGGGCAGGACTTCTTCTCACCCGTGGCGCTCGCCTCGGTGTGGGCGGCGTCGGTGTGGGAGGCGGTCGCGGCCTCCTTGTCACAGGCAAAGGCAGGGGCGGAGACGGAGAGCAGAAGGGAGACGATGAGCATGAAGACACCTCTGAGGCGAGTGTAGCCGCGTACGGTTCGGGGGCAAGAAATCAACGCCGCGCGGGTGCCGGCCAGACAGGAACTTACAAACAGAGCGGGCTGCCGAGGGTCGCCACGTTGTCTGTCTCATCACACTCACCGACCTCGCCGCCGTCCTCCAGGTTGCCGCCGTCGATCGACACCGAGACATCGTAGAGCGGCACAGGCACGCCGGTGATCTCCGTCTGTTGGGAGTTACTCATCCAGTTGGCAGGCTTCGTTCCGCTGTAGGTCGTGGTCGCCAGCAGCACGTCCCCGCCGTCCGACACGCCCCAAATCTCGACCACCACGTCGTCCTCGATGTCCTCGCTCCCGTTGTTGCCAAGGCTCCACCACACCGTGAGCCGGCCTTCCGCACACTCGGAGATGCACACATCCTCCAGCTGAACGGTCAGGTTCTTGTTGGGGAACAACGCGCCAATCGATGGCCCGGCGCGGAAGCTGTTGTGGTCCTCCCAGCTCGGATCCGGGTAGGTGGGCACGGTCATGTCTTCGTTGATGTTCGTGATGCTGAACGCGTGCTGGTTCCAGTACACGAGCCCAGGGGTGAAGCCTTCATCGGCGTCTTGCAGCACCCCGAATCCGCCAGGGGTGGAGTAGACCCCGTACCCAATCTCGACGGAGCCATCGCCGTCGATGTCCGCGACCACCGGCGCCTGACCGCAGGCGTATTGGTTCGTCGTGTGCATGAATTCCGACAGCAGCTCGCCCGTGATCCCGTCGAGAATCCGGAGGCTGCTCACGCCGTTGTCCAGGACCTCCCAGTCGCCGTCCCCGTCGAGATCGTACGCGCTCGCGCCGTCGAACATCGACCCCGTACCGTTGGAGTACGACCACATCTGCGTGCCATCCCCCTCGTACGCGACGATCCCCGAGTTCGTCGGCACCGCGATCTCCGGCTCCCCGTCGCCGTCCAGATCGGCGATGACCGGAGGCCCCTGGTAGCTGCCCCCTGAGGTGTAGCGCACCGCCCAAATCTCCGTGCCGTCGGTGTCGTAGAGGTAGGTGTTCCCGCTGCCCGCTGCCACGACGATCTCCGCCTCGGGATCGCTGTCGAAGTTGCCCACCGCAGGGTACCCGTCCAACGCGCCGTTGTACCAGATGTCGTTCCCATCGATGTCGTAGGCCGCGTTGCCGACGATGACCTCCTGCTGGCCATCGAGGTCGATGTCGGCCGCGATGCTGCTCGGCGCCTCGCCCGTGTAGCTGGATCCCTCGCCGTGGGTGCCCTTGCCGATCTCCGTGCCGTCCTGCCCGCTCAAGATGAGCTTGCCCAAGAGCACTTCCGGCTCGCCGTTGCCGTCGAGATCCGCCACCGCCACGGCGCCGCAATAGGGCTTGGTCGAGAGGCTGGGGTTGCTGGCCCAGTACTCCGTGCCGTCGGACCCGTGGTAGGCGTAGCTGCCATACAGGCCGCCGATCACCACCTCTGGGAGACCGTCGCCGTCGAGATCCGCGATGACCGGGGTGGTCTGTTCGATCGAGCCCGTCGCGTTGTGCCAGAGCTCCACGCCGGTGATGCCGTCATAGGCGTGGACCCCGCCGGAGTAGGGTGCCACCACGACGTCTGGCGTGTCCCCGGCGTCGATCACCCCGTTCCCATTGTCGTCGTTGACGTTGCCAAACGCGGGCGTCGACAGGGTCATGCCGAGGGTCATGTCCCCAAACTTGGTGACGAGGTTCCAAGAGGGCTCGGAGCCCGAGGAGGGGGCGTCGCAGTCCTCCAGCCCGGTGATGGCGTGCCCGGGGAACACGTTGTCCACGCAGCCCTCGCCTTGGGTGACCGTCCCGCCGGAGTCATCCCCCACGTCGGTGTCCGACGTGTCCACGGCGGGCGGATCCCACGGCGTACCGGTGTCGAACGGGACCGGGTCGTCCTGCTCACTGGAGACCTTGTTCTCCAGGGCACAACCAGCCAACACAAGGAGGGAGCAGAGCGGGGGGACGACGGCATGACGCATGGTTCACCAGGACACGTCCATCATACGCCAAACGGCGGACGCCGTCCCAATCCGTCGGGGCTAGCCCGCCGCTTTCACGATTGCGACGAAATCCTCCACACTCAAGGCCGCCCCGCCGACCAACGCGCCGTCGATCTCCGGCTGTGTCAGCAACCCGGCAGCATTGGAGCCCTTGACCGACCCGCCATACTGGATCCGCACGCTCCGGGGAACAAAGCTCGGATATCGGCCGAGCCATCCGCGGATGAACGCGTGCACGTCGTTGGCCTGAGCGGGCGTGGCCACCTTGCCCGTGCCGATCGCCCAGACGGGCTCATACGCGATCGTGACCGTGCCCACCTGGTCCGCGGACAGACCCGCGAGCCCGGCCTCCAACTGCCGGCCGACAACCGCCTCTTCCTGGCCCGCGTCACGCTCCGGCAGGGTCTCCCCCACGCACAGGATCGGCGAGAGACCCGCGCGAAAGCAGGCCTGAACCTTCCGGTTCACGATCGCGTCCGTCTCCCCGAAGATCTGACGCCGCTCGGAGTGGCCCACGATGGCGTACTGCACCCCGGCGTTCTTCAGCATCTCCGCGGACACCTCGCCCGTGAAAGCCCCCTGGGCCTCGATGGCCACGTTCTGCGAGGCCACGCCGATGTTGCTGTGCCGCAAGCGCGCCACGACCGCCGGGATGGCGAGGAACGTCGGCGCCACTGCGATGTCCACCGACGTCACGTCGGCCAACGTGCGCTTGAGCTGCTCGGCCAGCGCGTCCGCCTCGCCCGGGGCCTTGTGTAGCTTCCAGTTGCCGGCGATGAAGGGCCGGCGCACTACTTCTTTGCCTTTGCGCGGATCGCGGCCACGCCGGGCAGATCCTTGCCTTCGATGAGCTCCAGGGACGCGCCGCCACCGGTAGACACGTGGCTGAACTTGTCCGCTACGCCAAACTTGGCAGCCGCAGCGGCCGAATCCCCGCCCCCGACCACGGTGTAGCCGGGGCATACGGCGCAGGCCTCCGCCACGCCCTTGGTGCCGCCCGCGTAGGCGTCCCGTTCGAACACGCCCATCGGCCCGTTCCAGAACACCGTCTGGGCCGAGGCGATGACCGCGCTGAACGCCGCGAGCGTGGCCGGACCGATGTCGAGGCCCATCTCTTCGCTCCCGATCTGGCTCACGACCTGCTCGCCGCCCTCGGCCTCGAATGAGGTGTTCACGACGTGATCGATGGGCAGGTGTACCTGCACATTGTGATTCGCGCAGCGGTCCAGCAGCCGACGGGCCAGGTCCAACTTGTCGGTTTCAACGCGGGACCTTCCGACCTCGACGCCCTTGACCTTCAAGAACGTGTACGCCATCGCGCCGCCGATCAGCAGGTGATCGACCTTGCTGGCGAGCGACTCGATGACCGCGATCTTGTCGGAGACCTTCGCCCCGCCGAGGATCGCCACGTAGGGCCGCGCCGCCCCGGCCAGGCACTTGCCAAGCGCTTCGAGCTCTTTCTGCACCAGCAACCCGACACCGGCAGATTCGAAGTAGTCCACCGCGAGCGCGATGGACGTCTCCGCCCGGTGCATCGCCCCGAAGGCGTCGTCGATGTAGACCTCGCCGAGCCGCGCGAGCGCCTGTGCGAAGGCTTCGCTGACCGCCCGGTCGCTGCCCTTCTCTCCAGGGTGAAAGCGCAGATTTTCGAGCAGCATGATCCCGCCAGGGATCAGCTCCTTGGCCAACAGCTCCACGTCGTCGCCCACGATGTCGTGGGCCAACACCACCTCACACTCCAACAGCTCGGCGAGGCGCGCTGCTGCGGGCTCCAAGCTCTGCGTCGGGTCCACGCCCTTCGGCCGGCCCAGGTGCGAGGCGATCACGAGCTTGCAGCCCTTGTCGCGCAAGTACTTGATGGTCGGGAGCGCCGCCCGGATGCGGTTGTCGTCCGTGATCCTGCCATGCTCCATCGGCACGTTGAAGTCCACGCGCAGGAACACCCGGCGCGAGGCCAGATCCAGCGTGTCCAAGGTCGGGATCGCCCTCATACGTGGCTCGCGATGCGCAGGGCGAGGTCCACCATGCGGTTCGAGAAGCCCCACTCATTGTCATACCAGGCCATGACCTTGCCCATGTTGGAGCCCATGGTCATCGTCAGGTCGAGATCCACGATGGACGAGTGCGGGTTGCCGTTCAAATCCGAGGAGACCAAAGGCGCGTTGATGGCGGCCAGGATGCCCTTCATCGGGCCGTTGGCAGCTGCCGTGATCGCGGCGTTGATCGACTCCTTGGTGACCGGGCGCTCAGTGGTGAACACCAGATCGGTCAGCGACACGTTGGGCGTGGGCACGCGGATCCCGAGGCCCGAGAGCTTGCCCTTCAGCTCGGGGAGCACGAGCCCCACGGCCTTGGCGGCGCCCGTCGAGGTCGGGACCATGTTCAGCGCGGCAGCGCGGGCTCGGCGGAGGTCGCCCTTCTTGTGGGGTGCGTCGAGCAGGTTCTGGTCCATCGTGTAGCTGTGGATCGTGGTCATCAGCCCGTGCACAAGCCCGAAGTTTTCATGCAACACCTTGGCGAACGGCGCGAGGCAGTTCGTGGTGCAGCTCGCGTTCGAGAAGATGAACTGCTTGTCGAAGTCGAGCTTGTCATCGTTGACGCCCAGGCAAACGGTGATGTCCTCGTCGGTCGCAGGCGCCGAGACCACGACGCGCTTGGCGCCGGCCTCCATGTGGAGCAGCACCTTCTCGCGCTTGGTGAAGATGCCGGTGCACTCGAGCACAGTGTCGATGCCCTCCGCAGCCCAGGGGAGCTTCGTGGGGTTCGCCTCCGCGGTCACGCGGATGAACTTGCCGCCCACATCCAGGCCATTCTCCACGACCTTGACCGGCACGCGCCAGTTGCCATGCACGGAGTCATGAACCAGCAGGTGCGCGAGCTGGTCCGGGCTCGTCAGATCGTTGATGTGGCAGATGTCGATGGCGGCCAGCGCGGGATCAGACGCGCCGCGGTCGATGGCGGTGCGGAGGATGCAGCGGCCAATGCGGCCAAAACCATTGATTGCGACCTTGAGAGCCATGAGACACCTGCCTTGGGAGGGGTTGGGAAAGATGCGGCGGCTAACGGGGCAAGGGGGGCGGGACAAGCCAGGGGGAGGCGGGAGGCGGAGGCGGGGGCGGGGGCGGCCATGGAGGTTGCGAATCCGCGAGAAGGGGAGGCCGAGGACGAGGGTGTGAATCCACGGAACGGGAGGACGGAGGGTGTGAATCCACCGGCGTCCGCCGATTTTCAGCGGCGTTCCACGGCCGTGACGGATGGTGCGGCCCCGGGGTCCCAAGCCGCCCCTACCGCACCAACACATCCCGCACATGCGGCAACAGCTCCCGGATCTCCCGCTCCAACCTGCCAAGCGCGCTGGACCGCTCGGAGTGGTTCCTCAGCGAGAGCTGCATCGTCGGGCTCCGAACGTGCAGGGTTGTGAGCCGAGGAAGCCAGTCCGGCCGCGGCCCGGTGGGCACGACGATGTCCATGCAGGAGAGGTCCACGCTCTCCAACTGTGGCAGGCCCGCGAGCAGGGAGAGATCGAATCGACCCGAGATACCCGCCGCATAGTTGAATTGGAGCTTCAGCGAGGTGGCGGATCGGAGGGGGTCCGCGGCACGGCAGGTCTCGGGCGCCGTCCCGACGAGACGCAAGGTCGCGTGTAGCGTGAAGGGGTGGTCGCCTTGCGCCTGGGAGAACCGGCGGGGGCTCAAGGTGCGCACGAGGAGACCGTCAAGCCAGTAGTCCCACACCTCAGGAATGTCGGCGGAGACGAACTCGTCCACTGCGACGTCGATGGCGCCGAAGTCGCGACGGGTCAGCAGCGGGAAGACATCGTGGAAGAGGCGCTCGGCCTCCCGGGGCAGAGAGGCGGGCAGGCGCCTCGCTCGGACACGCGGGGTCTCTCGTTGGACCAGGGCGTCCAGGTTGGGACCAAGCTGGCGGTTCGCCGTCCAGTGAACGGCCGCAGGCAGATCCGACGGGGTCATCGCGCAGGCCCCCGCCATCACGGTCACCTTGAGCGCGGGCAGCGAGCCGAGCGCTCGGATGTCCTCGAGCTGCGCGCAGCGGGAGATGTCCACGACCTGCAGCGCCGGGTGGCCCGTCAGGCCCGCGAGGCTTCGAACCGCAGTCCCCGCGATGTGGAGCCGCCGGAGCGCGGGGAATGCGTGTACGCCGTGCAGATCGGCGTCTCGGAGGACGCGGTCCGAGAGATCCAGGACCGTCAGCGCGCTCCCATCGACCGGCTTCGGCCACCCGCCGACGCCGCCCGGGTGTCGAAGCCGCAGCTCCATCGGTCGAAGCAAGCGGTGGATTGGCGTGCAGTCCACGAGCGAGACGTCGAGGTGCGTGACGGAGGGCGGCAGCGACGCCAGTGCGATCGCGCGCCCCCCGAGGGCGAGGGACTGGAGGCGGGGTGCTTCGGGCAGGTGCACCAGCGCAGCGCCCGGGGGTTCGGCCTCGACCTCCAGCACCTCCAGCATCGGAACGCCCGACCAACGATCCAGGCGAGGGGCGTGAAACGCGCCCTCCACCTTGACGACGCGCAGCTGCGGGCAGTTCGTCACCACGAGGCCGCCGCCGCACCAGATGGCCGTCAAGTGGGTGAGCCGGGGGAGGTCCCGAACCCACCTTGGGCCAGGCTCGTCGGGGACACGAAGGCGCAGCCGCTCGACGGAGCGTGGGAAGGCGTCGCCGTCGGTCCAGAGCTCGCTCGGCGACGCAGCCTCCATCCAGCCGAGCTCCAGCCCCGAACAACCCGTGACCTCCAGCGCTTGAAGCCGCAGCGCGGGCGCCGGACCCACAAGCGCACACCCCTCAAGGCGCAGCGCGCGCAGGTTGGGAAGGCAAGCAAGCGAGGCGAGGTTCGTGGCCGCGCCCTGGTGTGCCAGGAACAGGGACACCGCCTCCTCGCGAAGTGTGGCCGCCAGCGGGCCCTCGGCCTCCTGAAGGAGAAAGAGCAGCAGCGGGTTCAGCGACGACCGCGGCATGCCCTTGCGGGAGAACAACGGCCCCGGCAGGAAGTGCCCGTAGATGTGGTCGCCCTCCCCGCGGCCCGGGGTCCACGTCGTCCCCGACAGAAGCTCGGCGTAGAGCCCGCGATCCGCGCGATCACACAGGTCGGTGAAGGCCTCCGAAAACGTCGAGGGGGCCAGCAGCCGGGCGGCGAGCTCAGCCGCGAGCGCCGACGCAGGCATCAGATGCCCATCTGCCTCCGCACCCGGTCCGGCCACACCTCGACCCGTCGCATCAGCTCGGTGCGCTGCGCCTGCACCTCCCCAGGGGTCCACTCCATCCGGGGGTCGATCAGCATGTCCGCCTCGGAGAGCTGAAAGAAGTGTTCGGCCAACGTGGGCATGTCCTCGGCCTCATACGCATCCAGGGCAGGATCCATGTGATTGTAGAGCTCGTCGAGGCACGTCTCGTCGTAATAGCAATAAATGGCGAGCTGTCCGCCCACGTAATTCCAGCCCATCCCGGTATCCCAGCTCTCGTCCATGCCCCAAGGGGAGAACTTCATGGCTGTAGACGCCCCAAGATTGTCGTACACGAAGAAGTCGTTCAGATTGTAGGGGTATCCGTCCCGGTTCCCGATCACGATCGAGTAGGCCCAGAAGTCGAGGAACTGATCCATGTCCACGTAGGCATCCATGTCTGTGTAGTAATCGTCCGCGCTCCGGATCAACGACCACACCTCTTCGAGCCGGGTGCGATCCCCCGTGCCAAACACCGACTCAAAATGATCGGTCCCGTTGCGCGAAAAATCCGCGGAGTCGTTTCCCTCCCAGAGATCCCCGTCATTCTCCCCCATGTGGCGCTGGATGAAATGGTCGTCAGCCGCTTCCAAATTGATATAGAGTCCGTAGTATTCCTCGTTGACATACACCCGCACGTAGGTCGCCTGGGGTGCGAGGATCCCGGCGTCGTTCCACAGCGCATAGCCGAGGATCTCGCGCGCCATGGCGATGTCGCCCGTCTGGTTGTTCAACGTCACCCGTTCGATGTCCCCAAACTTCTGGTCCACGACGTAATTGTTGAGCTTGAGCTTGAACCCCGGCTTGTTGTTCCCCGTCCACTCCCGGTAGCTGCTGCTCCCCTTGAGCCGAATGCCGACCTGAAGGTACTCCTGGGCGGGGTAAGCGCCATCGCCGGGGATCAGCGTGGCGTCACACTCCACGTAGGTGAACGGATCGAGCTGGAGCGAGCGGATGTTGGCTTGCTCGATGGTGATGCGCACCTCCTGCACCACGTCGCGGTTGTACCAGGAGGCGAACTTGGCGGCGTCCTCCGCGCTGGTGTCGGGGTCCTTGCCGGTGTCGGTCCCCGAGTCGGAGTCCACAGTCGTGTCGCCGACGTGGGGCAAGCCTGTGTCCGTGTCTGTGTCTACCAGGGTGTCGGTCTCGGCGGGCGAGTCCAGCGAGATCGAGCCGCCGTCGCAAGCGAAGAGGACCAGCGAGAGGAGGGCGGGCGCGTAGGAGGGCATGGTCGCGAGAGCTTAGCCCAACCGGAGGGGAACCGCGCTGGGGGTGGCGTATGGGGATCCAGCGGGACTGTGACCCCCCCATCGCGCGGCCGGGGCCGCAACCAAAGTCGGAGCGAACCACCGCGGCCGGCCGCGCAGGCTGGAGGCCGTAGGCCGTAGGCTGGAGGTCGGAGCGGAACCGAGAGGCTACGCCCCCTCGCGAGCCAACCGGGCCCTTGGTCACCGCCGGCTTCCGCAACCGCGACCTCCGCCTCCAACTCCACCCCAAGACCGCCGACGCCGACGCCGCGGAGGTCCGTCGTGTCGCGGCTCGCGTCGGTCGCCAACTTCGCATGCTCCGCGCGCACGGCATCGTGCAGCTTCTCCGCGAGGCGGCGTAGTCAGCGCTGCCTCCCCTCCGGCCTACGGCCTCCAGCCTCCGGCCTCCGAGCAGCGCCGACCGCCAGACAGGCGATCCAGAACCCCGCGGCCGCTGGGGCTCCTGCCCCCGCCCCGAACCCCGCGGCCGCTGGGCCTCCTGCCCCCGCCCCGCACCCGCAAGCGGCCTTGGTGCCCTCGCCGGTCTCGCCCGCACTATCCGCCGAGTCCGTGCCGCCAGACTCCTCGCCGGCTGAGACCTTGTCCCAGGTGATCGTGCCGTCCCCGGTCCGTGTGAGCGCGGCGACACACGTCTCGCTCGCGCGGTCCGACCAGTCCCCGTCTCGGGCGTATCGAACGGTGACAGGGCCCGTCACCTCAAAGGACTGCTCGTCCCCCAACGAGACCTGGACATAGAGCGTGCCCAGCAGCCCGCTCTCGTCATCCTCGCCCTGCGCCGCTGCGTAGGGATCCGGCGTGTAGAAGAGCGCGCTCTCCGACAGCGCGCCCGCCGCGTAAGCCCCCGCCATCTCCGGGACGATGTCCGCAAACGGGATCCCCGCGGCGTTCCCGATCGCGTCCGGCCAGTCCAAACCGTCGTTCTCGCTCCAACTGTCCCGAACGACATCCGGGCCCACAAACTCGGCGAGGTAGGCCGGTAACAGCAGCATTCCGTACTGGTGGGAATCTTCGGTGCTGTCAACCGCGGCGTCCGTGTTGGTCGCGTACCAATACGTGGAGAGCGCATACGTGTCGATGTCCGGCACGCCCTGCTCGGCCATCCACTCGGCGGACGCCTCCCAATACCAGCTCTCCTCGCCGCCGCTGCGCCAATCCCGCGAGGCGAATTGGACCATGTGCGAGAACTCGTGGACGGCGACACTCAAGGAAAAACCCGGCCAGTTCTCCTCGCCATACTCCGGCGAGAGCCAGCTCACGGGGTATCCCTCGGGGTAGGCGTCCGAGGTGTAGACCGTGGTGTAGCCAGAACCGCCGATGGTCGGATCGAGGATGACCCAGAGCAGGTACGCATCGGAGGAGACCGGTGCCGGCCACGCTCCTTCGACGATCAGGGCCTGCCAGCCCATCTCCAGCGATGCGAGAACCTGCGCTGCGTATTCCTCAGTTGCGTCTTCCCCGTTCCACTGAACGGTGAAGTTCTCGGACTCCAGGTGGTGCGCGAGCGAGGTCCCGTAGATGGCCTTGCCCTCCGCGAAGCGCTGGACGTGGCCGTCGAAGGTCGGGGGCGGGTGGAGGAGCTCGGCGTGAGTGGGATCGCCCTGCAGCGCGGCGAGAACGAGCGGCGTCAGACATTCCAAGGTTCACCCGGGTGGAGGTTGAACAACGGGGACGCCGGGGGGGGGATCGGCCGGCTGGACAGGCGCAGGCGCCCTGGGCGTGCCAGGGGCGAGCGGCACGCCGGGGGCGGGGGCCGGGGGAACCGGGGCGCCGGGGGCG
>CANKNP010000089.1 GCA_947483545.1 Deltaproteobacteria bacterium | reverse complement strand
CCGTCACGTCACCCCGCGCCAAGATGCCCCGATACGCGGCATGGCTCCACGAGGTGGCGTCCCCGACTTCGCCCTCGGAGCCGCCCCCGCAGAGCACCAAGATGCCCTCCGTCGTGCCGGTGTCGGTGTCGGTGTCGGTGTCGGTGTCGGTGTCGGTGTCGGTGTCGGTGTCGGTGTCCGCATCGGAATCCGCATCGGAATCCGCATCGGTGTCGGAAACGGTGTCCGTCTCGGGGTCGGAGTCCGTCGGGGTGCCGGCGCAGGCGGGGAGCAGGAGGGGCCAGAGCATCGGCGCGGGTATCCCGGAGACCCCTACTTCGATTGCACCTCCGCCCGCCGCGTGACCTCACCGTTCGGGGTGATCGTGTAGACGTGCCCAAACCGAAACGTGTTCGGGTCGAGCCAACTGGAGTAGGCGAGGTCCACGACGCCGACGGTGACAACGCCATCGGCCTCCGCCTCGCGGAGGATCGCCGGAGAGACGCTCATCCAGGCATCACGCTCGCCGGTGTGGGTCGCGACGATGGCGTCCCAGGCCGCACCCCGAGGCGCAACGAAAACGCCCGCCGGCTCGGCCGACCAGGGCGTGAGCCAGTAGCGACGGACTTCTGGATCGTCTGCGCGGGTCGAGACCGCCGTCCAGGCCAGCGGGGCGAACGGCCCAGGCATCACGGCCACCGGCTCGGTCACTTGAGCGACGGCGAGGGCCTTTCCCGCCCCGCATACACCGTACCACCCTGCGAGCGCCATGATGGCCGTGCTCGCCGCGCGGGTCGTCCCCATCCCCCGACGTCCGAGCCACCACGGCAGCGCACCCAGGAGCAGCCAGAACATCGGGTCCACGATAAAAACCAGCTCCAACCCGAACCGTTCGTCGTTGGGCCAGAGCAGCTGCGTTCCCCAGGTGGTCGGCACGTCGAGCAGCGCGTGCGAGGCCACCGCCGCGGTCCAGAGCGCCACATGGTCAGCGAAACGTCCAGTTCGGAGCAGACGCGAAGATATCCACGCCCCAAGCCCGGCCACAACCGGCCAGCCGAGCAGGCTGTGCGTGAAGCCCCGGTGCTCCCAGGTCCCGAGATCCTGGTCGAGGACGTAGAGCAGCACGTCGATGTCAGGTAAATTCGCGGCGATCAAGCCGATCAGCGGGGCGCGCGGGCCGACCCGGCGAAAAGGCTCGAGCTGGCCGATCCGCCAACCGACCAGCGCGTGGGCGATGTTCTCCATGATCGACTACCCCACCCCCCAAACCCGTCCGCTCGCTGCCCGCCAGCCCAGGTTCGCCAGCACCCACCACGGGCTCACCGTCTGCCAGGGCTCACGCCCCTCGCCCATCCGCTGGAGCTGGTAGCTGTACCAGCTCACCTCCAGGAAGGAGTCGAGATCGTTGATGCCGGTCCGACGGGGCAAAACCCGACTCTCGGTCGCGGAACCGTCGAGCAGGCCGTTGCAGAGCTCAGGCTCCTGCGCGAGCGGTCGGGCGAGCCCGATCAGGTCGATGGCGCCTCGCTCCTCACCGCCCAACGCCTCGACCATTCCCTCACGGGTGCGAAAGCCGCCGGTGAGCATGAGCGGCATCGCCGTGCGTGCACGAACCTGCTTGGCATAGTCCAGGAAAAACGCCTCTCGCGCGGCGGTGCTTTGGCGGGTGGCCGCCAAGGTCCCGGCCATCGCGGGCCGCTCGTAGGTCCCGCCGCTGATCTCCAGCAGGTCTACACCCTCGGCCTCCAGGGCCGCGACGACGTCCATCGACTCGGCCTCGTCGAACCCCCCCGCGCTGAAAATCCGCGCTGTTGAGCTTCACACCGATGGGGAACCTGGCGCCGACAACGCCGCGCATCGCCCTCACGATCTCCAGCAGGAAGCGGCGGCGGCGGGCGGGGTCACCGCCCCATTCGTCGCTCCGGAGGTTGGTCAGGGGCGAGAGGAATTGGGAGACCAGATACCCGTGGGCGGCGTGGAGTTGGACGCCGTCAAAGCCGGCGGATTGGATCACCCCGGCCGTGCGGGCGAAGCGGCCGATGATCTCCACGACCTCTGGCGCGGTGAGGGCACGGGGGGGCAGAAAAATCTTGCCGGGCATCACCATCGGCACCGCCGAGGGCGCGACCGGCTCGGGGCTCAGGAAGCGCGGCGACTGCCGGCCGGGGTGGTTGAGCTGGGTCCAAATTGCCGCGCCGCCGGCCTTCGCGCGGGTGGCCCAGGTGCGAAGCGCGTCCAGGTGGCGGTCATCTTCGACGACGACGTTGCGCGGCTCCCCCAGCGCGCGTCGGTCCACCATGATGTTGCCGGTCATCAACAGGCCTGCCCCGCCACGACCCCAGCGCTCATACAGCCGGAAGAGACGCTCATCGGGCGCGTGGCCAACGCCAGCCATGTCCTCGCTCATCGCGGACTTGGCAATCCGATTGCGGAGGATTGCGCCACAGGGCAGGGTCAGCGGGGCGTCGAGGGGCGGCATGCGCGGGGGGGTAATCCGGCGACCCGAGGAGGTGCACGGGCGGTGCACGGCCGCCGATCCGCGCGCTCGGCGAACCTCGCGCGCGGCTCGGCGGTCTCTTTGCACCGTTCCTACCGGTGGAATGCGACGGTCCGGCGAAGCCGCCGGGCCCGCCGCCTTCCACCTGGAACGGTGCGGGTAGGGGCCAGCCCGGCTCCATGTCAAGTCACTCCAGGGCCTTGGGATGGCCCTGTGTGCGCAGCGCCCGGGCTGGCCCCGGTTGGAGGTCGCGGGGTGGGCGAGAGCCCGCCCGAGAAATGCGTCGGCCACCTCGGCGCATGATCTATACTAAGTAGAATGTTCAGCATTCTCGTGGTCGCTTCCTTCCTCGCGTGTGCCCAGCGCTGCGAGGACCAGACCCGATTCGCGGACCTGGACGGGGATGGTCTCGGGGACCCAGACACCCCGGTTCAGTGCGATGCCGGCGGGGTGACCAATGGGGACGACTGCGATGACGGGGACGCCGCGGTCACCGCCGCAGAGGTCGGCTATCTGGACCGCGACGGTGACGGTTTCGGGGACCAAGGGTCGCCGGGCACCCCCACCTGTCCGGACGCGGTCGAGGCCGGATACGTCCCGAACGCCACGGACTGCGACGATGACGACGCAGCGGTGAACCCCAGCGCGAGCGAGGTGTGTGACTCCGCGAACCGGGATGAGGACTGCGACGGCCTTTGGGACGACCAGGATCCCAGCGTGGACCCGAGCGGGTTCTCAGTCTTCTACCTGGACAGGGACGGCGACGGATTCGGGGATTCCGACACCGCGAGGTTGGCCTGCGACGTGGAGTACGGCTTTGTGACCCGCGGTTCGGATTGCGATGACACAGATGCGGCCTCCTCCCCTGCTGCGACAGAGGGGTGCGACGGGTCGGACAATGACTGCGACGGCGAGATCGACGAGGGCTGCGGCTGACGACCCGATCGGGGAAAACCCCTGATCCCCTCACCTCCAGGGCAATTCCTCACTCCGTCGGAGGAGCGCGATCGCATCCTCGAAGGGCATCGGCCTGCCAAACAAATACCCCTGGCCGAGGGAGCCGCCCATCGACAAATACAGATCTCGCTGCCCCTTGGTCTCCAAACCCTCCATGACGACCCCGCGGCCGAGCGTACGGGCGAGGCCGAGGATCGCGAGGATCAGCTTCTGGCCATCGCCCTCCTCCTCGAGCTTCATCGCAAAAGAGTG
This sequence comes from Deltaproteobacteria bacterium, assembly GCA_947483545.1. The sequence goes on along the minus strand of CANKNP010000089.1, from coordinate 11,694 downwards.
GTCGATCTTCAGTGCGTCGAAGGGGAGCTGGTTCAGATAGGCGAGCGAAGAATATCCGGTCCCAAAATCGTCGAGAAACAAGCCGACGCCGATGCGGGTGCAGGCCCGGACGGTGTCCCGCGCCGTCGAACTCTGGATCAACACGCCCTCGGTCATCTCCAGGTGGAGTCGCCCGGCGCTGAGCCCAGCATCGGAGATCGCGCCGCGTACTTCCTCCAGAAAGCCCGGCTGCTCCAACTGGCGTCCGGAGACGTTCACGCTCATGAAGCGCTCCTCACCGTCGCCCATGGCCTCATCGATCGCGGTCAGGGCGAGGGCCCCCTGCCGCATGACCCACGCCCCGATCGGCACGATGAGCCCGCTCTCCTCGGCCAGCGGGATGAAATCGCCGGGAAAAATCAACCCCCGCGTGGGGTGCTGCCAGCGTACGAGCGCCTCAAATCCCGCGACGCGACGCGCCTTGAGATCGACGATCGGCTGGTACCAGAGCACCAGCTCGTTCCGCTCGCCGGCCTCGGACAATTCCCCCTCGAAGCGCATCCGCTCAATCGTGGGGCTGTGGTCGATCGGCGCCACCGACTCATGGATCTCGCGGCGTAGATGCCGAATCACCTGCTGTATCAGGAGCGCCAGGACCGGATCGGCGCGGGAGATCCGCTCGGCGATCTGCGCGTTGGTCACCACCCAAAGCTCGGTGGGCTCGATCGCCGTCGCCGTCGCCGTTCGTGGCGCGCCATCGATGATCGCCAGCTCGCCCAGCATCTCGCCCGGCCCGACCTCATTCAGGATCGACTCGATGCCCCGCCGATACGCGGAGATGCGCATCCTCCCCCGCACGATGATGTAGGCATCGTCGCCGTCATCGCCCTGTCGGAACAGGGGCTGGCCGGCAACGAGATGGACGTGCTGGGACATGAGACGGTAGCTATGGCGCTGACGCCGGACCGGCGACTACGGGATCCATTCCAGCTCGATGTGGTAGGGCTCGTCCCCGGCATCGCCGGAGTAGCCCAGCGCGATGAGGTAGTAGGTGACGTCCGGATCGAGCGGCACCACGGTTGTGCAAATCTCCGGGTTCGATGCGTAGAGACAGTACGACTCGTAGCTGCTGAAGTTGGAGAACCAGTCGACCCATCCCGTGCCGTCCACATAGCCCCAGATGCCGAAGTCGAGGTCACTCGACGCGTTCCCCCAACTCCCGGTCATGATCACGGACGCAGGCTCCACGAGCGTGAATGCGTAGGCGTCCGCGTCGTTGGCCTCCCATCCCACGCCCCCCGACAGCGCCAGGAACCCGTCAAACGTGTCTACGAACCCAATCCCCGAGAGGGCGCCGACGTCCTGGGCAACGACGGTGTCCCCGTTCAGTTTGTATTCCGCGTCGATCTCCACCACCGTGTCGTCGGCGCCCTCCACGGACTCCACCCCGATCACCTTCGGAAACAGCGCATCCAGCACGATCGCGCTTGCCACCTCGGACGCGTCGCTCGTCGCCTGCACCTCGACCGACACCGAGCTGTAGAGCGCGCCGGCGCTCGGCGTGGCGTTCAGCCCCGACAGTGTGCCTGCCATCAGGTAGATCGGGTCCGTCAACCCCTCATCGACGACCGGAGACCCGTCGCTTGTGTCCGTGGCCCCGTCCATGACCACCGACCGCAGGTAGAGGATCTCGTAGGGCCCGGTGTAGGTGAGCGTCTCGGCGTCGTACGCCCAACTCGTCACGCTCGTTCCACCCACCGGGTCGGACGCCACCGCAGGATCCGACTCGAGGTAGGCGCCGACCAGCACGACGCCCGCGGCTGGCTGGGAGCCCGACAACGAGACCTGGTACGGGACCTCCGCGTCGCCCTCGGTGTTGGTGTAGCCGCCGACCACGAGCACGTAGTCGCCACCAGCGACCAGATCGGCCTGCAGGGTCACCGCACCCGCGCTCCCGTCCGTGGACCAGTACCCGACATCGTACGCGAGATCCAGGCTCGCAGCCTCGACGACGTAGAAGTCGTACACCACGGCGTCGCCGCCGGTCTCGGCGTCGGCGCCGGTCGCGAAATCGAGGGTGATGGTGAACGTTCCATCCGCGATGGGAGAGAACGCGTACAGGTCCGCGTCGCCGTAGATCTCGTCGTCGTCGGTCCCAGGCTGTCCGGTCTCAGGTGTCCAGGCGCTGGTGCTCCCTGTCAGAACGACAGCCCGATAGGTCAACGACGTCGAGCCGTCCTCGCCGAGCGCCTGCGCCGCGGTGTCATTGGGCGCCGCCGCGTTGTCCTTCTCCTCGACGAGCGCGGGGGGAATGCTCACGGTGCCAATGAGCACGGTGGTGTCGAGGCCGGTCTCAGGCCCAGCGCAGGCAGCGACAAGCAAGAAGAGCACGAAGGAGCGGGTCAGTTGGGGACGCATCAGAACTCTCCACGGAGGCCGAGCTGCACGTAGCGCGGCGATTGGCGGGTGACGGGGGTGCCGAAGATGGGGTCGCCGTTCTCGTCGAGGTAGATGCCACCCGCGCCGTCGTCGTAGGTGGTCTCGACGGACTCCACGGCGCGGTCATTGAACAGGTTGAAGATCTCCGCGGTGAGGTCCCAGGTGGTCTGCTTCACGGCGAGGGTAAGACCGAGCTTGATGTCAAGCTGGCTCATCGCAGGGGTCCGGTAGGTGCCGTCCACCGACTCTTCGTAGTTGTACCAACCGCCGTAGTAGCTGTTGTAGTACGCCTTGGTGTACGGCGAACCGGAGAGGATGTAGAAGTTCCAACCGTACAAGTACCCGAGCTGCACGGAGTCGGAGAGCTTGATGGCGTCCGGATCGCGCATCGAGCCGATCAGCTTGACGCTGTGGGTGTGATCGTAGGAGAGCAGGCCCGTCTCTTCCTCAGCTTGCTCCGGGTTGTCAAACGCCCCGCTCGCAAACTGCGCCGAGTTGGTGCCGTACGCGCGGCTCCAGGTGTAGGAGCCCAACACCGAGAACCCGTCGGAGAATTGCCGGGCGACGGACAGCTCCAGGCCGGTGTATTCGGTGAACGAGTCGTCCGGCGTGCGAATCCGGTAGATCGACTCGTTCTTCCCGTTCCGGTAGCCGACGACATCCGTGCCATCGTCGTTCCAGATGAGGTTGACCTCATCGTCCTCCCAGAAGTTCTGGGCGTACTCGTAGGTGCCGGTCACGTCCACGGCCCAGCCGGCCCCCAAATCCCGGGAAATCCCGACATCGAACTCGTCCGAGTAGGGGTTCTTCAAATCGTCGCTGACCACGGAGTAGGACGCAGAGCTCTCCACCGGCTCCTCCCCCCACTCCCCGGCGGCAGAGTCCCAGGCGAACCTCTCGTAGCCCGTGCTCCGCTTGCCCAGCATGCTCGACACCGCCAGGAACCCGGAGTCGTAGAACCGACCGTAGAATGCATGGCCGCTGGTCTTGCCATCGCCGGTCAGGTCGCCCGCGAGGCCCATGCGCGGGGCGAACGTGGTCTTGGAGAACGCCAACTCCCCGACATCGTTGTTGAGGGCCGAGTAGTCCATACGGACGCCCGGTCGGATGGTGAGCCTCGGGATCGGATTCCAGATGTCCTGGACGTAGGCGCTCACGAGCATTCCGGTGAGGTGGATCTCCTGCTCGTTGTCGTACCGGATCTGGTACAGGTTCTCGTAGCTGTCGATGTCGGCGGGGTCGCCCGTGGACTGCTTGAACGTCCAGTCTTCGATGCCGGGGAAGATGTCGTCCGTCACGAGGTATTCGCCCTGCGCCCCGATCTTGGTCTGGTGCTCGCCGAGCAGGCTGAAGAACTGGGTCCAGTTGGTCTGCAACGAGGACCGATAGCGGTGGCTGATCTCCCCGTACGGCGCATCACCGGCGCTGAAGTCGTCCGGATACCAGGAGCTCCAAGGGTCCTCCAGGTTCCGGATGCAGTCTGCGAGCGCCTCATCGCCGCGGGCGCTCTCGCAATCCTTGGCGTAGTAGATCAAATCCGACTTCTGGAAATAGGCCTGCGTCTGGATGACGGTACGGGCGGTCGGCGTGAGGATGTGCCCCGCCGTGATGGAGAACCCGCCCTGGCGCCAGTTGCTCTCCCCGTTCGGCAGCACGTACCCATTCTGCTCGACGTTCTTGATCCAGGTCGGATCGCCCTGCGCCTGGAGCGTCAGCTTGTTTTGCGCGCCGGGCTGCCAGGTGAGCTTCCCAAACCAATAGGCGCTCTTCCAATCGCGAGGCTCGAGCGGCTGATCAGCGGGGCGACCGATGCTCGGGTCCACATCCGCCGCCTTGAGCAGGTAGTCGCCTTGCAAGCTCGCGAAGAACCAGAGCCGGTCCCGGACGATCGGCCCGCCCAGGTTCAGGGCGAGCCCCTGGTTCTGGTAGGAGCCGAAGACCTCGCCCTCAAGCGGCTTCGCCCAGCGCAGGTTGAACCCCTTGTCGCCGGTCGCTGGCGCGGACGAGTACAGGAACTGCGCATCTCCATGGAATTCATTTCCGCCGGACCGCGTCACCACGTTGACCGCGCCGCCCAAGGAGCGGCCGTATTCGGCGTCCATGCCGCCGGTCACGACCTGGACCTCTTCGATCGCGTCGTAGTTCATGTTCTGCGAGAACGTGCCCGTGATCGGGTCGGTGTTGTTCACGCCGTCGAGGTAGAACTGATTGCCGTCGTCGAAGGAGCCGCGAACATTCGCGTTCCCGGAGCCCACGACGCCCGCGGCGAAGCCTGTCAGCGATTGGTAATCACGGCCCCCGTTCGGGATGTCGCGCATCGATTCGCGAGAGAGCACCGCGCCAGACGAGGTCTTTCGGGTGTCCACGACGGGCTTCTGAGCAACGACTGTGACAGTCGCCGCGCCGGATGCGGGCTGGAGCTCGATCGTGATCTCCGCGGACTGGCCGGTGACGACGAAGAGCCCGGTGGCCTTGTACGGGAAGAACCCGTCGGCCTTGACCTCGGCCACGTACTGGCCCGGGGGCAGCGCGACGACGCGGAAGTAGCCTTCATCGTCCGTCGTGGCCGAGCCAGTGCCCATCAGCGCCGGGCTGGTGACGGTGACGGTGAGGCCGGGAACACCAATCCCCGAGGGGTCAACGACCTGGCCGCGGATCTGGCCGGTGACTTCGACGGCGAGGGCGGGTTGCGATGCCGCGAGCGCGAGGAGAAGCGAGAGCAAAGGGGGTTCCTCGGAGTGCGAGGCGGCTATCAAGAAAATCGGGAATCCGCCCGCGGCGTGGCGGGTTGCGGCGGGCGGGGCCCGAGCCCCCTCGCCCCCCGGCCGCCGGTGAACCGCACCCGAGCCGAGGGCCGGATTCGGAGGGTACTCCGGACGAATCCGGCCACGCGCTCGTAGTCGAGCGCATCTCGGCTCGCACAAAGCAGGGCGAGCGCATCTCGGCTCGCCCAGTGATAGCGACCCCCAATGCTCGTCCTTCCCCTACAGCTTGGCACACTTACGCTCCACCGCAAGCTCGGCACCGGGAGCGTCGCCGAGTCGTACCTGGCCACCCAGGCCGATGGTTCCCGTGCGGTCGCCAGGCGAATCTTGCCGTTCATCGCCAAGGATCCGCACAGGTTGGCGGCGATCTCCGCGCGCGCGGAAGAGCTGGCGGGGTTTCGGCACCCGTCGCTCGTCCACGTGGTCGGCACGTTCCAAGAGGGCGGGGACACCTTCATGTTGGAGGAGCACGTCGAGGCGGTCTCGCTGGAACGGCTCATGGCGCACGCCCGCTCCCACGGCCAACACCTGCCGCCCAACGTGTACCTGCACATCGCCGTACAGGTGTGCAACGCCTTGGAGGCCCTTCACAGCCGCCCGAGCACCAGCGGCGCGGACAGCGTATTGCATCTTGGGATCAAGCCCGGCGCGATCTTTGTGGGCCCTGAAGGCAAGGTTGTCGTCGGCTCCTTCGGCTTGTCGCGCAGCCCGACCACCCTTCCGCAGGGCGGCGTGTCCGCGCCCGTGGCGGCGAGGATGGAGTACCTGTCGCCCGAGCAGACGCACCCGGATCAACAGATCACCCCAGCCTCCGACCTCTTCTCCCTTGGCGCGGTGCTGTACGAGCTGCTCACGTTGGAGAGCTTGTTCCGGGCGGACTCCAATTTGCAGACCATTCACCGCATCCGCCGCGGAGAGGTCACGACGCAGCTCCTGAAGGTGAAGTCCCGGATGCCGGGCCTCGACAAGGTGCTGTACCGCGCCCTCTCCGTAAACCCCAAGCAGCGCTACCAGCGGGCGTTCGTGCTCCGGGACGATCTGCGGGGCTTGATGTCTGGCTACAGCTTCGCTTCGATCGTAGACGACACAAAGTCCTGGTTGAAGCCAATCTTCGACGAGGCAGCGCCACCGATGGAGGCGCCCGCCGCGGAGCGCAATACACCCGAGCAGCCTCCGGTGCGGCCAAGCACCGCGGCCACGGTGACCCGCAGCCTCGTCGGCCTCGATGACGAGGGCGGTGGCGAGTCGGAGACCACCGACATCGGGTTCTTCCCCCCGGGCCGCGTCGAGCCCCCTGTGCGGAACTTGAGCCCGAAGGCGTTCCCGGACCCGACCGCGTCGTCGCTCAGCGCGGGGTCCGCACCCTCCGCCTCCTCGCCTCCGCCCCCCGCCCTTTCACCCCCGCCTGCGGCCCCCCCTGCCCGTCCTCCCAGCCGCTCCCTGGTCATGCTGGGGGATGACGACGACAACGACGCCGCCGCGCCCCCCGTGCGATCCGGGAACACCCTGTTGCCTGAGAGCTACACGCCGGAGAGCACCGCTGCGTGGATCCCGCGCAACGAGGCCGACGCCGAGGAGAACACGGCGAGCCACATCCCCGGGAGCCTTGGAGAGCTGTCCGAGAACACCGCCGCCTACATTGGCCACCGCGAGCCCGCGCCAGAGCTCACCGCTTCAGGGGTCGGCCCCGACAACACAGCGGCCTACATCCCGGCGCGGGACGACACTGCGGCCCATATCGGCCACGTCGAGCCGACGGCCTCGGATGCCAGCCCAGCCCGGGGGGACAACACGGCGGCCTACCTGCCCATCGACGTCCCGGAGGTCAACGAGGAGGAGGTTGAGCGCACCCTGACATCCCCCGGGCCCCGGAGCAGCATCGCCCCTGCGGCAGCCGCCCAGCCCACCGCCCCGGAGCCCCCCGCACCGACCCCCTCCCCCGCCCCTCTCCTGTCCTCTCGTCCGATGCCTGGCCCCGGCATCTCGCGGACCATGCCCCCGCCGAGGTCGGCGCCCCCGCCGCCCCCGATCGACGACGATGACTCGCCGCCCCCACCCTCGCGTGCCCCGGTGCTCGGCATGGCCATCGCCGGGGGACTCGTCGCGATGCTCCTGTGCTCCGGCGTGATCTATGGGGGCTACCCCTACGCCGTCGGCGCCCGTGCCGAGCGTGTCGCGCAGGCGTTGAAGGACGCGCAACCTCCGCAGATCCAGGTGACCGACGACCCCGCCGGCACGATGGCGGGGGAGCTCACGCCCGTCGTAGATCCCCTGCTTGCTGCGGCCGAGCCCCCGAGAGAGGCGCCCGCGGCAGCGGCCCTCGCACCAGCGCCGAGCACGCCGCCGGAGCCCGTCGCGACGTTGCCCCCGGTCGGAGCCGTTCCTGTCGCCCGGCCCGTCGCGGCGCCAGTGGTCGCACCGGTCGCGGTGGCACAGCCTGTCTCGAAGCCCGTGGCGGTGGCACCTGCAGAGCCCGTCTCAAAGCCCGTCGCGGTCGCCCGGGCTCCGGAGCCCGCCCCTGTCCGGAGCCAGCCGGTCAGCGCGCCGCGGACGACGACGACGCCTTCGCGCCCTGTCGCGGTCACCCCCATCGTCGTTGCCCCCGACCCTACCCTCGACGCATCGTTGAGCATCGTGCCGGTCGAGAGCGCGCTCAACCTCGACGCGCTCGCCACCGACGCTCGCACCGGGAAGCTCCGCTCCGACGATGTGGACGCGCTCATGGCCGTCTCGATCTCGGATCCCAGCTACACGCGCTCCCAGGCGCTCCTGCTCTCGAACGCCCAGCGAAAGGGCGACGCTGCAGGCACCGAGCGGGCGTTGAAGGCCCTGTTCGCGCTGCCCGAGAACACGTACAACCCGCAGTTTCTCGCGGCCGACGCCCTCTACCAAGTGAACCGGGGCCAATACGACAAGGCGCTCAGCCGGGCGCAGACCGCGGAACGCTACTGGAGCCGTCTGCCCCCAAGCCAGTCCTTCGCGACCCGCGCCCAGATCTACGAGGTCGAAGCCGCCGCGTGGCAGGGCAAGTTCTACAACTCGGACGGCGACATGGCAGCGTTGGAGAGCGCCATCCGCGGTTGGGAGAAGTACCGGGCGCACGTGGCCACCGCGGCGCGCACGGACCTTCAGAAGAACGCGGACACGCAGATCGCCAAGCTACAGGACATCAAGGAGCGGGTTTCGGAGTAGCTACCCCCCCGCCAGAATCTCCCACACACACCCCACCGCATACCGAATGGCCCGCAGCGGGGATATCGAACGCACCGTGGGGTCGTAGCGCACGCGGACGGGCAGCTCGGCGAGGGTCTGGCGGGACCGGAGGATGGCGCAGAGCACCTGCTGGTCGAACAGGTAGTCGTCGGAGTAGGTGTCGAGCGGCAAGGAGCGGAGCAGGTCGGCGCGGAAGGCACGGGCGCCGGAGTGCAGCTCGGTGTGACGCGTGCCGAAGCGCCAGTTGGCGAGCCCGGTGAGGAAGCGGTTGCCGAGCCGCCTCCAGCCGGGGATCACGCCGGGGTTGGCGAGAAACCTACTGCCAAGCACGGCCGGTGCATGGGCGAGCGCTGATACAAGGGCTAATGTGTCAGATGTATCATACTGGTCGTCGCCGTGGAGCAGCACGATGTGCTGGGCCCCGAGGGCGAGCGCGGCGGCGTACCCGGACTTCTGGGCGGCGCCGTAGCCACGGTTCTGAGGGTGACGAATCACGCGGGGCGCCTGGATCGGGATGGTGCTGCCATCGTCGATGACGAGGGCCAGGGTGCCTGGCGGCAAGCGGGCCAGCAAGGCGTCCAGCGCGTCTTGGGTGTTGAGCGTCGGGATGACGACCACGAGCGCCACGGTCACCGACATACGTCCTCCCAGCGGGCGCGCGTCTTCCAGAGCGTCCGCCACATCTCCAGCTCGCCGCGCTTCCAAGAGGGGCGGTCCCGCTGTCGCTCGCCCCACCAAGCCGGTGCATCGGCGACCCCGGCTGCCAAGCCCCGGAGCGCCGCCAACCTTGCCGACGCAGGCACCGCGGCGCCAGGGCCTTGCCCTCGGAGGGACAGGCCCGCGAAGAGCCCGAGGCGCGCAGCAGTCCAAAACGGTGCCGTGACCAACGCGCCCAAGGGCAGGCTCCGCACAGCTGCGCGGATGCGGTTTCGCTCGATCCGGTGGAGCTTCCCCGCGTCGGCCCGACCGTAGCTCGCGCCGAGATGGTGGCTCACCCGGGCCGAGGGCACGGGCACGATCCGACCGCCTCGGCGCATCCAGCGCAGGGAGAGGTCCACATCCTCGCCGAAGCTGTCGAAGCGCGGATCAAACCCGCCAAGGGCGTCCCAGGCGCGGCGATCGAACAGCACGGCGGCGCCGGAGAACCCGCCCGGGGTACGCGGCAGTGACACATCCGGACCGCCCCGCCCCCGCGCCCAGACAAAACCGTCGGGGAAAAAGCCATGACCTTCGTTGTCCAACCCGGAGCCGTCCACCAAGGAAATCCGTGGCTGGTAGATCTGCGGCTCCGGTAGACGCGCCTGCTGGAATGCGTTGATACACCCGGGATGTATCACTGTGTCATCGTTGAGCAGCAGGACGTCACCTTGCACAGCCGCGATGCCCGCGTTTGCCGCTCGAGCGAAGCCCACGTTGCTGCCAAGCTGGAGCACCCTCGCGCCCACCACCGCGAGCGTTGTATTGCTCACCACCACCAGCAGGTCGTTCGGAGACTCCGCCTGCACCGACTTGATACATGTATCAAGTATCACACCTCCGCGATGTGTCACGATGACGACGGCGATGGGCGACTTCTGGCTCACGCGGGGGAGTATCCACCGGCGCCGTGGATTAGAGGACCAGATGATCACCCGCCTCGACCACATCGCCATCGCGGTGCCCGACCTGCCGGCGAGCATCCAGCGGTTCTGCAAGGACCTGGGCTTGACGCTTTCGGGGCGGGAGGACGTGCCCTCGGCCTCGACCTCCACCGCGTTCCTACCGATCCCGGGCACGCGCATCGAGCTCGTCCACCCGTTGAACGGCCAGGGGCCCATCCAGAAGTTCCTGGAGAAGAAGCCCCAGGGCGGCTTGCATCACCTGTGCTTCGCGACGGACGACATCGACGCAGACGTCGCCCGGCTGCGGATCCTCGGGTACGCGTTCACGTCCGACGCACCCGCGCCCGGCGCCCACGGCGCCCGTGTCATCTTCCTTCACCCTCGTGGTTTCGACGGCGTGCTCATCGAGCTGGCCCAGTACCCGGAGCATGTATGAACGTTGTCGGCATCACCACCTCTACGGCGGATCGCAAGCGCCGGGCGGGGCAGCGTTTGATCATCGGGCTGAAGGGCACGTCGTTGAACGACGAAGAGCGGGCGTTCATCCGAGAGGCGCGCCCGGGCGGGTTCATCTTGTTCCGGCGAAACGTCGAGGATGCGGGCCAGGTCCGCGAGCTGAACCGAGAGCTGGCCAGCTTGTTGCCGGTCGAGATCCCGCCGATTCGGTGCGTCGATCAGGAGGGCGGACGGGTGCAGCGGGTGAAGGCCCCGGCGACGGTCTGGCCGCCGATGCGGTGGGTCGGCAATGTCGGAGATCCGGCGTTCACCCAGGCGGTCGGCGCGGCGCTGGGAGCGGAGGTTCGCGCGCTGGGGTTTGACCTGGACTTCGCGCCGGTGGCCGACGTGGACTCGAACCCGAAGAACCCGATCATCGGGGACCGGGCATTCTCCTCGGATCCTGGCGCGACGAGCCGGCACGTCGCGGCGTTCATCCAGGGCATGCAAGGCGCAGGGTGTATCGCCTGTGCCAAGCACTTTCCCGGGCATGGCGACACCGCGACGGACAGCCACCTGGAGCTGCCCATCGTGGAGAAAGAGCCGCCGGACCTGGAGCACGTCGAGCTTCCCCCGTTCCAAGCCTCCATCGACGCCGGCGTGGCGACCGTGATGACCGCGCACGTGCTCTATCCGGCCTGGGATGAGACCTACCCGGCCACGATGTCGCCCGCGATCATCAACGGGCTGCTTCGAAAGCAGCAGAAGTTCGGCGGCGTCGTGATCTCCGACGACCTGGAGATGAAGGCCGTCCGTGGCCGCTGGCCCTTGGAGGAGCAGCTCTCCCGAGCCTCGACGGCGACGGTCGATACTTTCCTCGCGTGCGAACAACTCACGCTGATCGTGGACGCCTGGGAGACGCTCATCCGCCTGCAGGAGAGCGACCCCCGCCAGGAGGACGCCGCGATCGACGGGGTGAGGCGCTGGCACCAGATGCGGGAGCGGTTCCTTGTGGGCGCCCCGCCGATGCCGCCGCTATCGGTCCTGGGGTGTCACCAGCACACCGACCTCGCGCTGCGGGCGCGGGCGCAGGGGATGGTGTGAGAGGAAGGCCGGAGGCTGGTTCGTGCGTGCTGTGCCTGCTCGCCTTCATGAGCCCCGCCCTGGCCTGTGAGCCGCTCGTGGAGGTGCCTACCACCGTGCAGATGGCGTGGGTCAGCCGGGTGCCGGCGACGGTGGGGGCGCAGACCGCGATGCAAGTG
>CANKNP010000088.1 GCA_947483545.1 Deltaproteobacteria bacterium | reverse complement strand
GACCGGGCCCGCGTCTCCATGACCGATCGCTGCGGATCCCCAACGGCCACCGCCGGAGAACTGTCCAGGATCGGCGGGCTGATCGTCCCCCCAGCGGCGGGCGGTGGTTGAACCCGCTGCCGAGGCCGCGTCTCCGTGGACGGCTCATTGGGCGGTTCGTCGCCCTCCACGCTCGAGAGCGCATAGGTTCGTGGTGCAGCGGGCGGCTTGCTGGCAGCGGTGAGGTCAACCGCTGGGAGCGAGGTGCGGGGCGCGATGCTCGCCAGCATCGCGGGGGACCAGGAGCCCATCGGCCGGCTCATCCGGATGCCACTGGAAGGCCCGTCGGCATCGCCATCCAGGCCCCGAAGGGTAGCCAGGAGCGTCTCACAGTCAGGGATGCGCGCGGGGAGGCTCACCTCCAGGGCGCCCCGGATCGCACGCTGGACGCGCTCAGGCAGGTCCGGTGCGTACTCCAGGGGATCGACGTAGCTGCCGGAGGCGATGGCACTCATGACCGTCAACAGGTCCTCGCCGGGAAACGCCTGTCGCCCCGTGTGCAGCTCGTAGATGATCGCGCCGAGCGCGAACACATCGGCCCGCTTGTCCACGCCTTTCGCGTTGCGGATCTGCTCGGGCGCCATGTAGGACGGCGTCCCCATCGCGGTCCCCGAGCGCGTACGGCTCATCGGGCCGCCGGAATCCCCGTCGAGCACCTTGGCGAGCCCGAAGTCGGCGACCTTCGGCACGGGACCGGCGCTGGTGACGGCGATCAGCACGTTCCCAGGCTTCAGATCGCGGTGGATGAGGCCCAGCTTGTGGGCGCACGCGACCCCCTCGATGATCCCCGCCGCGAGCGCCGTCGCCTCCTCCTCGGTGGGCCGGTGACGGCCAAGCAGCTCGTCCAGGTTCGGGCCATCCACGAATTCCATGATCAGCCCGGGCGCCCCGTCCACCTCGACGATGTCCGTGACCGCCACGATGTTCATGTGGCGCAGGGTCGCCTGCACCCTGCCCTCCTGCACCAGCCGCTGCTTGACCCCCGCGTTTGACACGGTCAGCACCTTGAGCGCATGCAAGCTCCCAAGTTGGTTGTGCCGCACGCGAAAAACGGCGGCCATCCCGCCCTCCCCGAGGCGGTCCTCCAGGGTGTAGCGGTCCACGATCGTGCCGGGGGTCAGTTCCATCGAAGCCATGCGTATCGTGCTCATACCCCGAAGTTCCTCGCCACCCCAGGCCGAGCGGCTACGTAGCCCCCATGTACGTGTTGCTCTCCGCTGGCCTCCCCGACACCGCCGCGGCGCTGCGGACGGGCATGGAGACGCTCGGGTGGGGGCTCCGCGAGGGCGGGGCGCCCGACCTCATCTTTCTGCAACCCGAAGAGGTCCGGTCCCACCGCGCCGCCCATCCGCACGCGGTCATCGTGGCCATCGGCGCGAGTCTCTCGGCGCTGGAGGACGGCGCGGATGAGGTCCTCGACTGGCCGGACCACGTGCCGGACCTGCCGGCGCGACTCCGCGTGCTTGCGCGCTGGACCCAACGCGCCGCGGCCGCGAGGGACCGCGCGCGGGGCATCGCCGACGCCGCCTCCGAGGGCATTTGTGTGTTCGCCGACGACCGAATCCTGTACGTGAACGAGGTGCTGTCCCGCATCAACGGGCTGACCCCGGACCAGATGGAGGGGCGGAGCTTCACGGAGTTCATCTCGAGCGAAGAGCGAGAGCGGGCGGCCGCGCGGCTCATCCAGGGGGAGCTGCGGGCAGAGATCGAGTTCACACGCCGAGATGGCGTGGTCATGCCCATCGACGTGCGGATTCGGGACGGGTTCTGGGACGGGCGGCCGGCCCGCATCGCCACCATTCGGGATCTCTCCGGGCAGAAGAGCCGGGAGGCCGCCGACGCCCAGCGGGATGCACAACATCGGGAGGAGCTTCAAACCCAACTGCGGGCGATCGAAGAGTCCAACGCCCGTTTCAGCCTGGTGGCCCGCGCGACGAACGACGTGCTCTACGACTGGGACGTCCGAACGGGCCACATCCTCTGGAACAACGCGTTGCACACCGTCCTTCGGTTCGAGGGAGACCCCAGCGCCGCCGGGATTCAGTGGTGGGTCACCCAGATGCATCCCGACGACAGTGAGCGCGTATCCGCCTCGCTCGATCGCGCGATGCTCACCGGCGCCGAGGGCTGGAGCGAGAGCTACCGGTTCGCGATGGGGAACGGCACCTGGCTCGACATCATCGACCGCGGCATTTTCATGCGTGACGCGGCGGGGCAATGCCTGCGGATGATCGGGGCGATGATGGACATCACCAGCCGAAAGCAGCTCCAGACGCGGCTCGTGCTCGCGGACCGCCTCGCCAGCGTGGGAACGCTCGCTGCGGGGGTGGCCCATGAGCTGAACAACCCGCTGACTTGGGTGCTCGCCAACGTGCGACTCGTCCAGGAGAGCGTAGGACACTCGCTCCCCGAACCGGCGCGACGGGCGCTCGAGAACGCGGCGCAGGGGGCGGAGCGGATGCGGTTGATCGTCGCGGATCTGAAGGTGTTCTCAGGCAACGAGCGCCATGCAGTGGTGCCGGTGGACGTGCGGGCGACGCTGCAATCGGCGCTGAGCATCGTGGGGGGCGATCTGCGAGCGAGGGCGCGCTTGGAGCACTCCGACACAACCGTCGGGCCGCTCCTCGTTCGCGGAAATGAAGCGCGGCTCGCGCAAGTGTTGCTGAACCTGCTTGTCAACGCGGTCCAAGCGATCGAGCCTGGCCAGCCGGAGCGCAACTGTGTCACTGTCACCGTCCGAACCCTGGGCGGGCGCATCGCCATCGACGTGAGCGACACGGGCTGCGGCATTCCGTGGGCATCTCGGGGGCGGATCTTCGACCCGTTCTACACGACCAAGCCGCCCGGCGAAGGCACCGGCCTTGGGTTGTCGATCGGCCTGCAGCTCGTGCAGGAGATGGGCGGATCCATCGCGCTGGTCCCCAAACCGGGCCGGGGCACGTGCTTCCGGGTCCTGCTCCCCGCATGTGCGAGCCCTGTGGCAACGAAGCCGGGCCCCGTCTCGCTGGCGCCGGTCGCCGGACCCACGCCCGCGCGGGTGCTCGTGGTGGACGACGAGGAGATGATCGTCGAGATGCTGTCGCAGATCCTCACGCCAGAGTTTGACGTCGTCGGCGAACATCGTTCGACCCAGGCGCTCGCCCTGCTCGAGCAGGGCGAACGGTTCGACGCGATCTTGTGCGACGTCATGATGCCCGCCCTCAACGGCATGGACCTGTACCGTGCCGTCCAGGCGCTCTCCCCTCACCAAGCGAGCCGCTTCATCTTCGTGACGGGCGGCGTGTCGAACGCCCACGTGCAGGACTTCCTCGCGGAGACCGGGCGACCCTGCGTGGAGAAGCCCTTCGACCTTCACACGCTGCGCGAGAAAGTACGCAAGGCGGCCAACCGCAAGTGAACAGGCGTCGTGCGATGATCGGGGCCTTCGTCTTCGGCGTGTTGGCGATCTGCGCGCTCCTCCTCTGGTTGGCGTCCGAGGACAAGGTCGCCAGAGGGGCGCGCCGACCCAACCTCCCGACGATGCCACGCACCGATGCGGACACGGGCGATCGCCCCGCCCCCGCCCACGCCGCCGAGAATGACTTCGCGACGGTGCAGTGTACGGTGCAGGCTGCTCCGAACATGCCTGTCGGGCGCATCCTCGCACACGCCGTAGACGTGGAGGGCACCGAACCGGGAACGGTGCTCATCTCCACGAGCCGGGAGACCGACCTTATCGTCACGCTCGATCCGGGCCGCTGGACGCTGCTCTGGTCGCTCGGCGACCTTCCCTCCGGATTCCACATCGGCACCGTCGATCTCGTCGAGGGCGAGGTGTTCACCTGCGCGCTCTCCCCCACCGGCGTGCCCGTGAGCGGCCGGGTCGTCGATCCCAAAGGCGAGCCGCTCCCCGACACGCGCGTCGAGGGTTGCGGGCCCAGCGTGCAGTCCGACGCCGACGGTCGGTTCCAATTCGTGGTCCCGTTCGGGCTCCTCCGTGGCCTCGGCCGAACCTGCACGTTGCGCGCGCGCTTCGAGGATGGGCTCCTCTCCAGGTACAGTCAGCCTTCGAAGGCGAGCGCCCTCCGGCCCGGCCCGCACATCCTCACGCTCGACCCCTCCCCCGTCGCCGGCATGGGCATCACGCTGCGCCAGGTTGAAGACGGCATCCAGGTCTCCCGCGTTCACCCCGGAACGCCCGCCGAGGACGCCGATCTACGCGCCGGCGACTTGATCTTGAGCGTGGATGGCCACAGCACCGAGGGCATGAAGACGCACGACTTCATCCCCTACGGCGTCGGGGTCGAAGGCACGACCGTGGTCTTGGAGATCGAGCGGGACGGGCAGAGCTTGCGCAAGAGTTTTCGACGGGAGCGAATCGTCAAGTTGGGGGACACGGGGGGGCGCTAATCTCAGAAACAATACGTAGACCTCTCCGCCGCCGGAAAATAATATCCGAACATATTGCAGTGCTCATCCGTCTCGACGTGCGCGCCAAAAACGATGGTCTCGTCGGTATCGTTGAAAAAGTCGCAGGTGTACGCGAGGCCCTCGTTTTCGCCCAACGCGACATCGCCGGGATCGTACGTCAGAAACGGGGGCTCATCCCAAGCCGTGGAAGCATAGATCTCTGCGCCCACGACAGCGTCATCCGTGTCGGTCGCGCCAGTGAACCGCTTGATCAGGAACTGTGTGCCGCGAGAGTGAAAATGCCCGGAGAGGGCGATGACGTTCGTGCCGGAGGGCAACATGCAGGAGGCGGTGAACGAGCTGGCTTCGTGGGGCGGCAGCGAAATCGACCGGTTGTTCGCGAACAGCGACCCAAGCATGTTGGCCCGCTGGCCGTGTGCCTCCGCCTCGAAATTGATGTAGACCTCGCCCTTTCCGGACGGCGTGGTTTGACCGCCGGCCTCGACGTTCACGTAGTGGACCTGCACGATGAATTGGGAGCTCGGACCCAGCGGGATGTAGGTGTCATCGGGCAGCGTCCACTGCAACGACTCCAACTGCGAGTTCGCCACGAGCGAGACCCGCTCAAAGTCGAGGGCATCCCAGCATTCCTCGACCACCGTGCCGTCCGGCTGCATGTAGGTCGGATCCTCGGTTCGGAACACGTTCACATGGTGACTCCCCTTGGTGTAGACGAATTCCAACGCGGTGACATCCACGTCCGTGTCCGTCGGCACGTCGAGGTAGTAGCAGAGCTGGGCCTCTTCGCCGACAGGCACATCGATGGGCCCGGCGTGGATCTGAAATCCCGGGGCCTCCGGCGCTTCCGGCACGACAAAGTCCCCCGTGTCCACGACCTCGGCGTCGTCGCCACCTTGCGTGCAGCCCGCCAGAACGGATAGGGAAAGCAACAAAGGCACCATGGGCAACGCTCCAGCTTCGCACTGTACCACGGGCTCTCTCGGCCTCGTCGGTGTCGTTGCCTACGCCCTCACAGGGTGCGTCGGGGCGGTGGGGTCGGAGGGCTCAAGCGCCTCGGAGCTGGATCCCGAGTGCGCCGCCGAGGAAGCCAGCGTGTCGGTTGGCGGCGGGGACACCACCTACGAGCCGCTGTCCGACGGCGATCCCGCGATGATCGTACACGGCCCCCAGGGCGGTTGGCACCTGCTGGCCAGCGCCCGCGTCCGCAACACTCTGAACCGGGTGACCATCACGTACACCGCGAAGGTATTGCCAGAGGAGACCCCGATCTCCTGGAACCAGTACGGGGTCCAACTCCAGGAACAGGGCAGCTGCACCGGGGACTATCCAGGGATGTACGCCTACCTCGACGTGAGCGACCTGGCTGAAGGCGAGGCGGACACGCCGCCGGAGCTCCTTGAAGGCAAAGAGATCCAGCTGCGCCTGCAAGTCGAAGATGAGGATGGGCGAGCCGCGGAGGCGTCTGTCACCGTGATCGGAGCGCTGGACCCCGCAGATGCGGTCGCCGACACGGGCGGCTGAGCGCACCCCGACGCGGATTGGTGCATACTGGGCGAAGGCCGCCCCGGAGACCCCATGATCCCCCTGCTTCTCGCCCTCGCACCGCACGCGCACGCATTTTGTGGGGCCTACGTTGGCGCGGAGGGCGAGGAATTGAACAACTACTCGAGCGAGGTCGTCATGGCCCGCACGGGCAACGTCACCACGCTCACCCTGATCTCCGATTACAGCGGCGATGCTACCGAGTTCGCCATGCTCCTGCCGATCCCAGAGGTGATCGGGCCTGAAGATGTGGATGTAGTCGATCCCGTGCTGCTGGAGTGGATCGCCGACTATTCGATGCCACGCGAGGTCGCGTACTCCTGCGACACGGCGTTCTCCACGACCCAGATGGGTTGGGGGTGCGGCGGATCCTTGGCGCCGGTCGCGGGTTCAGGCCTGGGGACGGCGCTGGGGTGCAGCAACAGCAGCTTATCCTACGGCGGGCAGTCCGGCGCCGAAGTCGAAGCCGCCTGGTCCGAGGCCGGGTACGATTTTGTGGTGCTCTCGGCCGAGGAATCGTCTGGGCTCCTGGACTGGCTGGACTTCAACGGGTATGCCGTGCCGCTGGGCGGCGAGGCGATCCTCCAAGAATACGTCGATGGAGGCGCGTACTTCCTGGCCGCGCGGGTCTCTCTAAACGACGCACCCCGCGAGGGAGATTGGCTCTGGCCGATCCAAATCAGCTACGAATCCGACGTGTTTTCGTTGCCGATTCGCATCGGCACCATCTCCTCCACGGGGATCCAGGACGTGGTGATCTACGCGCTGACAGACGCCGAGCTCGACGGCACCGTGGCGATCTCGAACTACCCGAGGTTGGAGATGCCCGAGGAGTGCCTGCTCCCCGAGGATAAAAGCATGGGGGATTGGTACGAGGAGAGGCTCTCCCAGGCACATGCGGAGGGCGGTGCGGGTTGGGTGCAGGAGTACAGTTGGAAGCTGGCCCCGGTGGTCTCCGGGGGGTACCATTGTGACCCCTGCACGGCGGAGCCAGTGGCGCCAAGTGGATCCTTTGAGCCCTTCGGCTTCGATTCCCAGAGCGCCCATCTGACCCGTCTGCGGATGCGCTACACGACGGAAGAGGCCACCCAGGACCTTCAGTTGTACATCACCGGCATCACCGACGGCGAGGAACAACTGAAATTCATCAGCCCGAACACCGAGCTTGAATCGCTGTTCCCCTACTGTGACACCGGCTGGGCCGAGGACCCTGGGACCTGCCCCGACGCGCCGATGGTGTCCTGCGGCACCCCCTCCTCCCGGGGATCCGCGGGCGTGCTCCTCGCTTCGTTCGCGCTGCTCCGCCGGCGGCGGCGTTGATCCCGATCGACCTCTACTTGGACCTCACGCCGATCGCCACCGAGCGTCTGGCGGTGCAGGACGACGAAGGGCGCGTGGCCTCGGCCGGCTGGCGGCTGCCGCCTCTGGGGGGCGGGGTGGACGTCCAGTTCGCCCAGTTTGAGCGGCTGGCCCTCGCGGTCTCCGTCAACGTGGCGCAGACATCCCCGCGGTATGACATTCCGCTCGATTGGGCACCGACGGTTTGGATGGGAGAGCTCGACACAGGGGTCCGGGTTCACCTGACCGCGAACGACGAGCGTGGATTTTACCTGGATCTCGACGCTGGTCCGGGCCTGCGCGCGGAGCTGCTCGCCCAGCCGTGGTGGCCCGACTACGCATACGCAGGGATCGGCGGGCACGCGGGCCTCACCGCCACGGTCGGAATCGGCGGCGTCCGCGTGCTCGCCGGGTTCCGGGGGTCGGTCGCGCTGGTGCCGGGGAGCGTACAAGGGGTGCTCGACAGCGGGCTCCAGGACCTCACCTGGGATTTTGCGCGATCCGGCGACCTGCTCTTTTTGCCAGTCGGCGTGCGTCTCGGGGTCCACGTCGGCGTGGGGCTGCGCCCAACCCGACCGTAGGTTCAGCCACCCCGCGGCAACTGCCACCGCACAATTCTGAGCCCCTCAGTTATGTTACATCCGACGGGGCCCATCGTCGCACGGGCCAGCCCGGCGCGGTTGCTCCCGCGCCCCTCCAACCCGGAGCGGGTTCCCAAAATCCATCGATCGGGGGGGCTTGGACCGAGCCCCCCTCCGCCCTGCGGGCACCTCCCCCCGGTGGGGGAGGGAAAGCGGGGCGGTGCGGATGGACCAACTCCGTGGGCGGGGGGTACTGGTCACGGGCGTGAACGGGCGAGGGAAAGCGGAGGGGGGGCCGTAAACATTGCCGCGGGCATGGACCGAGCCCCCCTCCGCCCTGCGGGCACCTCCCCCCGGTGGGGGAGGGAAAGCGGACAAGCGCTCGCTCTTGTCCGCTCCTGACCGCGCTCTTCACGCCTCACGGCTCCGCCCTTGAGCCCTCCAGCGGCACGTCGATCTCCCAACGGGCGGCGACCGTGATGTTCGGGGCGCTCAAGACCTCGCGGTCCGGATCCACCAAGTACAACTGGCTCATCGCGACGAGCGTGGGGACCGCCGGCTTCGTTCCAGGTCTGGCAGCCACCAGGGGCCCGCCGACGTCGTGTGATCGCCGGACACGATGGCAAACCGGTCGCGTCCGATGAGCCCGATCCGAAAGCTCGGACCATCCGGCGGGAGCGCATCGAAGAGCAGGCCCGCCTGCTGGTCCACGGTCACGTCGTCGAACGCGATGATCAGCCCACGGAGCGGCTCGTAGGTGTAGTCGGCGGTGACGCCTGCTGGGCGATCGATGTGGAGGATGTCGATGGTCCAGGCGTCGAACGCGACGATGGGGCCGAGCTTCAGCTTCAACGTGGGTTCCGCGGTCGCCATCCAAGCGCCGCTGGCGAAACCATCGTCGGATCGGGCGTCACGCTGGTCACCGGTGCGGCCCGAGGTCACATCGAAGGGCATGAGCCCGAGGCCGCCGTCGAAGTAGAACGTGCGGCCGGCGGACAGGTTCAGGTCGAAAACATCGATGGGAGCGATGGAGACGCGGGGTCCGACACCCACGAAGGCGGGGGAGACCATGAGCCCAACCCCAGCGCCCGCGTACGTGGCCTTGAACAAGGCGGAGTCGGAGCGGTAGAGCGGGGTGCGCAGCTCCAGGCGCGTGGCGGACAGCGCGCCGGTGGAGAAGAACGAGACGCCGAGCGCCTCACGGACGTAGACGCTCGGACGGTCCGCAGCGACCGCGGGCAGAACGAAGCCGAGGAGCAGCAAGGTCACGGGGCCGAGACTACGAGCTCTCCGAGTTGTCGTACCCGTCCGAGCACTGCGGATCGTCCGAATCTGCGCCGCCGGTGCCGTCATTGTCCACCGAGTCGTTGCAGTCGTAGCTCGGGTCGTAGCCGTCGTCTTCGAGCGTTGTAAGCGGCGAGTTCAAGCACCCGGGATCGTCGAGGTCCTTCCAGCCGTCGCCGTCGTCGTCGTCGCCGTCGTTGCACTCAGTCACGGGGTCCACCTCGGACGAGTCCGAATAGGCCACACAGCCGTAATCCTCGGCGTCGATCACACCGTCCCCGTCATCGTCGAGGCCATTGTTGCAATCGTCGCTGGAATCGCCGTAGCCGCCGTCTTCCAAGTAGTCGTCATCGTCGTCACAGTCTGGATCCTCGGTGTCGGGCCAGCCATCGCCGTCATTGTCCAGGCCATCGTCACACTCTGGGACGTGGGACTCCTCGTTGTCGGTGCCGCCAAGACAACCGGGGTCTTCCATGTCTGTCCAGTCGTCATCGTCGTTGTTGTCATCGTCGTTGCACTCAAACGCGGAGTCGAACCCGTTCTCGTAGCCAAGCCAGGCGCAATCGGGATCGGCGTCGTCGGTCCAGCCGTCGCCATCATCGTCGTCGCCGTCGCTGCACGAGGGGGTGCCCGAGTCGCTCGTGGCCTCCTCGTTGTCGGAGGCGTAGAGACAATCGGCGTCGTCGCTGTCCTGGTCGCCATCGCTGTCGTTGTCCAAGCCATCGTTGCAGGCCGAGACCCCGTCGCCCGATTCGGCGGTGGATCGCTGACAGTCTGGATCCTCGTCGTCGGTCCAACCGTCGCCGTCGTCATCGTTGCCGTCCTCGCAGGTCGCGGCCATGTCGGTCTCGACGTCGTCCCAGGCTTCAAAGCAGCCGGGGTCGTCGGCGTCGTCCAGCGCGTCGCCATCGTTGTCGCTGCCATCGTTGCAGCCGGTCGAGGCGTAGCCGACCTCAGCGTCGCCGCCGAGGGCACAATCCGGGTCGTCAAAGTCGGTCCAGCCGTCGGAGTCGTCGTCGGACCCGTCGTTGCAGTCGCCGCTGGGAGCCTCCTCGCTGTTGCCAAAGCCGTCGAGGCAATCCGAGTCGTTGGCGTCGGCATCCCCGTCGCCATCGTTGTCGCTGCCATCGTTGCAGGCGGAGGTGACGAACCCGCCGTCCTCGCCGCCGACCGCACAGTCGGGATCATCGATGTCGGTCCAGCCGTCACCGTCGTCGTCCGTGCCGTCGTTGCAGGTCGAATTGCGGCTCTCCCAACCCCAGGTGGCGTCGGGACAGTCAGCGTCGTCGGCGTCGAGATCCCCGTCGTAGTCGTTGTCCCGGCCGTCGTTGCACGGCGTGGTCAGGAACCCGACCTCCGCGATTCCGGCGCCACAGTCGGGATCGTCGGCGTCGATGTAGCCGTCGGCGTCCTCGTCGTAGCCGTTGCTGCACCCGTCGAGGCCGGTCGCCTCGTCGTCATCCCAACCGGCGGTGCAGTCGGGGTCGTCTGCATCGGAGAGCCCGTCGCCATCGTCATCGTCGCCATTGTCACACTGCCGGAAGCCGGCGCCCCCTTCGTCGCCGCCGCCGCAATCCGTGTCGAGCGCGTCCACCCAACCGTCCGCGTCGTCATCGCTGCCGTTCTCACAATCGTCCGCGAAGTTGTCCTCGTTGGTGTCGTACGCATCGGCGCAGCCCACGTCTGCGACGTCGATGGTGAAGTCACCGTCGCCATCCTCGCCGTCGTTGCAGTCGGTCGTGCCGAAGCCGGCCTCCTCGCCTTCGGTCAGGCAGTCCGGATCCTCAAAGTCCACCCAGCCATCGCCATCGGAGTCCTCGCCGTCGATGCAGGTGCTGATCGCAGCGTCCTCGTCCTCGCCGGTCGCGAGCTCGCAGCTCGAATCCTCGGCGTCGATCGTGTCGTCGCCATCGTTGTCGTCGCCGTCGTTGCAGTCGTTGGACCCAAAGCCCTCCTCGTCGGTCCCGCTCGTGCAGTCGGGATCGGAGAGATCGACCCAGCCGTCCTCGTCCTCATCGGCGCCGTCGCTGCAACCGTCGACCGCCGAGCTCTCCAACACATCGGCGGCGTCGTAGCAGTCGGGATCCTCGGAGTCTGCGAGGGAGTCGGCATCGTCGTCGAACGCATTGTTGCACGCGCTGGTCGTGAACCCCGTCTCCTCCTCGCCGCCGTCTGCACAGTCGGGATCCTCGCTGTCGGTCCAACCGTCGCCGTCGTCGTCGTTCCCATTGTTGCAGAACGTGGAGATGTCGGTCTCGTCGGTGTCCGTGCCAGCGTAGCAGCCGGGGTCGTCCACGTCGATCAAGCCGTCGGCATCATCGTCGGTGCCATTGTTGCAACGGTAGGCGGAGGTGTCCGGGTCCTCGCTGATGCCGGTGTCTGTCGTACACGCGGGATCCAGGAGATCGGACCAGCCGTCGCCGTCGTCGTCCAGGCCGTTGGAGCAAACGAAGATCTCCTCGGAGATGCCGTACGCGTCGGCACAGTCAGAGTCGTCATTGTCCTCGTCGCCATCGCCATCATTGTCGAGCGCATCGTTACACTCATTGCTGCTGGGCCCAAGCTCCACATCGCCCGTCGCGCAGTCGGGATCCTCTTCGTCGATCCAGGTGTCGCCGTCATCGTCGGTGCCATCCGCGCAGGAAGAAGCTTCATCCGTTGTCGCGCTGTAGCAGTCCAAGTCCCCGGAATCAATCCCGAAGTCGGTGTCGTTGTCTACACCATCGTTGCAGTCGTCGGTGCCAAAGCCGTCCTCGCTCACGCCAGACGCGCAGTCCGGGTCATCGTCGTCGAGCCAGCCATCGCTGTCGTTGTCCAAGCCGTCGCTGCACAGGCTGTCCTCGAGCGCATAGGCGTCGGTGCAGTCGCCGTCGGTGTCGTCCTCAAAACCATCGCCGTCGTTGTCAAGTCCGTCGTTGCAGGTCCAGGACGCGTCGTAGCCGAGCTCGGTCGGGGAGCTGGCGCAGTCCGGATCGTCGCCGTCGATCCAGCCATCGCCATCACTGTCGAGGTCGTCGTAACAGTCGGTGTTCTCGAGATCGTCGTCGGCGTCGTCGCACTCGGCGTCCTCGCCGTCGATGTCCCCGTCGCCATCGTTGTCGTCGCCATCGCTGCACTCGGAGCCACCGTCGAAGCCGTCTTCGTCGTCGTCCAGGCTGGTGGTGCAGCCCGGGTCGTCGCCGTCGGACCAGGTGTCACCATCGTTGTCGAGCCCGTCATCACATGCGTTGGCTTCGCTGTCGTCTGTCGCAGACGAGCAGGCGGCGTCGGCCGTGTCGATCTCACCGTCGCCATCGTCGTCATCGCCGTTGTTGCAGGCGTAGTCTGAGTAGCCCGACTCTTCGTCGCCAGACTGACAGTCGGGATCGGAGCTGTCGAAGTAGCCGTCGCCGTCGTCGTCCTGGCCGTCCTCGCAGCTTGGCAGCGCCTCGGAGTCGTCGTACGCGTCGTCGCACTCGGTGTCCTCGACGTCCTCATCGCCATCGTCGTCGTCATCCACACCGTTGTTACACTCGGTGTTGCCAAAGCCGGCGCCATCGTCGGGATCCTCGGTCCCGATGTCGTCGCAGTCGGGATCGTCGCCGTCGGTGTAGCCGTCTTCGTCGTCGTCTTCGCCATCGTTGCATGGGCCCGACTCATCGTCGTCGAACGCATCCTCACAATCGGAGTCGAGGATGTCGGAGTCGCCGTCTTCGTCATTGTCGCGCGCGTCGTTGCATTGGGTGTCGCCGGTCCCCAATTCTTCGGTGCCCTCTGCGCAGTCCGGATCATCGCCGTCCACGTAGCCGTCGGCGTCGTTGTCCTCTTCGTCCTCGCAGCCTGTGGGCGGGGGAGGTGCGGCTTCGCCGAAGATGGTGAAGGAGATCACGGAGTCGGCGGTGAAGCCCACAGGTCCGTTCGCGGCGGACTTGACGGTTTGAAGGTCGGCTTCGTAGCCCGCGAGGTTGAACAGGAAGGGGCCGACGTTGACGCCGGCTTGCACCTCGGTCGAGGCGAGAGCGCCGTCGAGCTCGTCCACCGCGATGCCGTACTCCAGCTCGCCGTCTTCGCCGATCCAGTCGCCGAACCCATCTGCGGAGGTGTCCGCCCAGGCCTCATCGGAGCGAATGATCAGCTTCCAATCGGAGGCCGTGTCGATCAGCTCCCCCACATCGTAGCTGACAATGAACGCTGTCTTGGTCTCTTGCTTGCAACCGGCCAAGCTGAAGAGCCCCACCGAGGCGAGCAACGGAAGGATGCGCAATGCGCGGGACATACGGTTCATGGGAGGACCACCACAGTGTCGCCAGAGGGGAGAGGTTCAGGTTGAGCGGCCACAGCCGTCGCGATGCCGGCACCGGCCCCGACCGCCACGCCACCGCCGATCGCGGCCCAGAAGCCCCACCGTTGCAGCAACGGCTTCTGTTTTTCGAGGGTCGTGTCCGACCGCTTCAGCAGCAGCGTGCCAGAGGAGGGGATGTTGAAGGCATCGCTCACCCGCGCGCCGCCCACCTCGACCGCGACCGTGGCGCGCCCCTTCTCGACGGGGCCGAACTTCACGACGCTCCCGACGCCGATCTCGGCGCCGTTGAGGTAAACCTTCGCGGCAGCGTCCCCCGTCGTGACCTTGAGCAGGCTGCCACCCTCTTGGAGCGAGACAGTCACGTCGCCCCGAATGCCTTGCGTCGTGTCCACGGTCCGGACGACGGTGGCGCGATCCGCGAGGCGCAGCACCACGCCGTGCACACCGAGCGGGATCCCCTCCAACCGAAGCGGGGTTGTCCCCACGCTCGTACCGTCCAGCAGCACCTCAGCGCCCGCCGGCGAGGTCTCGAAGAGGAAGACACCCGAGGCGGATACCATCGGCACCTCGATCAGGTAGTTCTTGCCCTGCACAAAGTCGAGATCCCCCTCCTGGGGCTCAAACTTCGGGGAGGTCACCTTCCAAGCGTGCCGGCCGGGGCCAAGGTCGGTGAGTCGAATCGGCAGCGCCCCGCGGTCTTTTCCGTCGATGAAAAGGCGCCCCGCCGGGGGGCCCTCAAATTCCGCCGTGCCCTCGCCGATCGCCAGAGGCGCGTTGACGTCGCTGGTCTTGCCATCCAGGATGTCCACCTTGCGGACGAAAGGGTCATGATTGTCGGCGACCACCCGGATGAAGTGCGTGCCAGGCGCCAGAAAGCGGGTGACGGGCACCGTGCCAAGGCTCACGCCATCGACAAACACCTCAGCGGTCGCGACGTTGCTCTTGACCTTGAGGATGCCATCCGCGGCGAGCGCCTGACCAGAGGCGACGAGCACCGCGGCAAAAGCAACCAGGAAGGCGCGGAGTTTGGAGAGAGCGCCGGAGAGGGCGCGGGGCGAGGCAGGGGCGGCGGTGTAGGGCATGGCGAGGGTGAGCAAGGATACCACGGCGGAGGCGGGAGGCTGGAGGCGGGAGGCGGCCGGAGGCCCGAGGCGGAGGGGGGCTGGAGCCTCTGCACCCCTGGTGCACCGCGTCCCCGCCGGCGCTGCGCGTGGCGGGGCGTACGGTGCGATCACCCCGGAGTCATCGATGTCCCAGGCCCTCGCCCTCCCCGAAGCTGCGCCGCCGAACCCGACGATCACGTTGCCGATGTACCGGGTGCCGGCGCTTGACGAGCCGACCCCCCTCCCCCCCGCGCTCCCGTTCCCCTCTCCCGCAGCAACGCTCGGCGGGCTCGGCGGCTACCTCGGTTTCGGGCTGGTCGCGCTCGCGGTCGCGCCCCCCGGCGTGCCTTTCTCCGTCGCGGCCAACCTGCTGCCCCTGCCGATGGCGCTCGCCTCCACCCAAATCACGCTGGTCGTTCTGCACCAGTGGCTCGCCCTGCACGGCCGCCCTTCCGACCTCCCCCGGGCCACCGCCGGGGCCTGGGCCGACGGCGGGCGCTTTGCGCTCGGGCTCATTCCCCTGCTCGTGTGGTTCGCCACGACCGGCGATCCGGCGGTCTTCGCGCTGTTGACGCGCTGGATGGCGCTGGCCATCGGCGGGGTGACGCTGCTCGGCGCCGCCGGTCGCCTTCGCGACGCGCTCCCCACGAGCGATCGCACCGTGGCCAGCACCGATCACCTGGTGCTGGGATGGTTCGGCCTGACCGCCGCGATCTTCCTGCTCCTCCGCCACCAGTTCTCCAGCTAGTGTCCCTGCCTCAAGGTTTCTCGCCAGGGCTGGCTTCCAAACCCGCCCTGCTTTGTGGGGGGCTTCGCCCCCCACGCCCCCCGCGAGCCGGGGTGCGCTCGGGTACGAGCGCATACCCTGCTTCGGCGGGAGTACCCGCCGAAGCAGG
>CANKNP010000087.1 GCA_947483545.1 Deltaproteobacteria bacterium | reverse complement strand
TCGAAGCCCGCGCCGAGCCAACCCGCGGCGCGCGCCTCCTGGACCGCCCCGATCATGATCGCCCGCGCCCGCGGGTACTCGCCGCGGATGTACACGAACCCCCGGGAGGCACCGATCACCCGCGCGCACGCCACCATGCCGGCCAACACCGCGTGGGGGTCCTCTTCGAGCAGCAGGCGATCGACGAACGATCCAGGATCACCCTCATCACCGTTCGCAACGACGATGCGGTCGGCAGCAGGCGTGTCCCTGGCCGTGCGCCACTTCGCTGCGGTGGGGAACGCGGCGCCACCACGGCCTCGCAGGCCGGAGCGTTCGATCGCAGCGAGGATCGCGGCGCCATCGGGCAGCTCATAGTCCTCGGCGACATCGGGGCGGGCGGCGCCCACCAGGTGGCGCAGGACCACCGGCGGGTCCACGAGGCTTCGGCACCGGACGCCGGGCGCATCGATGGGCACGATCTCCCCGGGCGCGCCGGGCTTGAGCAGGCGGTAGTACGTCGCGATCGCACGAATCGCCGCCGGCCCGAGGCCTCGCCGCCGGGCGACCTCGCCCTCGGGGATGCCGTCGAGCAGGTCGTCGATGGCGTTTCCGGCCAGCGGAAGCGGGGCGAGACGGCGTGACCGCTCGATCAGGAGGTCTTTAGACAACAGAAAGCCCGGGGTGCATTTCGCGGCTCCTGGCCAGTCTGTAGCAAGTCGCGTGCCAGAGCCCAATGTCGCTGCCGCGAAGTCTGTCGCCGGGGCTGGCTTCCGGTTCAAACCGCGAAGTTCCTCGCCACTCCCGCGAGTGCTCAAGCGCACCCGAGCCGAGGGCCGGTTTCGGAGGGTACTCCCGACGAAACCGGCCACGCGCTCGTAGTCGAGCGCATCTCGGCTCGCGGGGGGCGTGGGGGGCTTGCCCCCCCACAAAGCAGGGCGCTACCGCACCACCACCACCATCGCGTCGTCGTGGGACTTGCCGCTCCGCTCCAGGATGCGCTGGGCCAGCGCCCATGGCGGCAAGGTGTGGATCTCCGGGGTCGCGCACTCCGCCAGCGGGTCATGCGTGCCGTCGGTGGCGAGGACGAGGAGCGCGTTGGGAGGCACCGCGAGGCGCGAGGACCGGGGCACGACCCGCGACGAGGAGACGCCCACGATGCCGGCTTGGGAGAGCACCCGCGCAACGCTCCCGCTCAGGCAGACCCCGGCTCGGATGTTTCCCACGCTCACGGCGTTCAGGGCGTGCTCGGCCTCCTCCAGCCGGACGATGGCGAGCACCGCCCCCCTCGATCCCTGGAGAGCGGTGCCGCACGCCGAGAGAATCGTTGCGGGGGCTGCGGACGGGTTGGCCTCCGCCGTGGCCAAGGCCCGATCGGAGGCCTCCCGGGCCAGCACGCCATGACCGAGACCATCGCTGAGCATCAGCAGGAGCGTGTCCTCGCCCCGCCAGAAGCCGGCGGCGTCGCCACTTGTGGGCTCCGTGCCAAGCCCCCGGCCCAGGATCGTGGTCGCCCTGCAGCGCGCTCAGGAGCGTGTCCCGGATGCGGATGAGGGTAGGTTCGAACGAAGGACATTCGCTCTGCGCTCGCGTCGATCAAGGCGGACAGAATGCCGAGCTGGATCTCGTCCGTCGCGCTCGACAGTCCAACGAGCGCTTCGGGCAATCCGCGGACGAGGAGCACCCGGGCGCGATCCCCGGCCTCCACCCCAACGATCGCGACCGCAGCGACCTGAAGGCGCGTCGACGCAGCGTCGGCCAGCCGGGCGAGAAGGTCCGAGGGCACTTCGGCGTCGGCGAGGAGCCGGCCGAATTCGACCAGGGTCTGGATGGCCTGCGATGTCTCCCGGGCGGGTGTCATGGTCCGTTGGGTAACGCCGTCCGTTGCTCGCCGAAGCCGGCCCGCTCGTAGTCGCGGGCTCCCCACCCGGTTAGCCGCCGGGCCCATGCTCGACGCCCTCTCCCGCGGTTTTCGGAACGCCAGAAACAAGCTCGCCGGCAAGGCGGAGCTCACCGAGGATGCTGTCACCGACGCGCTCCGCGACGTTCGCGTCAGCCTGCTGGAGGCCGACGTCGACCTCGACGTGATGAAGTCCTTCCTCGAGCGCGTCAAACAGAAGACCCTTGGCCGCACCGTGCAGATCAAGGCACCGAAGGGCTTTACGGTGACCCCCGCCGACTACTTCATCAAAGCGTGCAGCGACGAGCTGACCGAGCTGCTCGGGGGCGTGGAGGCCCCCCTCGACCTCACGGGCAAGCCCGCGGTCCTGATGATGGTGGGCCTCCAGGGCTCCGGGAAGACGACGACCGCTGGAAAGCTGGCCCGTAAGCTCCTTCAGCAGGGCAAGAAGCCGATGCTCGTCGCGGCCGACATCTATCGCCCCGCCGCCGTGGAGCAGCTCACGACGCTCGGTCGCAAGCTCAACGTGCCGGTGTTCTCGATCAAGGGCATGAACCCCGTCCAGTTGTGTAGCCTCGCCGTCACACAGGCCCGCAACGTGGGCCGGGACGTCGTGATCATCGACACCGCCGGACGCCTCGCCATCGACGAGACGCTCATGGCCGAGCTCGATCAGATCAAGGAGAAGACCCAACCCGCCAACATCCTGTTCGTCTGTGACGCGATGGTCGGGCAGGATGCCGTGAAGACCGCTGCCGAGTTCGACCGGCGCCTCTCGTTCACCGGCTTCGTCCTCACCAAGTTCGACGGGGATGCCCGTGGCGGCGCCGCGCTCTCGATCAAGAGCGTGACTGGCAAGCCCATCGTGTACGTGGGCATGGGCGAAGGCTTGGACAAGCTCGACGAATTCCGCCCGGAGGGCCTCGCCAGCCGGATCCTGGGCTTCGGCGACGTCGTCGGGCTGATGAAAGACTTCGAGAAGCACGTGGATCCGGCGACCGCGGAGAAGGACGCGAACCGAATGCTGCAAGGCGAGTTCACGTTCGTGGACTTCCAGAACCAGATGAAGATGATCAAGCAGATGGGCAGCTTGCGCGAGGTGATGTCGAAGCTGCCGTTCATGGACGAGATGATGGGGCAACTCCCGCCCGAGGCGCTCGATGATCGCGAACTGACCAAGATCGAGGCGGTGATCGACTCGATGACCAAGCTCGAGCGCCGGAAGCCCGACCTGCTCAACGAGAGCCGGATGAAGCGCATCGCCAAGGGCTGCGGCCGCCCCTTCAGCGAGGTCAAGGAGCTCAAGGAGCGGTTTGAGCTCACGCGGGTGATGATGCGCGATGTCGGGGTCGCCGCGGGGATGACGGGGTCCAAGGCTGAACAACGCCGGATCCGGGAGCAGATGATGAAGATGTCGCAGGCCGGGATGGGGCGGCTGCCGGGGATGAGCGCGGTGGACACCGTGCCGAACCTCCCGCAGATCGCCGCATCAGAGATCGAAGCCCGGCGAAAGAAGGAGAAGGCAGCAAAGAAGGCGCGGAAGAAGAATCGGTGAACAAGTTGGAGCTGCGGCGGGTCCTGCGTCGTCGGCGTGCCGACATCCCCGACCGGGAGGCCCGCAGCCGCGCGATCCAAAGCGCGTTGTTGGCCTGGGAGCCGTGTCGGGTCGCCGAGCGGCTCCTGGTCTACGTGAACGTGGGAACCGAGGTGGAGACTGGGATGTTGCGGGCGGAGAAGCCGTGCGCCATGCCGATCGTGCTCGACGAGGCGCTGCAGTTCCGCGTTGGCGATCTCGCCCCCGGGTACCGAGGCATTCCGGAGCCCTGCGGTGCGGGGATCGAACCCCAAGCCGGCGACCTGCTGGTGGTCCCGCTGCTCGGTTTTGACAGCGAGATGAACCGCATCGGCCAGGGCCGCGGGCACTACGACGCGCTGATCGCCCGACTGCGGGCTGAGAAGCCCGAGATCGCCATCGTCGGCCTCGGGTTTCTGGTCCAGCAGGTCGATCGGCTCCCGGTCGAGCCGCACGACCAGCGTCTGGACGCCGTGGCGACCGAGGTCGGGGTTTGGGAGTATTGAATCGTGCGCCGCATCACAACCAGCGATAAACCGGCCGGATGTCCCAGCCCGTCCCCGCCCAGTTCGAAGAGGGCACCACCCTCGACCGCTTCTTGCTCGAGACCCTGCGTGATCACCCCGAGGCCACGGGCCAATTCGTCACCCTGATCAACCAGGTCACGCTCGCCTCCAAGCTGGTGAGCGCGCGCGTCAACCGGGCCGGGCTCGCAGGCATGTTCGGGGCCACCGGCGCGATGAACATCCAGGGCGAGTACGTCCAGAAGATGGACCTGTACGCCAACGAGACCTTCAAGCGGGCGCTCGAGCACGCAGGCGTCATCTGCATGATCGTGAGTGAGGAGGAGGACGAGGCCATCCAGGTGCCGCCGCCGTTCACGCCTGGCCACTACGTGTTCGCGATGGACCCGTTGGACGGCTCCTCGAACATCGACACCAACGCGAGCATCGGCACGATCTTCGCGGTCTTTCGGCGCAAGTCCGCGGAGGGGCCCGGCCAGCTTTCCGACGTGCTCCGCTCCGGACGTGATCTGATCGCTGCGGGCTACGTTGTCTACGGCGCCGGCACCGTGCTTGTGCTGTCCACGGGGGCGGGGGTGCACGGGTTCACGCTCGATCCCACCGTTGGGGAGTTCTTCCTGTCGCACCGAGACATTCGGCTCGGTCCGGACACCCGCACCTACAGTTGCAACGAGGCCTACTCGGCCACGTGGGATCCACGGCTCGCGACGTGGCTCGCCGGCACCAAGGCGCCCGCAGCTGGTTGGTCCGCCCGGTACATCGGGAGCCTGGTCGGTGACTTTCACCGCAACCTCGTGAAGGGCGGCGTGTTCCTCTACCCGGCTTCGACGAAGGCCCCAAAAGGCAAACTGCGACTGTTGTACGAGGCGTTTCCCCTGGCGTACCTCGTCGAGCAGGCCGGAGGCGCTGCGACCGACGGGCACGGGGCCATCCTCGACAGGACGCTCAGCTCGCTGCACGAGCGCACGCCGCTGTTCATCGGCAACAAGAACGCCGTCGACGAGATCACTCGGCTCCTCGGTTCGTGACGCTCGAACCTGGCGAGATCACCGTCGCGCGCCAGGTGACCGACGCGGGCGTGGAGGTGGAGCTCTGCAAACAGCGGGTTCGTTTCGGACCGCTCACGCTGACAAGGAAGTGGTGCGGCAAGGAGCCGCCCGCGCGCAAGGCCGTGTTGGTCCACGGTTTCGCCCAGAACCGGTACACCTGGCACAGCACCGCGCGCAGCTTCTCGGCTTGGCTCGCCAGCCAGGGGGCCGACGTCTGGAACTTGGAACTACGCGGCCACGGGCTCTCGCGCAGCGCCGGATCGAGCGAGCGTTTCACCGACTACGTGGACGACTGCACCGCGCTGGCCGAGGCGCTCGGACCCGCCTTCTGGATCGGCCACTCGCTCGGCGGGGCCGTGAGCTACGCGACGGCCACTTGCGCCCCGACGCGAGGCGTCATCGGCATCGGCGCGCTGTATTCCTTCGCCCAGGCCAACCGAAGCTTGAAGGTCCTGTGTCAGCTCTCGTCGCTGTTGGGCCGCGGCGCCGGAGATCGGGCGGCCGGCGTGTTTGGTGCGTTGAACGTGCGGACCCGCCTGGCGGGGCAGCTCCTCGGAAGGCTGTACGGCATCTCCGACATCGCGGGCTATGCCTTCCCCATCTCGGGCTGGGCGCCCGGGAGCTTGGAGCCAGACCTGTTGGCGGAGCGGCTGGAGCGCGGCTTCGACTGGACCAGCTTGAACGTGTGGTTGGACATGGCGCGCTGGGGCAGCACGGGCACGTTCGCTTACGACGAGGCGTGGGCGCACACACAGGTCCCGCTGCTGGTGATCACCGGTGACCTCGACCATCTGATGCCCCCGGAAGACGGTCGGGTGGCCTATGACCGCTCCGGCAGCAAGGATCGCACCCTGCTGATGTTGGACGATTACGCCACCGGGCACCACTGGGGGCACCTGGATCTGCTCTGTGGCACGCACGCGCCGCGGTGGGTCTGGGATCCGGTCTGGCAGTGGATGGCCGCGCGATGACGCCCGTCGTCGCCGGCGTCATCTTCGGCCAGAAGATCGGCGATGGCGGCATCGCCGACGTCTGGAGCGGCGTGTGGGCCAGCCCGACCGGGCCGCAGGCGGTCGCGATCAAGGTGCTGCGTGATCCGGGCCGTCCAAACCTGCGCCGGCGGTTCGTCCGCGAAGGCCGCATCCTCCAGCGGCTGCATCACCCGGGCCTCGTACGCTGCCTCGCGATCGTGAACGAGGAACAGCCAGCCTTGATCCTGGATCTCCTGGAGGGAGAGAGCCTCGACCGGGCGCTCGCACGCGGGCCGCTCCCGGCAGAGCAGGTCTACACGCTGGCGCACAAGCTCTTGGAGACGCTCATCCATCTCCACGACCAGGGGATCGTCCACCGCGACTTGAAGGCGTCCAACGTCTGGCTCGCGAGCGATGGGCGCATCGTCCTCGTGGACCTCGGCCTCGCCATCGACCCCTCAGATCCGCTCACCTCCACGCTCGGCGAGGTGGTCGGCACCCACGCCTACATGGCGCCCGAGCAGATCGCGGGCGCGCGGGTGGACATCCGGGCCGACCTGTACGCGCTCGGCATCACGCTCTACGAGGCGCTCTGCGGGCAGCGCCCCTACCAGGCGCGCGGGCTGACTGGCTACCTTCAAGCCCATCGGTCCGGGCGCGCGGCGTCGATCAGCCAGCGGGGCGTGGAGGTACTCCCCGCCTTCGCGGCGATGGTGGATCGCCTGCTGGCCCTGGACCCCGCCGATCGCCCGCAGTCGGGATCGGTGGCGCTGGCGCATCTCGCGTGGGCAAGGCAAGGCAGCTCGGACGAGCCGATGGTCGTGCGAACGCTCGCCTCCCCCCGGCGGGCGGTGGGCCGCGAGGCGGTGCGTGGGGCGGTGCTCGCCGCGCTGCATGGCGGGGCGCTCGGCGAGGCCGGGTTGGTCCACCTTCACGGCGAGGTGGGGAGCGGGCTCGCGGCGGCCGCCGAGCAGGCCCGGCAGATCGCGGCGAGCGAGGGCGTAGAGCACGTCACCCTGCGGGCGAAGCGGGGGGCGAACACCGCCTGGGCGGTGGCCGAGCTGGCGCGGACCCTCGACGGATGGGCCGGCCGGGTGCGCGCGACCGTGCCCGACGTTCGGGTGGCGCTGGCAGGCCTCGCCGGCGAGTCCCTCGGCGGCCGACGTGCGCTTCTGGTGATCGAGGATTTGGCCGACGATGGGCTGGCTGCCTTCGTCGTACACCTCCGGAGAGGGGTGCCGGAGCTGGCGGTCGTGACCACGGGCCATACGCCTGGGAGCGGCATCCCCGGTGCCGTGACCCACCTGCGTCCCCTCACCGAGGGCGAGACGGCGGAGCTCGTGCGAGCGCTCCTCGGCACCCCGTCCGAGCCGCTCCTTCTGTCCGCTGCCATCTACGCGGCGACTGGCGGCCAACCTGGCCTTGCGGTGCTCGCGGTCCGACGGCTCGCTGCGACCGGAGGGCTCACGCTGCTCGGCACCTCCGACGACGGAACGCCCCGCTGGCACTGGAACCCAGCAGCGCGCCCACCCCCAGGTCCGAGGTCCCTCCGCGAGCTTCGGCGCCTCTTGACGCAGCTCCCCCCTGCGTCCCGACGGCTCTTGACCGCGGTCGCCGACCTGGCCCAACCGACCGAGATCGACGAGGTCGAGGGCACGGCGAAGGCGCCGCCCGATGCGGTCTATCCGCTGCTCCGGCTCGGGCTCGTCACCCTGGACGAGGATGACCGCGTCAGCTTGCGCCGCCCCATCCTCAACGATGCGCTGCGCGGACGGGCGTCCAACCCTCCCAGGGACCGAGGGGTAGCCGCCCTGCGGCGATCCTGGGAGGGCCTCGCGCGACCCACCCCGCCCGAAGCCCAGGCGCTCCTGGAGGCCAAGGGCACTGAGGCGGATCCCGAAGCCGCGTCGCTCGCAGCCCTGACCGAAGCGGAGGCGCTCATGCTCAACGGTCGAAGCGTGCCCCAGCGCCTGCTCGAGGTGGTGCGGGACCTGCCCCCGCCCTTTGCGGCGGACCGCGCCTGGATCCTCGGCACCCTGGCGCTGCGGCAGGGCGACTGGTCGACGGCGAGGCGTCGCCTGGAGCGCACCCTGCGGCTGGACCCGGAGCTCAGCCGGCGGGTCACTGCCGACGCCGCGCTCTCGCTCATCGACGTCGAGCTGCGGATCGGTCGGCGCTCCGACGCGCGGATCCGCTCCTTGGCCCTCCTTCAGAACCGGGCCTTTCCCGAGCTGCACCGCGGCATGTTGCAGCTGCGGCTCGCGCAACACCACGCGGCGTCCTTGGCCCTGCGGGACGCGCTCGCGATGCTCCACGCGGCCCGACAGACGTTGAAGTCCGACGCCGCGCTGCCCGCGGTCGAACTGACCTGGATCGACCTCCTCTTGCGCGCGGGCTCCTTCGATGAGGCAGAGCAACGGCTGGGTGCGCTCAGCGGCGCCGCGGCGGAGGACACGCCGTGGGCCGTCCGCTCCCGCTACGCGCTGCTCCTGGCGAGGGCCCGCCGGCTGCGCCGAGATCCGGCGGCGGCCTATGCGGCGCACGTACGCGGGGAGGACGACGCTGCCCGGGCGGAGGACGTGCCCCATCGAGCCTTCCACGCCGGCATGGCGAGCGCTTTGTGTGGCAATCTCCGCGCGGCCACCCAACACGCGGCCCTCCTCGAGGCCGCAGGATCCGGGGATCTCCGCTCCGAGTTGCTCACCGTGTGCGCCCGGCGTGCACGGGACGCCCGGCTCTACCAGCTGGCAGAAGCGAGCGCGCGGGGCTGCGGCGATCGGTCCCTGCTGCTCAGCCTGCTGTACAGCCTGCGGGGCCCTGGCGCCCGCCGCGAAGCCGCTGAGCTGGTCGCAGATGCCCTCCAGGAAGTATACAGCCCGTTGCGAGCGCACTTTTTGGAGCTGCTTGAGGTTCAGTGGGCGCGCTCCTCGGCCGGATAGGATAAGCGGGCGGGATGTCCTCCCTTCTCGTTGACGCCGCCGCCAACGTCCGCATCGTGGGTGTCAACCCGGCGACGGGCGAGCCCACGGGGTGGACGCTGGACGCGACGGCGCCGGCCGCGCTCCCCGACATCGTCGCGCGGGCGAGGACCGCCGGTGCGGCGTTTGCCGAGCTGTCGCTCGATTCCCGGAAGGCGACGATTCGGAAGCTGGGCGCAGCGCTCCTCGCCCGGGCCAACGACATCGGCCAGACCTTGCACGAAGAGCTGGGGAAGCCCCTCGGCGAGGCCTGGACCAGCGAGATCGTCACCACCGGCGAGCTGTTCGAGTACTGGCTCGGCGCGATCGACGACCTGCTCACGCCGATGGACGTGGCGCTGAACCCGCTCAATTACCCCGGCAAGCAGGTCTGGCTGGAGCTGGATCCCATCGGCGTGGTCGCGCTGATCATGCCCTGGAACTACCCGTTCAACTTGCCGCTTCGAACCATCGTTCCCGCGCTGCTCGCGGGCGACGCGGTGGTCTTCAAGCCCAGCGAGCACGCGCCCCGGACCGGCGCCCTGCTCGCCGAGGTGCTCACCGCGTCTTTGCCCAAGGATCTGGTGATCACCGTCCAGGGCGATGGACGTGTGGGCGAGGCGCTGATCGCCGCGCACCCCGACAAGATCGTGTTCACAGGCAGCGTGGCCGCCGGCAAACGTGTGGCGTTGCAGGCTGCGACGATGCTGATCCCCTGCTCGCTTGAGCTCGGCTCCAAGGACGCCGCGATTGTTCTCGCGGACGCCAACCTGGAGCGGGCGGTCGCGGGGATCGTTTGGGGCGCGTTTCACAACGCAGGGCAGGACTGTGCTTCCGTCGAGCGTTGCTATGTCCATCGGTCGGTGTACGACTCGTTTGTGGAGCGCGTCGCCGCCGCCGCCCGGGCGCTCCGACTCGGGGAGGATGTGGGCCCGCTCGTCAACCAGGCCGCGCTGGAAAAAGTGCATGGCCAGGTGACCGAAGCCGTCGCTGCGGGCGCCAGGCTCCGCGCGGGCGGCGATCCCAAGGGCCCTGGCTACTTTTACCCAGCGACCGTGCTGACCGACGTACCTGCGGGCGCCGCCGTGATGGTCGAGGAGACCTTCGGCCCGGTCCTGCCCATCGTAGCCTTCGACACCGTGGACGAAGCCATCGCCGCGGCCAACGCCACGCCCTACGGCCTGTGCGGAAGCGTCTGGGGCAAGGATCTGGTCGCCGCCGAAGCCGTGGCGCGGCGCATCCGCTGCGGCGTCATCTTCGTGAACAACTGCTGCTTCACGGGGCCGATGGGCGGCGCGGCCTGGACCGGGCGCGGCGAGAGCGGCTACGGCGTGACCGGCTCCCGCTTTGGGCTGGAGGGCCTCACGCAGGTCCGAACGGTGTGCATCGATCGCACCCGGCAGAAGCGAGAAATGTGGTGGTACCCTTACAATCAGGCGTTGGTCAGCATGGCCCGCGGCCTTGTCGAGCTCTCGCGGGGCGGGGCTACCCTCCCCCAGCGCGCACGGGGCGTGCCCCTGGCGGTGACCGGCCTGCTCAACCGGTGGAAGTAGTTGTCGTCGGACGGAACAAACGAAGGAATCAGGAGGCAAGTTGCGGACCATTCGTTACCTCGGACTCGATCTCGGCTGGACCCCGCGCGACCCCTCGGGGGGGGTGGTGTTGGAGACGACCGAATCGGGCAACCTGATCGCCGTCGCAGCCGACAGCCTTCGCACGCATGAGGACACGCTGCGGTGGGTCTCCAAGAACCGCGGGCGAGGCCACTGCACGCTCACGGTGAACGCACCGGTGATCCTGGAAAATCCCTCGGGCTCGCGCCCGTGCGACCGACTCCTCTTGGAGCACTTCGGTCGGTTCAAGATCGACGAGTACGCGAACAACAACATCTCCGCGAGTCACCCCCGTACGATGGCGAAGGCCTGGATGCGGATGGGCTTTGATCCGGACCCCAGCAGCGAGTCGGACCGCATCATCGAAACCCACTTTCAAGCCGCACAGATCATGCTGTTCGGCCTGGATCGACCGGTGCGGATCAAGTCGGGCTCGATCGGCAGCCGCAAGGAGTCCGTGGACCGCCTCCGCGAGCTGATCCAGGAACGCATGATGGACGGCACGCCGATGCTCGAGCCCTCCGATGCGCTCGACACCATCATGGAGGCGCACCTGCCGGACTTGAACGGCACGCGGATCGGGGAGCTGGAGGAGCGCATCGAGGCGCTCGTCACCGCGTACGTGGGCGCTGTCCTCGGGCAGATCGGCGGCGACGCATGCGCGTTCTTGGGCGATCTGGACAAGGGCTACATCCTGCTGCCGGATCCGAGCCGGGTTCAGCCAGCGGCGGAGCCGGAAGCGGGCGCGTAGAGCCATCTCCTCAGCTCCTCCGCAGACAGCGCCCCCGCGGACCACCGTTCCTCCGTCGCCCGCTCCGCCAGCGCCACAAGCGC
This sequence comes from Deltaproteobacteria bacterium, assembly GCA_947483545.1. The sequence continues at coordinate 4,095 of CANKNP010000087.1, read as the reverse complement.
GGCGTTGAGCGGCGTCGGGACGCCCACGCGCTCGCCCAGCCGGACGAAGTAGCCGTGGAGCGACTCCGTCTCCAGTCGATCGCCGCGCGCCAGCGCGTGACGTGTCGAGCCGCCCACTCGCGGTAGCCCGTCCACGTCGACCAACTCCATCGGCCCGATCCGCGCGTCGAACACCTCGTCCGCGATGACCTCTACCCCTTCGGCCCGAAAACAGGCCCGCGCCTCCTCCACGGTCGCCTCGACCACGTCCATCGGCGGCTGGTCGCAGAGCGCGGCGTAGATCCCACCCAGGTTCGCGAGCGCCTTCGCCCGAATCCACGGGGCGATGTTCGAGAACACCTCAGCCCGGAACCCTGCTTTGCGGAGCGCATCCGCCAGCCACTCTTCGGGACCGAGGATGCCGCTGGGCCACTGCCCCAGGAACACCGCTCCGGGCGCAGGGGATCCGGCGAGCACGACCACGCCCGGCGCCCGGCGCTCCGCCGGCACGTAGAGCATCGCCGCGATCAGCGCCCGGGCTGGCCCCCCGGCGGGGCCGGTCCGGGCGCTGGAGAGCGTTTCGAACGGCGCCAGCCCGTTCTGGAAGCTGACCAGCGGCATGTCGGGCGGCAAGCTGGCGACCGTTGCGGCCGAGTCGTGGCCCATGGTCGCGAGCACCACCAGGTCGTCCGGCCGCACGTCCTCGATTCGACCGACCGGCACGCGCAGGCGCCGCGGACCGGCTGGAAGCCGGAGGTCAAGCCCGTCCTCAGCCAGCGCTCGTCCATGTGCGCCACGCGCCACGAGCAGCACGTCAAGCCCGGCATCCCAAAGGAGCCCGCCGACACCCGCGCCGATCGCTCCGGCGCCGAGGAAAACCACACGGCGAGGCGGGGAAACCACCCTACAAATCGTTGATCACGTAGCGGATCACCTGACCGCCCTTGCCATCCGCGTTCGACGCCATGCGCCACGCGGTGAACACCACCGTGCCCTCCCCGGCCTGGAACGAGAGCGACAGGGGTCGTTGGCTCTCCGACGTGCGCTCCATGCCGAACTGCCAGGTCACATCGCCCTCTTGCAGCACGCTGACCCCCGACGCCACCGACTCGGCGACCGGCCAGGCGTCCAGGTCGAAGTCCACCTCCATCGTCGCCGAGCCGACCTCCGCCTCCAGGCTCGCGTCGGTGATGGTCGCGGTCACGTTCATGGGAATGCCCAACTGTGCGGCTTCTGGCACGGTATCGTCGCCCAGGAAGTCCACCTGGTCCGGCCAGACCTGCTCGATCACGTCGTACGACCAGTCGCTCGCCACGACCTTGCCGCCGTTCGCCACATAGCTCCGGATCGCGAGCAGGACGCCCGGCACCACCCCTGCGGTGTCGCTGCCGTCGCTATCGTAGATCACGTCCTCCTCCAGATGGCCGCCCGCAAAGTACACCGTCTGGTACACCTCCAGGTTCGCCGCAGACGCCAGGAATTCGACCAGGGCCCCCTCATCGCGCCCGTCGATGATCGTGAAGCTGTCGATGCCGATCTGCTGGAGCACAGCCGCCATGTCGTCGAAATCGCCCGTCACCACGGCCACGTCGCCCGAGACCGAACCTCCGCAGGTCGGATCGGGGACGACAAAGTCGCCTCCCGCCGTGAGGTCTACGTTGTATTGGTCGATCACGGTGCTGCCGAACTGCACATAGATGGTGTAGACCAAGCCATCCCGAAGCTCGTCGAGCAGGTAGTAGCCCTCGACATCGCTGACGGCTTCGACCGTTCCGATCAACTCGCCATCCTCGGACACGATGTGTGTGTAGACGGTGGCGCCCTCCATCCATTGGTTCGTGTCTGGATCACACACACGCCCGGCGATGCTGGAGTCGTAGTTTCCGCCGTAGTCGGGCACGTACTTCAGGCCGGACTCAGAGCAGGCGCCCAACGCAAGGACAGTGCAAAGGAGCAGGAGCTTGTTCATGTCAGTTCCCCGGGACCACGATGTAGATGTCGAGCGTGTCGAGCAAGACCGTGCCATCGCCGATGACGTTCAACGCCACGTGGTAGACGGCATCCTCGGAGGTCGCGGGCACGGCACCCCGGAAGGTCAGGTCGAACTCGATGGTCTGGCCGTTTGCGCCGCTGGACAGCGTGTAGCTCTCTGGATCGATGCCCGTCACAAAGCCGTACGGATCATCCGGCACGAGCGTGACCTCGCTGAAGTGGAGCGAGCCGACGAGGTCGGTCACGGCATCGACAATGGTGGTGCGCAGCGTGCTTGAGCCGCCGTTCCACTGGAAGACCAGCTTGTCGTCGGCGGCGCCGTCGCCGTCTGTGTCCGCGTAGGAGGACGTCGCGTCCGCAAGCTGGTTCATCTGTGACACCGGCGAGCTTCCGCCGACGGCGATGCCGATGAGGTACGCGCCCTGCGACGTCGCGGCCGACACCACGTCACTGTAGCCCGCGTTGTGGCAGGCTTGACGCGGGACGCCGTTCAACGAGCTGCTCGACGACTCCGAATCACGCATCTGGGCGTCGGTCGCGTAGACCACGATGGGAAGCGCATAGTCGCGGAAGCCTGCACCGCCCCCCGTGCCCCCGCCCGACGTGGAGGAGTTGTACCACTGCCCCCCGCTGCCCCCGAACAGGTCGCCGCTGCTGGCCAGGAACGGGTAGACGTCCGTGGTGGACGTGTAGTTCCCGTCGCAGGTCATGTCGTAGCCGACCCCGGTCAGCGCCTGGTAGAGCGCTTCCATCGAGGACTCAGGCGTGTCGCCTCCCCCATGCAGGCCGAGCCCGGAGAGGGTGCTCTGCACGGCCGACGTGTTGTCCGTCACCTGCTGCTTGAGGATGTACGGCTTGTCTCCAGACGAGGTCGAGCCATGCGAGCCGTCCGGGTAATCGTCGAAGGTCGCGACCCCGTACTCCGCATCCGGCAACGCGGTGCTCAGGCCGCTCACGATGTTGGAGAACTCGCTGGACATGCCGTTCAGCGTGGTGGACATCGAGCAGGTCGTGTCGATCAGAAACAGCACGTCGCCCATCTCGACGTTCAGCGTGAACTCAAACGTGTCCTCGACCGAGGTACGCTCGGACACGGTCACGTAGATGCCGTCGATCACGGAGCTCGCGTTGTTGGGGTCGGTGCCGGCGGTGACCTCAGCGCCGTCGGTGAACCCGTCGCCATCGGTGTCGGACTCGCGCGGGCCGGTGCCGAGCGCCTGCTCCTCCACGTCCGTGAGGCCGTCGCCGTCGGAGTCGAAGTCCGCGGCGTCGATGATGCCGTCGCCATCGGTGTCTCTGGGCTCTTCGTCGGCCGATTGGGTGCCGCCCTCCAACGTATCGGCCATGCCATCGCCGTCGGAGTCGAGGTCCAGGTAGTCGGGCGTGCCGTCCTGGTCGGTGTCACCAGGGGTGTCGTCCCATGCGCTCGTGCCTGCCTCGTAGACATCGGCGATCAGGTCGTTGTCGGAGTCGGTGTCCTGGTAGTCCTTCACGCCGTCACCGTCCGAGTCCGGCGGGGTACACGTGCCGCCCATCTCGTAGATGTCCTTGATGGTGTCACCATCGTCGTCGAGATCGGAGGCGTCCACGAGCCCGTCGCCATCCAAATCCCCCTGGCCGTCCTGCGTGTCGGTCAGGCAGTTGTCGTCGCTGTCCAGATCGCGAAAGTCGGCCGTGCCGTCGTCATCCGAGTCGAAGGGCAGCGTAAGCGGGTCGGTGTCGCCGGCCTCGGTCTGGTCGAGGATGCCGTCATCATCGGTGTCGGTGTCCTGGTAGTCGGGCGTGCCGTCGAGGTCCGTGTCCGTGGATGTCAGCGGCGCGGCGGTGTCGGTGCCCGTGTCGTCGGACACGGCGTCCGGGTCTACAAACCCCTCGTGAAAGTCGATGATGCCGTCGCCATCTTCATCGGAGTAGGACACCACCTGGTTCGGCTGGTCGTCGCCCGACCCACCGTCCTTTCCGCAGCCGGCGAGCGCCAGGGCGGTGACGAGACCGGGGAGCCAGAATGGAAGGCGGCACGAAGTGCGCGCCTTCAAAGCTGGCTCCCGTGTTTGCGTCTCGGGCGGGAACGGCGCGGTAGCGCCGGACCCGGCCGAATCGACGCGAACACAAGCCCGCGGATGC
>CANKNP010000086.1 GCA_947483545.1 Deltaproteobacteria bacterium | reverse complement strand
TTCGGTCGGTCGGGTCTCCCCTTCCTCCGGCAGCCTGCTACTCGGCGCTTCGGCGCTTACCGAGGTGGGACTTGCACCCACAAGGTCGGTGCAGCATGCCGCCGTGCTCGCGCCCGCTCGCGCGGATTCGGGCTCGGAGGCTTCAGGACCCACCATGGGGGGATTCTATCGAGTTTGGCGGATCGGGAGGGCCTCCCGTTCGTTCACCGTGACGGATCGGGAGGGCCTCCCTTTCGATGGATCGCAACGATCGGGAGGGCCTCCCTTTCGATGGATCGGTTCGATCCGCGCTGCGCGCCCGCCGGATGCACAGCGGCGCCCCCACGGCCGGAGCCGGCGGCACAGCGATGGCCCCACGCCGCCCGGCACCCCGGCCCCCATGATACCAGCGGCGCATGTCTACCGCCGTGGTGCTCGCCGCCGGGCTGGGAACCCGGATGCGGTCCCCAATGGCGAAGGTTCTTCATCCGCTGCTCGGGCGGCCGATGGTCGGTTGGATCGTCGCGCAGCTCCGGGAGGCTGGTGTCGACGAGATCATCGTGGTGGTCCACCACCAGGAGGACGCGGTCCGCGCGGCGGTGACTGCGCAGGATCCGCGGGTGCGGTTCGTCCGGCAGGAGGCCCCGAAGGGCACCGGGGACGCGCTCCGCAGCGCGCTCGGGCTCCTCCCTGCTCGAGGGACCGTGCTCGTGACTGCGGGTGACACGCCCTTGCTCCAGGCGAAGGATCTGAAGCGTCTGCTCGCCGCCCACGTGGCAGGCACCCAAGCTACCGTCGCTTCGTTCACGGTCGAGGATGCGCAGGGCTACGGCCGGATCGTGCGGGGCAAGGGCATCGTCGAGCAGGCCGAGTGTACGGCCGCGGAGCACGGCATCGGCGAGGTGAACAGCGGACTGTACGCGTTCGAGGCGGAGCATCTACACGCGATGATCCCTGGCCTCGCCCCGCACGCGCCCAAGGGCGAGTACTACGTCACGGACCTGATGGGGACCCTTGACGGTGTCGGGACCCGCGTGGCCTTGGGATTCACAGCCTCGGCGTTCGCCGGTGTGAATGACCGGGCCCAGCTCGCGGAGGCACGGGGCGTGCTCCGCCGGCGGGTCAACCGAGCATGGGCCGAAGCGGGCGTGGATTTTGCGGACTTGGAGCACGCATCGGTGGATGTGGGCGTGGTGCTGCACCCCGGGGCGAGTATCGGATTCGGGGCGGTGATCGAGGGGAGATCAGAGATCGCGGGCAGAGTTGGAACCCACGCGGTGGTGCGCAACTGCACGGTCGCCGCGGGGGCGAGCGTTCACTCGGGCAGCGTGTGTGATGGCGCCAGCGTGGGCGCCGGCGCAGTGGTCGGGCCCCTCGCGCGGCTGCGGCCCGGCGCCGTGATCGAAGAGAACGCGCACATCGGCAACTTCGTCGAGGTGAAGAACGCGCGGATCCGCCGCGGCGCGAAGGCGAACCACCTGAGCTACATCGGCGACGCCGAGGTCGGCGAAGGCGCGAACATCGGCGCCGGCACGATCACCTGCAACTACGACGGGTTCAAGAAGCACAAGACGGTGATCGGGGCCGGCGCGTTCATCGGCTCCAACAGCGCGCTCGTCGCCCCCATCGAGGTCGGCGCGGGTGCTATCGTCGGCGCGGGGAGCACCCTCACTCAGTCGGTGCCAGCGGACGCCATCGCGATCGCCCGGGGATACCAGAAGAACCACGAGGGCAAAGCCGCCAAGTTCCGTGCGCGCCAGGATCGGGCATGATCAACGGGCAGGACCTGCTGGAAGGGCTCAACCCCGAGCAGGCGGACGCCGTGCAGACCACGGAGGGTCCGCTCCTGATCCTGGCGGGCGCGGGGTCGGGCAAGACGAGGGTGCTCACCCGCCGGGTCGGCTACCTGCTGGAGTCGGGCGTCCGGCCGTGGAACATCTTCGCGGTCACGTTCACGAACAAGGCCGCCGGGGAGATGAAGGAGCGGGTTCGTCAGCTCGCCGGCACAGTCGCAGACGATGTGTGGGTGAGCACGTTTCACAGCTCCTGCGTGCGCATCCTGCGACGGGACAGCGAGGCCTTGGGGTACGGACGCAACTTCGCGATCTGGGATGACGACGACCAGATGCGTGCGTTGAAGCAGGTCTTGAGCGACCAGGGCATCGACCCCAAGCGGATGCCGCCGGCCAGCTTCCGGTCACAGATCGACAAGGCGAAGAACCGCCTGCTGTCGCCGATCGACATCGCCTCCGAGCTGGCCGCCAAGGGCCCGCAGTGCGGCTGGTTGTTGAAGACCCCGGCGGTGTTCGCCGCCTACGAGGCGCGTCTCAAGAAGGCGAACGCCCTGGACTTCAACGATCTCATCGGCAAGGTCGTGGAGCTCTGGTCCGAGCACCCCGCGATCCTCCAGAAGTGGACCGACAAGTTCCAATACCTGATGGTGGACGAGTACCAGGACACCAACGCGGCGCAGTACAAGCTCATCCGGCTGCTCGCCGGGGAGCGGGCGAACCTCGCGGTGGTGGGGGACGACGACCAGTCGATCTACAGCTTCCGTGGCGCCGACATTCGGAATATCCTGGACTTTGAGAAGGATTTTCCGCAGGCGAAGATCATCCGACTGGAGCAGAACTACCGGTCGACGGCGCTGATCCTCCACGCCGCGGCGGGGGTGGTGCGCAACAACATCGGGCGCAAGGACAAGACGCTGCGGACGGACGCGCGGGACGGCGAGCCGCTCAAGCTGTTTCACGCGCCGGATGAGCTCTCCGAAGCCGACATGGTGCTGACCGAGATCCGGCGGTTGATGCGCGCGGGGTCGAAGGCCGGGGATTTTGCGATCATCTACCGAACGAACGCCCAGAGCCGAGCCTTCGAGCGCGTGCTGACGGACGCGAGGGTGCCCTTTACCCTGGTCGGGGGCCGCAAGTTCTACGAGCGCCGCGAAGTTCGCGACCTGCTGGGCTACCTGCGGCTGGTGCTCAACCCCGCGGACGACATGAGCCTCTTGCGGGTGATCAACGTCCCAGCGCGCGGCCTGGGGGACAAGGCCATCGAGGGGCTGAAGATTGAAGCAGCGCGCCACGGGGTTTCCCTCTACCGGGCCGCGCGGTCCACGGGGGGGCAGGGGCGCTCCTCCCGGGGGCTGATGGCCTTCTGCGAGGTCATCGACGCGCTGTCCGCGGGGGTGATGACGATGGCGCCGGGGGATCTCGTGCTGCACACCGCGCGAATCACGGGCTACCTCGCCGAGCTGGAGGCCGAGGACACCGACGAGAGCCGTGGCCGCATCGAGAACATCCAGGAGCTGGCGAGGGCGGTGGCCGAGAGCGCGCGCGAGTACGACGCGGCCGACCCCTCCGGCGATCCCTACGAACGTCTCGCGTCTTTCCTGGATCGTGCAGCGCTCTCGGGCCAGGCCGACGAGCTTCCGAGCGAGGATGGCAAGGTCACGCTCCTCACCGTGCATCTGGCGAAAGGCCTCGAGTACCCGAACGTCTTTGTGGTGGGGCTGACGGAAGGCTGCTTCCCCCACGCGCGTTCTGAGTCTGAATCCGAGATCGAGGAGGAGAGACGGCTCGCTTATGTTGCCTTCACCCGCGCCCGCGAACGGCTGACGCTGACCGCGCCGCGCGTACGCCGGGCCATGGATGGGAACTTCTCGCCGACGACGCTGTCCCGGTTCATCGCGGAGATTCCGCTCGCAGCCTTCGGCCCCGTGCCTCCGCCTTCGCTGAAGGCGGGCGCTCGGACGACGGACACGTTTCGCCCTGCGTGGTCGTCCGCGCCCCCCACCCGCTCGGGCCGCCCGCTCGCCGCGCCGGCGCCACTTCGGCAGGGCCCCGTCTTCGGCGCCTCCGGTGCGCCCGCCGTGCTCGCCGCGCCCCCGCCCTCGGATCGTCGGCGAATGACCCCGGACTCCCTGGAGCATTTCCGGCCGGGTGCCGACGTCTTCCACCCCGTCCTCGGAGAAGGGACCGTCTCCTCGCGAGATGGCATCCCCTCCAATCCGCGACTTACGATACACTTTCGAAAGCACGGGCTGAGAACCGTGTTCGCTGTCAGCGCCCGGATGGACATCCTGCTCCCTTAGGAGCCGGAACCACCCCCAGCGGCCAGCGCCCCGGCCCCCCGGCCAGCCTCAAGGAGCCTCGTTGATCGTCACATGCCCTGCGTGCTCATCCCGCTACAAGCTGGATGAATCCAAAGTCACCGGTCGCGGCGCCAAGATCACGTGCCCGAAGTGCAAGCACGTGTTCGTCGTCTACCCAGGCGGCAACACCGGACCGCTGCCGGATGTCCCGAAGCCCGCCGCCGAGGCCCGGGACCCCCAAAATCTCGCCTCGCCGATGGCCAGCGCGCTCACACGCGGGGCCCCCGAGGACCACGAGTGGGACGATGAGCCGACCCGCATCGGCATGCAGAAGCCCCCGCCAGAGCCGAAGCGCACGGCGAACCCCACGCTGGCGATCGCGGTGGAGACGCCCGAGTTCGAGGTGAGCTCTGCAGAGGCCGCCGCGCGCTCCCCCACGCTCGACTTCAAAAAGGTCGGGGTGAGCACCTGGAAGGTGAAGATCAAGATCGGCCTCATCTACGACTTCAGCGACATCAAGACCCTGCGTAAGTACATCCAGGACGGCCGTGTCACCCAGCAAGACGTCATCTCGTACGATGGCAAGCTCTGGCGCGCGCTGTCCGACATCGTCGATCTGGACGTGTTCTTCGTGCAGACCTGGGAGGAGCTGAGCCGCAGCCGGGCGAAGGATCCGCCAGCCGAGCACGCCGCAGCGGCGCCCAAGAGGCCACCGCCGGAGGAGGCGCCCGCGAAGCCTGCCGCTGCGCCGGGACCGACGGTCTCTCCCTTCCGGGATCCGTTCGCGCAGAAGACCGGGCCGGTGAAAAAGGCGGCACCGCCGGCGACCAAGAAGGTGGCCGCATCGGGCAATCGGGCGGCCATCTATGGCGCACTCGCACTGCTCGTGGCGCTCGGCTTTGGAGCGGGTTGGTACTTCACGATGGGCCCGGGTGCTCCGAAGGTCGCGACGTCGAGCAAGGTGAACACGGGGCCGAGCACGAAGCAGGTTCAGGATGACCTCAAGAAGCAGTTTGAGGCGAAGGAGCCGGATCCCCGCCTCACGCCGGTCCCGCCGACCGTGGAGAAGCCCACGAACCCGCTGGAGGACGCCGACGGCGATGGCCGGCCCGACGGCGCGGTGCCTGTCAACCGCTCCGGTCCGCCGCCGGGTGCGACTCCGGTGCGGCCCACCCAGACCCCGTCGTCCACGCAGCGTCCGATCACCCTGGCAGCTCCGGTCACCTCATCGACGTCTGACATGACCGCAGCGGACGTCGTCGCAGCCGGCGACTCCTCGGCGAAGTCCGGGGACTGGCGAGGCGCCGTCTCGGCCTATCAGACCGCGGTGAGCATGGAGCCTACAGCCTCGAACCTACGGAAGCTCGGAGAGGCGCAGTACAAGGCGGGCGACTCGGATGGGGCAAAGCAGACGCTGCTCCAGGCCGTCGCGAAGGGGCAGACGTACGCCTACAAGACGCTCGGGGCCATCGCCCAGGCGCAAGGCGATGTCCCGGGCGCCAACGGCTACTATACGAAGTACTTCGCTGCAAATCCGAAGGACAAGGAAGTCGAGCTTATCCTCCAGTCGATGCAGGGGGGGTAAAATGGACGTCGTCTGTCCGAAGTGCTCGAGCACCCACCGAGCAGAGCCGCCCAGCTCGCTCCGCGCGCGGGGCGCTGTGCGCTTTCGCTGTACCCATTGCGGCAACGTGTTCAAGGTCGAGTTTCCGGCGCTCGGAACCACCATCGTGCCCCCCGAGCCCCCCACGACCCCGTTGCCCGGGCCATCCGCGCCACCGTCGGCGGTGTTCACCGTCCGCGCGGCCGGCGAGGTTTACCCGCCCACGGATCTCGCCACGTTGCACCGCTGGATCTTGGAGAGCCGCGTCAAGCCCGAGGACGAGCTCTCGGTGGACGGTGACCGCTGGGAGCGCGCCGGGGACCGACCCGAGCTGATCCTGTTCTTCAACGCCGCCGACCGCCTGCACGCGCCGTTGGTCTACGGCCTGCCGTCGATGTCGTTGCCGCCGCCCCCGAACGGGCTGTCACCGCCAACGATCTCCGTGCCACCCAGGTACGCACCCCCGCCAGAGCTCGACGACCTGGGAGGGCCTGAGCGCGAGGGCGCGGCAGAGGACGAGCGCCCGCCAGAGGACGAGCGGCCGGCCGACGACGGCTGGGAGCCCGAGGTCGATGCGGTCGAAGAGCGGTGGCCGGACGAGACCGCGCCCGCCGTGGCGAAGCCCGAGCCCGCGCCGCTCCCACCGGCGCCGGTGGAAGCGCCACTGCCCCCCGATCCCGTGTCCGAAGAGCTGCCGATGGTCACGGCGGATCCGGACACGCAGGAGGAGACGCTCGTCTCGATCTTGCAGGAGCGTACCGAGGAGATTCGCAAGGCCCCCGTGCCCGTTCGTCGGGACTACAGCCAGCGCTCCTTGCCGCCAGGTGCCGCAAGCATGCCCGGCGCCTCGAATGGCGTGGCCGCACACCCCGTCAGCCCTGTGGCGCATGCGGACGAGCACAGCTCAGAGTTCGACTTTCCAGAGGGCTCCGCCCTCGATGATGAGGAGCCGCCCCCGAACGACAACCGCACCATGGGCATCCTCGCGCTGATGGTCGCGGTGCTGATCCTGGGCGTCGTCGTGGCGGTCGGCTGGCGGGTGATGTCGGCGGACGAGCCGGAAGAGGTACCCAAGACAGAGACCGTTGCGAAGCCGGAGCCGCCACCCGAGCCTGTGGTCGTGCGGGAGCCAGACCCGGTGGTGCCCGACGTTCCCTTGGACGTGCTCCCGGTGGTGGACCCTGTACCGCCGGACGAGCCCATCCGGCCCGAGCCGCCGGTAGCCGTCGCGCCCGAGCCCGTGGTCGTGCCTGTGGCGAGGCCCGAGCCCCCCGCGGCCAAGCCTCCGCCCGTTCAGAAGCCGCCGACCACGACCACCACCGCAGCGCCGAGCACCGCTTCCGAAGCCGCGAAGCAGGGCTGGGCCCTCGTGAACAAGGGCAAGCTGGAAGAGGCCTTCGATGCGTTCTCGAAGGGCTTGCAGAAGAGCCCTGGCAACGCACAACTCCTGCATGGCCGAGGCTACGCCAACGAGAAGCTGGGCGACGACATCAGCGCCGCCGCCGACTACTGCGACGCGATGAAGAGCAAAAGCGTTTCGGACGACACCCGGCAGGAGCTGCAATCGGGAATGCGCCGGTTGAACCGGACCTGCCCTGGGTAGTGGCGGGGCGGGCGACCGTGGAATATCCGTCGCCCGAGGCTCTTTGCACATGCGCGCACTCTGCGGTACCCCCGGCGGCGGCCTGTCCTCAGCACGGTTGATGGACATCGAAGCGCCCGAGCCGGGATCCGGCGAAGTGCGGGTGAGGGTCGAGGCGGTCGCGATCAATCCGGCGGACGTGAAGGTGCTGGAGTGGCGAGACGGGGGCTCGTTCCTGCACAAGAAGCGGACGCCCCTGGTGGTGGGGTACGACCTGGCCGGGGTGGTCGAGAAGGTTGGCGCGGGTGTGACCGACCGCCGGGTGGGGGACGCGGTGTTCGGGTTCGTGGCGTATGACACCTCGACGGTGCTCGGCAGCTTCGCGGAGCTGGTGGTGGTCAAGAGCGCGACGCTGGCGACAAGGCCCGCGGGATGGGGGGCGGCGGACGCAGCGGCGATCGCCACGGGTGGGTCCACCGCGCTGCAGGGGCTCCGCGACTGCGCGGGGCTCACGGTGGGCGTCCCGCGGACGCCCCCCGCGCGGGTCCTGGTCAACGGGGCCTCCGGGGGTGTCGGGCTGATGGCGGTGCAGATCGCCAAGACCACGGGTGCTGAGGTCTGGGGCTCGTGCAGCGCGGGGAAGATGCCGTTGGTGCTGGGCGCGGGGGCCGACCATGCGGTGGATTACCGGGAGAGCCCCGTCGGCACGATCAAAGCGGAGGAGGCCCTCGTCCCGTTCGACGTGGTGTTCGACGCTGCGTCCACCTCCAACTACCACGAGTCCGTCCCGAACCTGGCTGCGGGAGGCACGTACGTGACCCTGCTGCCCGGCTTGCCGCTTGTCACCGGCAAGATCGCGAGCCTGTTCTCCTCGCGGCGGTGTGACTTCGTGCTGGTGAAGCCCCGGACGGCGGACCTCGACTGGCTCGCCGCGTCGGCCCTCTCGGGCGCGCTGAAGGTGCGGATCGACGCGACCTACCCGTTCAGTGACATCCGCGAGGCGCTGGCCCGGTTTAGGACCGGCGCAGCCGCGGGCAAGATCGTCGTGGTGATGGAGGGGGTCACCCCTTCGGCCACCGCCACGCCATGACCGCGGCGACCGCCAGTACCACCCCGGGGATCGGCCCAATCAGCGCCAGTACCGCCCATCGTGCCGTGTCCGACTGCGTGACCGCACCCTCGACGTAGCCCGCGCCGCCCAGCACCCCGCCGACCCCCCAGAGCGTGGCGGCCAGCACCACCTTTTCGATGAAGGTCATCATCCCGTAGAACTGGCCGGAGCGGTCCACCCCGGTCGCGGCCTGGTCCCGCGCGACGACGTCTGGGAGCATCGCCCAGGGCAGCACATGGGCCGCCGCGACCCCGGGACCGACAAGGCAGGCCACGAGGATCGCCGCCATGGCGTTGCCCTCGGGCACGGCGGCCAGCCCGATCAGCACGGCGGCCCACATCGCCATCGCGGCTGCGTAGGCCCTGGCCTTGTCCCATCGTCCAGCCAGCCAGACCACGCCGGGGATGCAGACCAGCGCGGACAGCTGAATCGCGGCGAACAACGCGTCGAGCAGGTCCACCCGGTGCAGGTGGTGCTCGACGTAGAACGGCACGATGGACGACAGCGTCGCGACCACGGTCCAGGAGGCGCAGAACTGGGCGACGACGCGTCGATAGTCTGGATCCCGCAGCACGCTCCACATCCCGGGCCCGGCGCCGGCCACGCCGCTCCGGTCCCGGCCCCGGGTCGCGAGCACGGCGATCCAGAGGGGGGGTGCGATGGCCAGACCCAAGGCCAGGCCAGCGACCCGCCAGGAGTAGTTCTGTACGAGCAGCGGCATCGAAATGCCCGCGATGATCCCGCCCACCATCGACCAGGCCATACGCGCCCCGTTGAGACGCGTGCGCTCCTGGTACCCCGGGGTCGGATCGCCCGGCTCCGAGGGCAGATCCGCGGTGAGCGCGGCCGTGAGCGCACCGTAGGGGATCACGACCGCGCTGTACGCCGCGTTGAAGAGCAGCAGGAGCACGGCGTAGCCAACCGCCGCTTGCGTGCCCTGCCAGTCGAAACCCCAGAACGTCGCGATGAACGTGGCGGCGAACGGCACTGAGCCGAACAGCACCCAGGGCCGGCGCGCCCCCATGGGCGAGCGCGTGCGGTCTGAGAGCCAGCCGACGAGCGGATCCGCGAAGGCATCCCAGCCCTTGCCGATGAACAGGACCAGGCCCGCGGTTGCGGGCGGCAACCGGGCGACGTCGATGAGGTACTTCAGCAGGAAGAACATCATCGAGGTGTTGGCGATCGCGATCGCGAGCGCGCCGAGGCCGTACCCGTGCCGGACGCGGGTCGTCAGCGGCGTGGGCATTACAGCCACCCACCCAGGATCAGGTAGGCAGCGCCACCATCGGGCACGTCCCCATCGACGAACAGACTGCCGAGGAGCAGGTCTGCGTACCCATCGGCGTTGGCGTCCCCGCCGGAGACCGCGAAGCCCCCGTAGTCGCCGGCGGCCTCGCCCGTGAACTGCACGCCTTCGGTCAGGCTGCTGGCGGAGATCCCGCTGGCGCCGAAGATCAGGTGGGCCGCCCCGGTGCTCGCGTCGGTGTGGTACGCGCCGACCAGCATGTCGTCGAACCCGTCCAGGTCCACGTCGCCGACGATCGCGACAGCGCGGCCAGCGGCGGCGTCCGCGACCTCGTCGTAGAGCAGGGTGGCCACGCTCTCAAGACCGCCGGCGTCGGGAGTGGAAGCGCCAAGGACCAGGTAGGCGGCCCCCGCCTCAGGCGCGCCGAAATCTGCGCCCACCGCGCCGATCAGCAGGTCGTTGTAGCCGTCGGCGTTCACGTCCCCGCCGCCCCCGACGCTGGTCCCCGCGTGATCTCCCGCGACCGCGCCCGCATACCGGGCGTCCGCGACCGCGAGCGACATGGAGGGGGTGTCGGTCGTGCCCAGGATCAGGTAGGCTGCGCCCGCCGAGCCGTCGGCCGCGTCGGCGCCGATGATCATGTCGTCGTGGCCATCCCCGTCGTAGTCGCCGGCCCCCGCGACAACGAAGCCCGCGATGTCGCCGCCGGCCTCGCCGGTGTACTGGATCGCGTCGGTGGAGAGGTTTCCAGAAGCTGGGGTCTCGGCCCCCAGCACAAGGTGTGCGCGCCCCGCAGAGTCTCCGGCTGCGTCGTTGCCGTACGCGCCGATGAGCATGTCGTCGAAGCCGTCATCGTTCACGTCGCCCGCCCCAGCGACCGAGCAGCCCGCGAAGTCGTAGGCCCTGCCACCAAGGTAGCGTGTGTCCGCGTCTGTCAGCGTCCCGCCGGCCAAAGTCTCGCCCCCCAAGAGCAGGTAGGCCGCACCCTCGTAAGGCTCGTCCCCGGTCAGGTTGTAGGCCCGACCAGCACATCATCGTACGCATCGCCGTTCACATCCCCGACCGCGGAGACGCCGATGCCGAACGAGCCGCCTTCGACGCTTGAGCTGTACGCGATCGCGTCGGCCAGCGACATCGACGTGGGTTCGTCTGTCCCCAAGATGACGTAGGCGGTCCCCGCGCTGGGCGCCCCGGTGCTGTTGTAGGGCGCCCCGACGATCATGTCGGCATACCCGTCCGCGTTCAGGTCGCCCGCAAGCGAAACCGAGTAGCCGGCGTAGCTGCTGGTCTCTATGCCGAGGTACCGAGCGTCCGCGGAGGCGAGGCCAAGGTCGTCCAGCACGCAGAAGGGGGCGCCACCATCGCAGTCTTCGTCGATTCCGTTGTCGCAGAGCTCCGGGACACCGGGGTTGACCGCGGGGTTGGCGCTGTCGCAGTCCGTGTCGGTGGTGCGTGGGTAGGTGGTCGTGGCCGAGCAGTAGCAGGCGGGCTCCCCTTCGCCGTAGCCATCGCTGTCGCTGTCCTCATAGAAGAGGGTGCAATCTGCCGCGTCGAGCGGGTTTGCATCGCCGTCGCAGTCCTCGTCGAGGGCGTCGGCGTCGCAGATGTCGAGCCCGCCGGGGGAGACGTCTGGGTTGGTGTCGTCGCAGTCGGTGTCGTCGATCACGTAGTCGCTGGGCGCCTCGCAGGCCTCCTCCGACACGTCGGGATCGCCGAACCCGTCCCCGTCCATGTCTGCGTAGAAGGTGGAAGCGCCGTCCTCATCGATGTCGCCGTCGCAGTCCTCGTCGAGGGCGTCGGCGTCGCAGATGTCGAGCCCGCCGGGGGAGACGCCTGGGTTGGTGTCGTCGCAGTCGGTGTCGTCGATCACGTAGTCGCTGGGCGCCTCGCAGGCCTCCTCCGACACGTCGGGATCGCCGAACCCGTCCCCATCCATGTCTGCGTAGAACGTGGAAGCGCCGTCCTCGTCGATGTCGCCGTCGCAGTCGTTGTCGGCGGCGTCACACAGCTCGGGCGCCTCGGGAAAGGTGTCCACATCAGTGTCGTCGCAGTCATCGGCGTTGGCGACCGTGTCCGCGGGCGCCTCGCAGGCCTCCTCAGCCCCGTCGAGGTCGCCGAACGTGTCGCCGTCCAGGTCGGCGTACCAGAGCGTTGCGTCCAGTGCGTCGTTGTCCGCCTGCCCATCGCAGTCGTTGTCGAGCCCGTCGCAGATCTCGATCCCGCCGGGGTGGGCCGCGCTCTCGACGTCGTCGCAGTCTTCGCATGCGGGGTAGCCGTCGCCATCGCTGTCTGTGTAGGCGACAGAGCCATCGCAGTTGTAGTCGTTGGGGTCGCTACAATCGGACTCCCCTGCCCCGGGATGGTAGGCGGCATCGAGATCGTCGCAGTCTCCGGCGAGCGCGACAGAGCCGGTAGGTTGGTCACATGCGTAGGTCTCCGTGCCGTCCTCGCCGTAGCCGTCCTCGTCGAGGTCGGTGTACCAGGCGGAGGTATCGTCGGCATCGTCGTCCACCAGGCCGTCGCAGTCATTGTCGAGGGCGTCGCATACTTCGGCCGCTCCCAGGTAGATGGCGCCATCGCTGTCGTCGCAGTCGTCGGCGTTCGCCACATGGCCCTCGGGTTGGGCGCAGACGGTCACGCTGTCGCCCGCATCGCCCTGCCCATCGCCATCGACGTCGGCATACCAGGTGGGGGCGTCCTCCGCGTCCTCGTCCACGATGGCATCACAGTCCTCATCGACATCGTCGCAGGTCTCGTCTTCGCCGGGGTTCACGTTCGCGTTGCTGTCGTTGCAGTCGCCCGGGACCTCCGCAGTTCGGTCCGGCTGCTCGCAGTCCTCGACCTCGCCGGCCCCGTAGCCATCGCCATCCTCGTCGGTGTACCAGGTCGTGGCTTCGGGATCGAGGACGCCATCGCAGTCCTGATCGACGCCGTCGCAGATTTCGGTGGCGCCGGGGTGGATCGTGCTGTCGCCATCGTCGCAGTCGTCGTCGTTCGAGACGAGTCCCTCCTCGCCCTCACACGCGACAAACGTGAGACCGGCGTTGCCGAACCCGTCGCCGTCGCCGTCCACGAACAGCTCCACCTCGACGCCTTCGTCCACCTCGCCATCGCAGTCCTGGTCGACGCCATCGCACAGTTCGGGTGCGCCCGGATAGATGCTCCCGTCGTCTGGGGCGCAGTCGTCCGGGTAGGGCGAACCGTCCTGATCCAGGTCCAACCGCGCGTCGAACGTCGGGCCGTCGATGAAGATGCAGCCAGAGAGTAGGAGGAGCGCGGGGAACAGTCGCATGTGTGGGCGTATCCGGTCGCGGTCACGCCCCGAACAGCGCACCTGCGCCCATCGTCAGGCCCATCGCGAGAAGCCCGCCCAGGATCACCCGGACAATCGCGGGCCGAACCGGGGTCCCGCCGAGCGTCGCGCTCCAGGCGCCGAGCAATGCCAATGCAAGCACGGCCGCGGTCCCTGTGATCGGCACACGGAACGCCACGGGGGAGAGCACCATCGCCGCGAGGGCGAGCGTCGAACCCCCTGCGAAGGACGCCGCCGACACGACCGCGGCCAGGCCCGGCTGCGCGAGCGCGTTGACGTCAAGGTTGAGCTCCTCGCGCGCGTGAGCCCCGAGGGCATCCGACTTGGTCAACGCGATGGCGACGACATGGGCTAGCTCGCGATCCAGCCCTTTCCGCTGGTACATCCCCGTCAGTTCCTCCAGCTCCGTGTCGGGCGAAGCGAGCAACTCTCTCCGCTCCCGGGCGAGATCCGCCTGCTCGATGTCGCGCTGCGAGCTGACCGACACGTACTCCCCGGCCGCCATGGACAGCGCCCCGCCGACCAACCCCGCCAGCCCGGCGGTCAGGATCGCGCCCGGCGTCCCAGCGGCTGCGGCAACCCCCAACACAAGGCTCGCCGTCGAGACAATGCCGTCGTTTGCGCCAAGGACGGCGGCCCGCAGCCAGCCGCCGCGTCCTACCCGGTGTCGTTCGGCTGAGGGCACGGTCTACGCTCCTGGCGGAGGGTAAGCGCGGAGCGGGGGGCGGCTATGGGTGAAGGGGGCGGGGCCAGCCCGAAACAACCCCGCCCTAAGTCTCTGGAAGTGCATGACTTGGAGCCGCACCGTTCCAGGTGGAAGGCGGCGGGCCCGGCGTCTTCGCCGGACCGTCGCATTCCACCGGTAGGAACGGTGCAAAGAGACCGCCGAGCCGCGAGCGAGGTTCGCCGAGCGCGCGGATCGGCGGGCCGTCTCAAGGCAGGGGCGGCTCGCTCCCACCGGGGAGTCGGTCGCCGCGGGCCGTGGAACGCCGCTTCAGATCTGAGCGATTCCTAACTTGGTGCTTCGCACCGTGCTTTGTTCACCTCCCCATTCCCCCCCGCCGTTGCCCACGGGCGTTCGACGGCGGCAAGGAACCCCAGGCGGTGGCCCCGAGCCCGCCCGACCGGCCACGGAGGCAGAGAATCCGAGGAAGCGCGCATCGGGTGGGACATCGGGCGCAACCGATCTCGAAGAGCTTGCGCGAGCTCGGGGAGTTCGGTTGCTCTGGGCAACCGAACTCGAAGAGCTCGGCCGCGCTCGGGCAGTTCGGTTGCTGGGCGCAACCGATCTCGAAGAGCTTGCGCGCGGTCGGGGAGTTCGGTTGCGGAGCGCAACCCTGGATCATAGGCAGCGCCGATGAGAGCATGGCACCTCACCTGGTCTAGCGTCGGCCGACACCCCCTCGCGCCGGACGAGGTTTCCCGGCGCCAGATCGTGGGCGCGATCGCGAAGGTGGCCGGCGGCGAGGTAGCCCTGTTCTGCGTGGTGGACGACCACGTCCACGTCGTGCTCTGGTGCGACGAGAAGCGCCGCGGCACGCTCTCCGCGGGTCTGACCCTCGCCGTCCGCACGCTCTGCAAGGTGGAGGTCGAGGCGCCATTCGTGCGGACCGTGCGTGACCGCGCCCACCTGGAGTGGCTCGCCGATGTGTACATCTTGCGGCAGCCTTGGAAGCACGGGCTCGACGCGCATCCCGCGTTGTGGACCGGCTCGTGCTTCGCCGATCTCGCCGGCGCCCGGCTGATCCCCGGCCTCGAGCTGTGTATTGGCTCAGCGCTCCCCCGTTGGCGCCATCGCCGGGCGTACAACGCCGTGTTCCTGCCCGAGGTCGAGCTCATCCCCGTCTCCGAAGAGCGTATCCGCGCGTTTGGAGCCACCCGTTTGGCCAGCGCAGCAGCGAACGCGGTCGGAGCCGACGTGGGGCTCGCCGGCAACGCGGCCGCCGTCGTCCTCGCCCGTCGCGCGACCGCTCGGCTCGCAAAGTCGGCCGGCATTCCCAATTCCGAGGTCGCCCACAGCCTCGGGCTCCATCCGGTCGCCGCAGCGAGGCTTCGAAACCGAGAGGTCGATGAGCCGGTGCTCCGGGCCGTGCGAATGCGCCTGGCCCTGGAGGACGCCGCGGCCGCCCACCCCCCGCCGCCCTGGACCGGCGAGGTGCGGGAGCCCGAGGGGCCGGAGTACGTGCCGGGCGGGCGCGGCGCCACGTAGGGAGCGAGCCGAGGCGGTCGCGATCCATGGGCGGCTCGGGACCATCCTACACCGCTGAAGCGGGCCGTCGGACGCCGCTGCACATCGGCGCGGACTCCCGGGAGCGGCGCCCCCGCAACCGATCTCGAAGAGCTTGGGCGCGCTCGGGGACTTCGGTTGCGGGGCGCAACCGATCTCGAAGAGCTTGCGCGTGCTCGGGGACTTCGGTTGCGGGGCGCAACCGATCTCGAAGAGCTTGCGCGCGCTCGGGGACTTCGGTTGCGGGGCGCAACCGATCTCGAGGAGCTTGGCCTGGCCGCGCTCGGGGACTTCGGTTGGGCGGCCACGGGGGCCGCCCCTACCTAGCAGCGTTCGGGGAAACGTGGTTAGCGGCATTTGACCTCCCTC
>CANKNP010000085.1 GCA_947483545.1 Deltaproteobacteria bacterium | reverse complement strand
CATGCTGACCGGCGGATTCCGCTCCCTCGCCGGCATCAACGCCGCGCTCGCCGACCGATCCGTCGATGTGATCGGCCTGGGTCGCCCGCTCTGCGTGGATCCAGACCTGCCGCTCCGGCTGCTCGACGGCACAGCCGAGACCGTCTCGCTCCCCCCACGTCGCGTGGGTGTCCCCGAATTCGACGCGATCCTGGAGGTGTTCTGGTACACCCAGCAGCTCCATCGCATCGCTGCGGGCGAGGACCCCAATCCGACCCGAGGCAACTGGGCCGCGCTCTGCGAGGCCCTTTGGAACAATGGGATTGACACGTTTCGGCGGAAGCGGTCGTAGCTCCTCGTCTCACCAACGAGCCCGGGTCAAGATCGACAGCGCCTGCTCCGCGGACAGTCGGCAGATCCTCTCATGCGTCTCGCCGAACGTGTGATCCCCGATGTCCTCGTACTCGAAAAGTGTCCCGCACCCCCTGCATCGCCAAAGCATCTCCACGAATGGCGGGGTCGGAAGAACCTCCAGCTGGTAGGCCTCCTCCGGGAGTCGCTCGTGTTGAGTCCCGATGCACCATGCCGTCGCGCTACTGAGGGGCCCACAAGCAGCACATGGAAGCGGCACCGGATTCGACCTGAGCCTGTCGATGAGCTGGAGGCGGAGGTCAGGCATGCGGCCGCGCACCCCCGTCCCGCCCTCTCCGCAACCCCGCCAACACCAACCCCGCCAACATCACCCCCCTCCCCCTCGCGCCACCTCCCCCGCACCCACACCCGCCCACATCAGTCCCCTCCCCCGCGCTGTCCGCATCAGCGCTGTCCTGGATGTAATCGTTGCTATCCCGGCCCCCACTGTCTCCGCCCCCGCTGTCTTCCGCCAGGACCGTGCCATCGCACCGTCGCCCCGCGTCCACACCGGTCCCGCCCGTGCCCGTCCCCGACTCAACCACCTCGTCGAGGTACGGGTTCTGCAAGTAATTCCAGAAGGCTTCCCGGTCCCCACACGCATAGTCCCGGTACATCATCGTGAACAATGCGGCGGGGTCCAGGAGCATGTCGCCCTGTGCGCCAAAGGCGATCCCGCCGGACCAATCGTCGTGGACCGAATATCCCCAGGGCGGCAGGCCCCCGCCGTCGCCTTCGTCGCCCGCAAACTCCCCGCCAAGGTGGTTCAACGCGGGGTCTATCGACAGATCGTTCGCAGGGTCGAAGTCCGCATTTCGGCCCGGCGAATAATCGAACGCGCTGTCCCAGAGCACCGGGTCCGCGCTCTCCTCCTCGATACTTGCCCGCAGCGGCCACAGCACATCACGGCTCGGAAGGAGGGCGTAGGTGGCCTCGACCACCCCCCCGTCCGAGACATCCGGCTCGCTGATCATCGCCAGGGTCGCCCCAGCTTCGTTCCGATACACCACGAGATCTTCGTCGGAGGAAGGCTCACAGTTGATGGTCTCTGTGAACGGCAGGCCGCCTGGGTGGGTGCATGAGACCGGGCCGTGCCCGTGCGCCTCGATGAACAACTGAACGTGTTCGCCCTCGAGCGAAAGCCCGCCTTCGGCGAGCGCGAAGGTGCCGCCGAGCGCGGTATCGGACGCGCCAAAGAACTGGCCATGGGCCTGGGTATGCGCCACGAGCAGCGTCTCGGACCCGTCAACATGCTTTTCGATCACGAGCCACGCATGCTCCATGTCGTTCTCATGGTCGATCGTGCCGAGATCGCTCCAATCCACCGGGTGGAAGAACGCGTAGGTCAGGTAGATGTGGGTCTCGGTCTCGACGAAATCGTAGTAGACGGCGCCGGGGAGCGCGTGGTCGCCGTCGTCCAGGCTGTCGGCGTTATTGGTGGCGTCGAAGTCGCCGTCGAAGTCCACGGCGCCGAGCAGATCCCGGCGGCGAAGCTCCGCGTCGCTGAACAGGCCGTCCGCGACGTCTTGGTAAAGCACGGGCGCCCAACGCTCGGCTTCCAGCTGCGGGTCGGTCAAAAGCCCATCCCCGCGAGGCGCTGAACTTCGCTCGTGTAGAAGTCGAGGTGTTGGAACGCGGGGTTTTCCTGGTCTTCGAACTGCCCGATCTCGTCGAGGTGATCGCCGTCGATCTCGCCCTGCCAATCCCCCCAGACCGCGGAGTCCACCGGCACGAGCCCGTCCGACTCCTGCTCCTCAATCGCCATGATCCACAGGAGCGGCGCCATCAACGCCTCGACCGTCTCGTCGCCGTGCGCGTCCTGGCAGTCGAAGTCCAGCGCGTCGCAAGTGTGGCCAGACCACGAGGTGTAGTAGACGTCGGGGTCATCGAGCACGACTTCATTGAACGCGGCGAGGGTCTCCGTCGTGAGCGCGGCCATCGCGGTGGCGAGCGACGCATCGGTAGCGTCCAGGCCGTAGACCGAGGCGAACGCGGCTGTGCATGCGTCGACGATCGTGGCGTCCACGTACCCGTCCTCGATGGTGCCGGAGAGCACGTCGGCGATGACCGTGCCGTAGTTGGGCGTCGCGACCATATCGAGGGAGGCAATGCGATCCGAATCCCCCAAAGCGGAGATCAGGTAGCGCGCGTCGAGGCCACCTTGCGAGTGGGCCAGCAAGTTGAACTTGCGGCCGAGACCTTCCGCCTGCATGGCGTCAAGCTCCAGTTGCCAGGCTTCGGCCCGGGCTTCCGTCGTGGCGAAGGCCGCGACGGTTGGGTTCCGGACGAGGTAGCCCCGCGCCTCGAGCGTGCCGCGCACGTTGTAGAAATAATCCACGCCATCGAAGGCCTCGGCGCCACCCATCCCGTGCATCAATACGAGCGGGTAACGGGTGAATTCCTGCTCGCAACCTTCGGCGCAGCGCACAGACACCGTGTAGGCGTGCGCGCCGCTGTCTGGGGCGTCCAACCGAAGCATCACCTCGCCGCTCTGCCAGAGCTGCACGTCCACAGGCTCCCCGAGCCAGAGGCGCGTCGCCCCGAGCAGCGGGTGATTCCCGGCGTCGGTGACGGTCAAAAGAGCCGACTCCCCTTCCCAATCCGTCAGCGTCACGGAAAGCCAGGAGTTGACAGCCCCAGCGGTGACATGGGTCACGCCCGCGCACTCGCTGAGGGTGCCGGAGACGCTGCTACCTTGCGCAAAGTAGCTGCCCTCTGGGGCTTCCAAAGCGCCGGTACAGGGGGTGGCGGCGGGGGCAGTGTCCGCCGTCTCGGCGGTGTCCAACAGCGTGTCCGTGTCGGCTTCCGCGGTGTCGTCACCGAGCGGGCGCGCGCACGCCAAAAGCAGCAAGCAAGCGAGCAGGTCGGGGCGGGGACGGGTGGATCGACGGGCGGGGGACACGATGTCGGGAGTGTAGCGGAATCTGGGCGGCGTGGAACCCTCGCGGAGCCGCCGGATCGGGCCGTGGGGGCGCCGCTGCAAATCGGCGCGGCACAGACGGCAGCCTACGCTCCCTCGGGCTTCACCAGGCACCTTGTCGACCAGCCGCACCGGCGGGCCCTTCGCCGGGGGCCGCCCGAGCGCAACCGATCTCGAAGAGCTTCCGCGCCGTTCAACGTCGACCGCGTGACGTCACGATCGAGGCTTGGCCCGCACCACCACACCAAAAGACGCCGTCTGGAAGGAGAACTCCGGCGGTGGGTTCCCGTTCGCGGCGCATTCTTTTCGAGCGAGCGGGATCCCGAGGCCAAATCGCTGGACGAAGCCCAAGACATGCAGCGCCCCCGCGATCGCTGGATTTCGGTAATCGTTCCCCCCAGCGTGCCCAAAGTTCTCGGGGGTGCTTCGGCCGAACAGCCCACCGGGGCTGTGGATCTCCATGCGGTCGTTGAACCAATACCACTGAACGGGGGCGTGGCTCGTCTCGTAGTTGCGATGCATCAGCGCGTTTCGAACCAACTGCTGCACCGCGGCCATCGGATAGTCCGGCGACACCGTCTCCACCGTGCTCCCCACCACGGTCGTAGCGACGCGCACATGCGCCTCCGTCAGATAATCCAACCGCCGAAGAATGTCCGGGAGCGGCCCGGTCAACTCCTTGCGATCGACGATGGGATCGGTGATCTCCGTGCCATCCACCCGCAGAAACTGCAAGTACGCGCCTTTGATCCAGGTCGTCGGCGCGCGCCCGAGGAGCAGCACGCCCGCGACCGTCGGCACACCGTCCGGGGTCGCCAGATGCAACGCGGCCAATTGCTCTGGCACGCTTCGTCCATTCTCCGCCAGCACCTCGGGGGAGACCGCCGCCGGCAGATACTCTCGTTGAAACAGGGTCAAATCCAGGTCCTCCAGCGAAGCCCCGGTGACCGCCCGCTGGTCGAACGGGTGGTCCCATCCGCGACGCCGCTCGGTCAGGATCCGCTCTTCATCCCGCGTCGCCACCCCCCGGCGCGGGCCGACGCGGATCCGAACGACGCCGCGGAGCCGCACCGGCGGCTCGTGGGAGGGGACCACCTCCACCACGGCGATGTCCACGCCGGAGAGCTGCGCCTTGTACACGCTGATCATCGGGAACGGCAGGATGTTGCCGTCGCTGCGGATGTTCGTGAGCGTGAGCAGCAGCGCGTCGGTGACCGCGAGCGCCGTGGGTTTTCCGGACTTGTCCTCGACTCCGATCAGGAGCACCCCACGCGCCCCCGAGCCGGGCAGGTCGTTCGCGAAGGCGCAGATCGCCTCTTCCACGCCCGACCGGTTCGCGAGGCTCTCTTTGCGCTCCACGTGGGCGCTCTCGAGATCAGCGGCGAGCGAGGCGATTTCAGGTTCGGTGAGCATCGGCGTACGGCCGAGTATCCCGCCCAGACTTACGCCCTCAAGGCCCGACAAGCCGTCGCGCACGCCCTGCACGCGGTGGCGGTCTCCCCGCACTGGTCGATGGCGTCCGCGTGGGGATCACACTCGGAGGCGCAGTCCACACAGGCCGCGATGCAGCGGTCGAGCTGCGCTTTGAGCGCGCTTCCCGTCGGCGCGGGTGCGCCGGAGAGCAGGGCAGCGGTGGCAACACACGCGTCCACACACTCCCGGCTGGAGCGGATGCAGGGGCCAAGCAGGTCGGCCTTTGCGTCGTCCGCGCAGGCGTCGGAGCACAGCCGACAGGCAAACTCACAGGCTTTGAGGGCGGCCAGGCAGGCGGAGAGATCGGGGGATGTGGACAGGGGACACCTCTCGCAGGGGGTAAGCACCACCCACGGTACGTCCCGAAGTACCGATCTCCAGCGGGCCTCTCCAGGGCCCTTCCGGCCACATCAGCTTGATTGACTCCAGCAGCCCCTACCGGAGGACAGCACGGACCGAAGTGATTGATTTTGCTGTCAGATAAACGACGGCACGATTCTTGCTAATTCCGAATGATGAGCACAACGACCCACCGCTGGCGGTTCTTCTTGGCCGGGGGCGTCACTCAAGTTCGGATGGAGTCCGCGGAGGATCTGCGTAATCTTCGCTCACTCGACCCAACGTTGTGGGTGGCGTTGAGCTGCCCGGTGGCGGGCCACGCAATCGATGAGCGGACCATGGCCCTCATTGACTCGGATGGGGACGGCCGCGTGCGGGTGGCCGAGATCCTGGCGGCCGTGGACCTTGTGGACCGGCTGATCCGTGACCCCGCAGACATCCTCGGGGACCCGTCGCGTCTCCCGCTCGCCTGCATTCGCGATGATCGGGACGAAGCACGTCAGGTGTTTGCTTCCGCCCGATCGCTCCTGAGCAGCCTGGGAAAGGCGGATGCGGACGAGATCGCGATTGGGGACCTCGCGCAGCTGCCCGCGATCCACGCCCGGATGCCCCTGAACGGTGACGGCGTGGTGCCCCCCGGCGCGACGAACGACCTGCCGCTCGCGGAGCTCATCCTGGAGATCGTGGCGACATTCGGAGGCGTACCGGACCGGAACGGTGAACAGGGCGTGTCCGCCGAGACGGTCGAAGCGTTCTTCGCCGCCTGCGTGGAGCGCGCCGCCTGGCACGCCCGAGCGCTGACCGAGCGGGATGCGCTCTTCCCGCTCGGCGACGAAACCGCCGCTGCCGCTGCCGCAACGCTTGCAGTAGCGGTGCGGGTCGATGACTTCTTCGCCCGGTGCAAGGTGGCCGCGTTCGACGCTCGGCACCTCCCGGCGCTCAACGGCGACGAGCCTGGGGCCTCGCCAGGCGCCCGGGTTGCCGACCCTGCCGATGTGGCGCACCTCCCGCTCGCCCGGATCGACCCCGCCGGGGCGTTGCCGCTCACCCAGGGGCTGAACCCTGCCTGGGCAGAGAGGATGCGGCTGTTCCGGGAGTTCGCGTTGGGGCCGATCCTGGGCGGCGACCAGAGCTTCCTTGTCGAGGCGGAGTGGCTTCGAGTGAACCAAGCGGTTGGGCCCTATCTCGCCTGGCAGGCGGTGCCCGGCGGCCTCGCGGTCCGGACCCTCGGCGCCGACCGGGTGCACGCGCTGCTGGCCGGAGATGCGAAGGCCCAACTCCTGGCGCTGATCGCGGCCGATGAGGCGATGCGACCGGAAGTCGAGTCGGCAGCGTGCGTGGAGCAGGTGCTTCGCTACTACATGCACTTGGGCTGCCTGCTCCGAAACTTCGTCAACTTCAGCGCGTTCTATGGCCGCCGGGAGAAGGCGATCTTCCAGGCAGGAACTGCGTACTTCGACCAGCGCAGCTGTGACCTCGTCCTTCGCGTGGGCGACGCCGGCCGGCATGCCACCATGGCGGGCCTCGCCGGCATGTACCTGGCCTATATGGAGTGCACTCGAAAGTCCGACGGACGTTGCCTGACCGCTTGTGTGGTGGTGACAGACGGGGACTCGGACAACCTGATGATCGGGCGGAACGGGCTGTTCTATGACCGGGAGGGCCGCGACTACGACGCGCGCATCACGAAAATTGTGGACAACCCGATCAGCCTGCGCCAAGCGTTTTGGTCGCCCTACAAGAAGTTCATCCGTGCGGTGGAGGAGTTGGTGGCGAAACGAGCCACGGCAGCGGACGCGGAGTCCAACACGGTTGTAAACGGGGCCGCCGAGACCACGGCGAACGCCGACCGCGCCGCGCCGACCAAAAAGGCCGTGGATGTGGGCACAGTCGCGGCGATTGGGGTCGCTGTGGGAGGCATCTCCGCCGCGATCGGCGCGCTTCTGCAAGCGTTTTTCGGCCTCGGGGTCTGGATGCCGCTGGGCGTGGCCGGCTTGGTGTTGCTGATCTCCGGCCCCTCCATGCTGATCGCCGCGTTGAAGCTACGGCGCAGAAATCTCGGACCCATCCTGGACGCGGACGGCTGGGCGGTCAACGCCAAGGCGCGGATCAACATCCCCTTCGGCAGGTCGCTCACCCGCCTGGCCACTCTGCCCCCAGGTGCTTCCTGCGATCTGGACGATCCCTTCGGCAAGAAGAAGGCACGCTGGCCCTACGTCGTCGCCGGCGTGCTCATCCTGGCCATGGCGACGTTCACGGCTGTCGTCATCTGGAAAAACACCCTCTTTCTTCCTAGTTAGTTCCCAACAACCTCTGTCAATTGCCGAGCATGAGCAACTTGGGTTCGCGCCAGTCCCGGAGTGGGCTCTTCGGATGCAGCCCGCAGTAGGCCTGAACGCCCACATTCTCAAGGATAGCCGACGCTATGTTGTCCCTGTCGTGCTCCCGGACCTCGGTCGCGAAGTGGAACCGGTACCTGTTCCCGTCGCGTTCTGGCTCGAAGTGGTACTCCATATCGGGGCTGTCATCCTGGATAAGGGGCCACCCGAATTCGGACGGAGGGGGCTCGGCGAGTTTCCAGACCGAGCGGTTCACGAACGGCCGCGCCCGCCTCTCAAGCATGGACCAAAGCATCTCCAGGGCGGTCGCGGACAGTTCACGCGTCTGGCGAAGAAGGCTGAGGGCAGCACGGTCCGTCCAGAGGTCGTGGGCGCGCAGGTCAATGCTCTGCCTGGCGGCGATGAAGTCCCAGACAGGGTCGGCCTGCGGGACCCCGGAGGGCATCGGAGCTGCGGGAGAATCGGCGGTGTCTGGAGATGGGAGCATGGAACTCTCGTTGGGAGACTTGAAGCTACGCCCCCGGCGAGCGACTGCGATTACGAGCGGCTTACATCGGCAACGGCCGCCGATGTGCAGCGGCGTCCCCTGGCCCACGGTGACCCTGTAGTCCCGGGCCGCCGATCCGTGCGCTCGGCGAACCTCGCGCCCGGGTCGGCGGTCTCTTTGCACCGTTCCTACCGGCGGAAAGCAGCGGGCCCGTCGAAGACGCGCGCGCACTTCGTGCCGCCTTCAATTCTGGCTCCCAAGCCGCCCAAAAAGTCGCTCACTCCCCGGAATCGTCCCCCCGCGTCGCGACAAAGCTCCGATTCCGAATCCACCCCGCCGGCTCGCCTTCCTCGCCGACGAACGTGAGGTCGTAATAAACCCCGTCGAATTCGATATACCAAATCGTCGTGCTGTACGGGATCAGCACGGGGTCGTAGGGGTAGTCTACGTCGTCGAGCATCGGCAGGGTGGCGACCAAACCGTCGCCGTCGCGGGTGATGATCATCTCGCCCACGTTGCTCTGGGCCTGATACGTGCCCACAAAATCGTCGAGCCGGTCGGTGTCAAGGGTCGGCTCCTCGACGGGCTCGCCAGGATCAAGCGCCACGAGCGTCTCGATAGCGGTCGTGACACTCGGGTAAAAATAATCGCCGTAGCCGTTCGACAAGATCGCGATCGCCCAATCCTGCTCGGGCAACACGTACCAGGTACATGTGAACGAGAGCGTGTTCCCACCGTGATCCCAGACGGGGATGCGGTGGAGACCATCCGACAGTTCGATGGAGCGCTCCTTGAAAATCCCATACCCGTACCAACCCTCGTCGCCCGCGTAGAGGGTGTTGACCTGTTCGCTCGTGAGCGCGGCGCGCGAAGCATCCGAGAGAACGTCGGAGTTGCCGTGCATCAGAAAATCAGCGAACGACAGGAGCTGCGTCGGCGTGGACCAGATCATCCCTGCGGGACGGACCGACGCGGCGTCTGTGATCTTGTCCATGGAGACGCTCTCGAACGGCCAGGACGCGGTCCGATTGGGCTTGTACCCGTAGGAGAGCGCGTATTCCCCGTCTGCCTCGACCTCGGACTTCCGGGCGTAGGTGCGGTCCATTCCGAGCGGGAGCAAGATGTCCTCGCGGATGATGTCAGGCCACGCGCGCGCCGCTGGATCCAAGCGCTCTTCGATCACCCCGGCAACGCCAAAGTTGGGGTTGGAGTAGTTCCAGAATTCCCCCGGGGCGTTCAACAACCCGTAGGTCTGGCCGTAGGTCTCGGCCCAGTAGGTGTCGAGCCCGGCGTCGTCGCTGTCGCCGGTCCAATCGATCGCGTCGGTGAACGCGCCCTGGTGGGAGAGCAGGTCGTGCATGGTGATGGCAGAGGTGTCGGCGGGGCCTGCGATGCCGCTCTGCAGCGCCATCTCTGGGATGTGGTCGGCGACGGTGTCGTCCATGGAGAGAAGGCCGGCGTCCTGGAGGCGGAGCATCGCGGCCGAGGTGTACATCTTGGTGTTGGAGCCGATCTGAAAAAGCATCGTCGTGGTGACAGGAACGTCGCTGTCGGGGTCCGCAGAGCCGAAGCCCTCGGCGAAGATGATCTCACCGTGGTCGAGGATCGCGACGCTGGCGCCGCTGGCGTAGTTGTCCTCCAGATCGGCGAGGATCGCGTCTCTCACGGGATCGAAGCGGGGATCCGGCTCGCTTGTATCAGATGTATCAGATGTATCAGATGTATCAGATGTATCAAGCGGGGCCTTGCCGGAGCAGGCGGTCAGGAGCAGGACGACGACGGGGAGGTGATGTGGGCGCATGGCGGAGTGTACCTCCCTCCGGCTCTTCGAGCGTCAGCCGCCCGCGTCGTCCCGAGCCCTCATCCGGCCGCGAAGACGCGGCCACCTTCTCCCGCTGAGCGGGAGAAGGGTAGTCCCACCGTCCGGAGTCCCAACTCTGTCCTTTCCTTCTCCCTCTGGGAGAAGGTGCCGCCGTACTCGGCGGCGGATGAGGGCTCCCCGCAAGGATCGGTCTCCCCGCCCCGCCTCGATTGTCAACTGTGTACACGGATGAGCCCCACCCATGTGTCAAGACACAGCGAGGATACACCCACGATGTATCAAACTCCGGGAGCCCCGCCGATGCGAACGGCCGTCCCTCGGCCAGGCGCTTGCCTGCGGCCTCGGGATCCAAGGCCGCCAAAGGGCGGTGTATGATCCGCCCATGCTCTCAGTCACCATCCTCCTGGTCTCGCTCCCTCTCGCCCACGCGAAGGTGGCGGACCCCTGCAACGGCGTGGACCTGGCCACCTTTCCCGAGGACGGGAGCACAGACGTCGCCCCCGAGTCCCTCCCTGCCCTGCTCGTCGGAGATTGCGGCGGGGGGGAGATCACCGCCACCCTGGCCGTCAACGGGGGCGAACCGCTCACCACCACCCTCGACGCTGACAACGGCGTCTACTGGCTCGATTTCCCCTTGGCGCCTGACGCGGACGTTCAGTTGGACGTCGAGCGTTGGGGCAACACGTCCCGGGCGTCTTTCCAGACCGGCCACACGCCGCTCGTCGACGTCGTGGGTCGACCCGCGTTGTTCATCACGGGCAGCGAACTCTCGGGGAGCCACCGCGGGTCACGACTCTACACTGTGGGCCTGGAGACTGGGCTCCTGCCAGATCCGTCGGGGGCGGTCTACGAGCTCCGACGCGACGCCGAGGTGAGCCAAGTGGGCGTCGACGATGCGCTGGACGAAGAAGGATGATGGACCGGCCCGCCAGCCCTTGACCGCCCGACCCCAGCCGGTGACGTTGCGCGCCCCCTGGAGTCGTCATGCGTCGCACCCCCTTCTACCCCTTCCACAAGGAGGCCGGCGCCCGCCTGATCGACTTTGGCGGCTGGGAAATGCCCGTGCAGTACGCCGGGATCCTGGAAGAGCACGCCGCCTGTCGCGAGCGCGTCGGCCTGTTCGACGTCTCTCACATGGGCGAGGTCTGGTTTCGCGGGCCCAAGGCCATGGACGCCGTGAGCCACCTCGTCACGAACGACGTCAAGAAGATGGCCCAGGGCCAGGCGATGTACACGGCGATGTGCAACGAGCGAGGCGGGATCGTGGACGACCTGATCGTCTACAACGTCGCACCCGAGGAGGTGCTCATCTGCGTGAACGCGGCCAACCGGGAGAAGGACTACGCCTGGATGAAGGGTCACAACCCGCTCGGCGTGGACATCGTGAACGAGTCCGACTTCTGGGCACAGCTCGCGATCCAGGGGCGTCACGCCGAGGCGTTGATCCAGACGTTGACGGACGTTCCGCTCGCCGGAATCAAGAACTACTGGTTTGCAATCGGTACAGTTGCCGGTGTCGAGGGCTGCATTCTCGCGCGCACCGGGTACACCGGCGAGGATGGTTTTGAGATCTTCCTGCCCGCAGGCGCCGCCGACATCCTCTGGACCGCCGTCCAGGCCGCCGGCAAGCCCTACGGCCTCGCCAACATCGGCCTCGGCGCGCGGGACACCCTGCGGCTGGAGATGAAGTACTGCCTCTACGGCAACGACATCAACGACGACACCACCCCGCTCGAGGGCGGGCTCGCGTGGGTCACGAAGCTGGAGAAGGGCGACTTCATCGGGCGGGATCCCATCGTCGCGCAGAAGGCAGCCGGCGTTCCGAAGCGGCTGGTCGGGCTCGTCGTAGAGGGCCGGATCGCGCGCCCGCACAGCCCGATCGTTCACGGCGGGGCGGTCGTGGGCGAAGTCACCAGCGGAACGCGTTCACCAAGCCTGGGCTTGAACCTCGCGATTGGCTACGTCCCTTCCGCCCTCGCTGCGGTCGGCACCGCGTTTGAGATCGACATCCGCGGTACCATGGCGCCTGCAAAGGTCGCCAAGACCCCCTTCTACACCCGCCCCTACTGACCTTCGGAGCCCCCCATGTCCTATCCCTCCCACCTCAAGTACACCGACCAGCACGAGTGGCTCGCGATCACGGGCGACATCGCGACCGTCGGCATCACCCATCACGCGCAGGATCAGCTGGGCGACATCGTGCACGTCGAGCTGCCCGCGGTCGGCAAGACCTTCGCAAAGGGCAAGGGCGCGTGCGAGGTCGAGTCCGTCAAAGCCGTCTCGGATGTCTACGCGCCCGTCTCGGGCACGGTGACCGAGGTCAATGGCGCGCTGGACGGCAACGAGGCTGTGATCAACACGGATCCACACGGCGGCGGCTGGCTGTTCAAGATCCGGATGTCGAACACCGCCGAGCTGACCGAGCTGATGGACGCTGCGGCCTATGAGGCGATCGCAGCGCACTGAGCGCTCCGGTCAGTTCGACGCGGTCCAGCCAGAACACCGCTGCATCGCGCTGACACACTTCAGAGTGACGGTTTCGCCGGACTCGACGGTGATTGTGCCGCTGATGGTGACGTTCCCGGGGAACGTCACGTCCACCGCGTACTTGCCGGTAGGGATCGACGCGCCTGCTTTGCGCCGGATGCCATCTCCACCGGTCAGCACCACCCGGTCGGCGTCTCCCGCGACGGTGACGGTTCCGGTAGATGCGAGCGCCTCGGGCTCTTCCGGGGGCGGCACCGCGACCACCACGGCGACGGCCGGTGGAGGTGGCACGGTTGTTTGCGCCTCCGGTGCGCCCGCCGTGGTCGTAGGCGCTACGGGGGGCTTCACCAACACCACGGGCTTTGGGGCGGTCGGCGCGGGATCCTCGGCCTCCACCCCGTCCTCCACGACGACGGGAACCTCCGGCAGAGGAGCGGCCACGGGCAGGCGTCACCAGCACAGCCGCCGGCTGCTGGCCGTTGTACCAGAGCACAGACACGATGCCGATGAGCACGAGCGCAAGGCCAGCAAAGGCGACCACCCCGAGCCCGATCACCACCGATTGCGCTCCCAAGACCCCCGGTCCCACCCGCTCGCCCGTGCTGAAGCTGCTCTTGGAGCGCTTGGGCCCGACCTCGACCAGCGAGCCGGATACTCCGCGGTCGCGCTCGTCGAACTGCCCGGGGACCACGAACGTCGCGGCGGGTGTGCGGCCCGTCGGGGTCGGAGGGGCGGACAACCGAACGCTGTGGGGCGTGGCGAGCGGGCCGGAGCTGAGCCCGATGGCGGCCCCCTGGAGCCCGGGCGGCGGGCGCGGAAATGGAGGGGTGAACGGCAGATCGTCGGGCGAGCGGTCGTCCAACATCGCCAGCATCGTGGCGCAGTCGGGCGGCCGATCGTCTCGCTGGATAGCGAGGCTGGCGCGGATCACCCTTCGCAGGGCGGCGGGCAGGTGTGGGACCACCTCCTCGGGCGGCTGGTACTTGCCGGTGGACAGCGCTGCGAAGATCTGCAGGACATCCGGCGCGTCAAAAGGGGATCGCCCGCACACCAGCTCGTAGAGGATGCACCCGAGCGCGAACACGTCCGTGCGCTGGTCAACGCCCTTGGCGTTCCGCACCTGCTCGGGAGACATGTAGGCGGGGGTGCCCATCCCGACCCCCGATCGCGTCGCGCTGTTGGCGCCACCCGGAATGTCCATCAGGATCTTCGCGAGGCCGAAATCGGCGACCTTCGGGACGAGCCCCCCTTCGCCTGCACCCAATAGGATGTTCCCCGGCTTGAGATCACGGTGGACCAGCCCGTCCCGGTGTGCCCTGCCCACACCAGCGAGGATGCCACGAAAGAGGCGCTCCGCATCGGCAAGTTCGGGTCGGTTGCCTTCCAGCCACCGGTCGAGCGCACCGCCCTCTACGTACTCCATCAGCAGGCCGGGTGACCCCTCGACCTCGAGCACATCTGTGACCGCGACGATGTTGGGATGGGTGATGGCCGCCTGGAGCTGGCCCTCCTGGACCAGACGCTCACACAGCGCACGCCCGCCGACCTTGAGGATCTTCAAGGCGTGCAAGGTGCGCAGCGTGCGGTGTCGGACGCGGAAGACGTGCGCGATGCCACCCTCGCCGTTCTCGGCTTCGACCACGTACCGGTCGATCAGCGCCCCGACCTCCAACATCGGCTACCACTTTCCGATGGCAATGCCCGTGATGCCGAGGCCGATCCCCACAACGCCCAGCGCATACCCAGTGTTCCCAACCGTGTGGTTGGCGATGTAGGCGTCTCGGGGGCGGTCGGAATAGGAAAAGCTGGACTTCATCACGGCTGCAGTGGTCAGGAGGAGGACGGACGCTGTGCTGGCCACCCCGCCCTCGATCATGAGGGTCCGGGAAGGGTGCCTGCGACGCCCGGTCTTCGGCTCCTCCTCAGTGACGGCAGGTTGGCTCACCGCCGGCAGCGGGGCCTTCGCCGTGCTGTCGGAGGTGATCGCCACACGGAGATCCGCCGGGAGCCCATCGCCGTTGAGATACCAGGTTCGAACCCCAGTAGAGGAACGGACCTGCACCAGCGCTGCACGCTCGCTGGGGATGCCAGCGGCGCTCGGGCGTCCGTCCACCGTGTACGAGACGCCGGCGTTTACGACAGGCGTCCAGCCCCCGCCGCCAACTGCGCGCGCCGCGTCGAAGAACGACCGCACCTGGCTCCCCGTCGGCGCGACGTCTGCGGAGAGGGTGAATCCGGGGTTCGCCGCGAGCACGCCACGAAAGGAGGCCATCACATGCTTCTGGTCCTTCTGCAGCCAGGCCGCGAGCGCCTCGACCAGGTGAATCCGCGTCGCGGTCGCGGGGTCTACGACCTCCGTCAGGCATGCGACGTCCCCTCGAAGCACCTGGGCCCTGGCGGAGAAATCGGCGACTTCAAAGTCCAGATAGGCCGCGTACGCCCCGTCAGCGCCCTCCCGGACCGCGTCGGCGGACGCCGGACACGCAGCTTCCGCGACGGAGAGGCCGAGGGTGAGCGCGAAAGCCAGGAACATCGACCCTCCCTAATGCGTGGCGTCGCCGTTGCGTGCGCGTTCACGGCGCACCACAAGCATCAGAAGGCCGATCAGCACAGTGGAGGCGACAAACAGCCCGAACGACGAAGAAGAAGGCTCGCTGGCGCAACCGCAGGGCGGCGATTCGCACAGCACACACCCCGTGTCATTGGACTCCCGCTCGCCTCCCGAGTCATCGTCCGGTCGCCAATCGTACCACTCGCGCCGGCTGACCAACACGCACCCGGCCAGTAGCGGCATGGAGAGGAGGATCACTGCGGCTCCGCCGAACACTTGGGCTAACGCAGGGGCCAGCCCGCCACCACCTGCCGGCCGCCGATCCGCGCGCTCGGCGAACCTCGCGTGCGTTGTCCAGCGCCCGGGCTGGCCCCCTACTTCCCCACGCCCCTCTCCTCTCCACGCAAGATTGACAGCCCCGGACTTGCGATCACGCCGACCTGCGCGTAGCCTCGGAGCATGCAGTTCCGCATCGCGCACCGCTTCCCGTGCACGCCCGCCACGTATTGGGAGACGACCCGACTGCCTGCGTACGAGGAGAGCTTTCGCGGCTCCGACGTAGACACCGAGCTGTTGGAGACCAGAGTGGACGGGCCCCGCACCACCGAGCGCCGGCGCGTGTCGCCCCGCCGCACGCTCCCCCCGCTCATGGCGAAGGCTATCGGCCGGGATCGCCTCTCGTACGTGCAGGAGGTTGAGCTCGACAACGAGCGGTTCTCCACCATCTGGAAGGTCGTGTCCGACGTGATGACCGACAAGGTCCGGTGCGGTGGAACGTCGCGTGTCGTGCCCCACGCCGCGGGGTGCGAGCGCATCATGGAGGGCCACATCGACGTGGACGTGTTCATCGTGGGCAACGCCATCGAGAAGCACATCCTGGGCGAGCT
>CANKNP010000084.1 GCA_947483545.1 Deltaproteobacteria bacterium | reverse complement strand
GTCTTCCCAGGGTTGTACCACACGAAGTACCCCGGATCAGCCGTCGGCGCAGCGGGTGCGGCCGGGGATGCGGTGCCCGTAGGCTCCGGGGTGGCCTCCCCACCAGAGCAACCGAGGGCGATGACGAGGAGGCCAGAGGCACACAGAAAGAGACGCATGTAGAGAGCTCCAAGGGAGATGGCACTTGCCGAACAGCCGGCGCGGCAGTCTCGCATACCTCGCGCCAAAAGGGTATGCCCGTGCGATGCCCGAATTTCGCCCCGCCGAGCCGCACGGCCCGTTGATCGAGGTATTCCCCGACG
Source organism: Deltaproteobacteria bacterium (assembly GCA_947483545.1). The sequence continues at coordinate 15,585 of CANKNP010000084.1, read as the reverse complement.
TGTTCATGGTCACCGGCGGCTTCCGGTTTGCGCCTGGGCTGTCCATTGGCCGGAACATGACCATCTTGCGTCACGGGGGCGATCTCACGTTTGTGAACGCGATTCGGCTGTCGGCCGAGGGCGAGGCGGAGGTCGAAAAACTGGGTCGCCCGAAGCACCTCCTCCGCATCGGGGCCTTCCACGGGTCCGACGATCCCTGGTTCCTTCATCGCTTTGGCGCGACGCTCTGGGCGCCCCCGGCCATGGATCTCGGCGGGATGCGGGCCAGCGAGGCCCTCCAGCCGGGCAACACGCCGGTGCCGAACGCAGAGGTTTTCAACTTCGCTGGCGGTCAGAAATCGGAGGTTGCGCTGCGACTGGACATCGACGGTGGCGTGCTTGTGACCTGCGACGCCTACCAGAATTGGATCCACTTCGATGACTGTTCGTTCCTCGGCGGCCTGATGATGCGCGCGATGGGTTTTCGGCCCACGCTGATCGGCGGCCCCTGGACGAAGGTGATGGGCCCCGGCATCCGCGCGGACTTCGAGCGGCTCACCGAGGTGCCGTTCAAGCACCTGATCCCCGGCCATGGCACGCTGCTCAAGGATGACGCGAAAGCCGGCTTGCACGTCGCGATCAAGCACCGCTTCGGCTGATCGATGCTCTGGACCGTCGCGCTCATCGCGCTTTTCTGGCTCTCCGTGGCGGCCCGGGTTCGGCGCACCCGCAACGAGGACCGCTGGCGACTCGGGACCGACGCGCCCCGGCTCCCCGGCCTGCCCGTGCTCACGGTGCTCATCCCTGCGCGCGACGAGGCCGCCAACATCGGCGCCTGTATCCGCTCGCTCGCCGCCTCAGACCACGGCAATCTCTCGATCGTCGTGTTCGACGACGCCTCCAGCGACGCTACGGCGGACCTCGCCCTCGCTGCGGGTGCCCGACTCCTCCGCGGCGAAGGCCCCGTGCCGGCGGGCTGGAAGGGGAAGCCCTGGGCGCTGCACCGCGCCGTGCAGGCCCTCGATCTGCCCGATGACGCCTGGCTCCTGTTCCTCGATGCCGACGTTCGGGTCCATCCTTCGGCCCTCGCCCTCGCGCAAAGCCGGGCGATTTCGGACGGCGTGGCGTTCCTCTCGGGGTTGGGCAAGCTGGAGATGGGCGGCTTCTGGGAGAAGGTGATCCAACCTTCGGTCGGGGGGTTGATCATCGCCGGGAATGACCTCGACAAGGTGAACGATCCGGCGCGCAAGGATGCTGTGATCGCAAATGGCCAGTTCATCCTTGTCCAGTTGGGCGCCTACCGCCAGGCGGGTGGACACGAAGCGGTCAAGGCGGACATCCTCGACGATGTGGGCCTCGCCCGTGCCTTCGTGGCGAAGGATCTCCCGATCCGGGTGGTGTTCATGCGGGAGTTGTTCTCCTGCCGCATGTACACCAACCTGCGGGAGCTCTGGCTCGGCTGGACCAAAAACCTGTACGCGGGCATGCGCTATTCGGTCATCCTGCCCGTGGTATTGTCAGGCTTCATCGCCTTTGAATTCGTGCTGCCCTATTTCCTGCCGGCGATCGCGATCGTCCGCGGGGACATGCCCGGCCTCGCAGCATCTTTGGGCCTGCTCGGGCTCATGCACGCGGTCCGCTACTGGATGGACGGCATCTTCGGCCAGGACCGTCGCTACGGGCTCCTTCAAGGCCTGGGGGCGCTCATGCTGGTCGGCCTGCTCCTCGACTCCGTCCGGCGGTCGCGGCTCGGCCAGGTCGCTTGGAAGGGGCGGATGTACAGCGTTGGCGTGGGGGATGAGACCAAAGAGGTGGGGCGGCTTGGGGCCATCGCCGTGGCGGCCGAGCGGGGGGCGGAACGCCGCTGAAGTCTGCGGCAGCGGCGGGGGGCTTCAATACTCCGAGAACATCTGGCAGATGAGCTCACAGTCCCTCGTCCGGATCACCGCATCGAAATCGTCCCGCTCCTCGCAGTCGTCGACGTGGGCCCGGTACTTGGCGGCAGTCACGCTCCGACATGAGGGTGTTCGCCGGATGCTCGTTGCCGAATGGGTGGCAATCGTCTCATCGAAGCGCGGGGACGACAAGACCGCGGCGCGCGTCGAAGACGATCGGGCCTCTCCCGTCTCACCCCTCGTAGCTCGGCGCCTCCAGCGCCACCGGTTTCGGGTTCCACTGCACCCAGCGCACCGCCGACCGCACGAGCTCCTCCGTCTCCTCGTCGGTCGGCCGCCCCCGCAAGATCGCGCGCGCCGTCGCCACGTCCGGGGCCTCCAACGCTCGAGGAGCACGTCGATCGAGCCCCCGTACGTGATTCGATGCTGTAGCGGCGTGTCCCCCCACGCGCCCTCCGCCTCCAGGTTCGCGCCGTTCGCGACCAGCCACCGCGAGAGCTCGTCCGAGCATCCCGCGAACGCCAGCGCCGTCCGGTTGAACCCACCGTGTGCGTCCGGCTGACACGCCGTCAGCGCCTCGGTGATCTTCGCGTGGTCGCCCTCCGCGAGGAGCGCTTCGAAGTTCTTGGGCAGGGTCTTTCGCTTCGCCTTCGTCATGCGTCGTTCACCGTGCTCTGCTGGGCGGTTCGCAGGATATCGCGTTGGTCGTCGACACGGTCCCGAGCGGCGCACAGCCTTGACGGCGGCGCTGAATCGGTGGACAGGAAGCATGAACGGCTGATCTCGGCGGACACCTCTGCATCCTCCACGCTTGGGCAGACCGAGGCGATCCGCGAGCTCCGGGCGCACCTTTGGTCCTGAGGATCCGCAGTCCGATGCTCCCGTCAGGCCCCGGTGAGCATGAGGTCCAAGGCCGCGAGGATGGTCGCGCTGTCGGAGGACAAGTCCCCGACCCGCTCTCCCAGCGACCGGACGGGCAACCCGACGATCGCGAGGGTGTCCATCACCACGGTCGCGCCCTCCACGGTCAGGCTCGGCTGGAGCACCCGCATCGGCTTCGGGATGACGGCCTCCCGATACAAGGGCACGACCACGCGGCTACTCATCGTCCGGAACACCTCAGCCTGCACGTCGAGCAGGTACGGCGCGTCGCCACGGGAGCGCGGGTTCGGGTTGCGGTACACCTCATACTTCGCCATCAAAACATCCGGACGTCGTCGCCGAACATGCCATCCCGCTCCACCCGGGCGTTGTAGGCTGCGATCGCCTCCCGGTTCTCCTCAAGCCAACGACGCTCCCGCGCCTCGGCCACGCTCGTGCGCAGCGCCGCCTCTACGGTCGCTGAAAGCGGGATCCCGAGCGCTCGCGCTTCGTCCACCAGCGCGCCGTCGAGCGTGAGGTTGACCGGACGCTTCGCAGCACGAGGGAGAGCGGGGTTGATCATGCGTGTACTTTACACGCATGTTCGACTTTGTTCAACCCTCGGCGCAGGAGGCGCCCCCCAGTCGGCGCAGTCGGCGTTGCAGGGGGCGGTCGGACATCCGAGGAGGAGCAAGAGCACGGTGAGCATGGCGCCATCGTAGCCCGGCCGGTAGCGCCCCCGCCCCCCCTCGCGTAGGCTGTCCCCGCCATGGATTTCCCCTGCGCCTTCGGCCGCTACCAGCTCCTTTAGCCGCTCGCGCAGGGCGGCATGGCCGAGGTGTTCCTGGCGCGAAGTGTCGGCCTCGAAGGCTTCGAGAAGCGGCTGGTCATCAAGCGGATCCTGCCCGATCTGGCGGGCAACCCGCGCTTTGTGCAGATGTTCATCCACGAGGCCAAGCTCTCCGTGGTGCTCACCCATCCGAACATCGTGCAGGTGTTCGAGCTGGGCCGAGTAGACGACGACCCCTACCTCGCGATGGAATTCATCCATGGCGCGGATCTCACGCACCTGCTGCGTGCGATGCGCCGGGATGAACGCCGCATGCCGGTCGCGATCGCCGCCGCGATCGGCGCAGCCATCGCCCGAGGCCTCGCCTACGCCCACTCCCGCCGAACCCCCGAGGGGCTGCCGCTGCACATCGTTCACCGCGACGTGAGCCCACACAACGTGATGGTGAGCTTTGAGGGCGAGGTCAAGCTCGTCGACTTCGGCATCGCAAGGCTCGCCGCCTCGTCCGCGGTCGATCCCAACGAGCCCGCTGTGGAGCCCGCCGAGGCCCCTCGCGGCGGCAAGTTCGCCTACATGTCGCCGGAGCAGGCCAAAGGCGAGCGGCTCGACGGGCGGTCCGACCTTTACGCCGTCGGCATCGTGCTCTACGAGATGCTCGCCGGGCGAAGGCTCTACGACGGCTCGCCGGAGGAGAAGCTCCGGGCGCTGAGCTCCGGCGCCCTCCCTGATCTGCAGGCGTGGAACCCGGAGGTTCCGACGGAGCTGGTCCAGATCATCCACCGCGCGCTGGCCCTGCGGCCGGACGATCGGTACCCCACTGGCGGCGAGCTGGAGGAGGACCTGCGAGCGTTTCAATACCGCCACGCCGCGCGCGCCGGGAGTCCGCAAATCGCCGCGTTGATGCGCGAGATGTTCCCCAAAGAGGCCCTCGGCGGTCGCATGGATGCGGGCCTGCGCCAGCTCGTGGATGACTTGGACGCGATGCACACCGGGGTCGAGGCCGAGCCCTCCGCTTCGTCGATGCCCGACAGCGCGGTCCATCCCGAGGTGCATCGGCCGCAGGTCCATTCCGGGGAGCACCGCTCCGTCGTGGTGCTCGTGGCCGAGGCGAACGGCCTCACGGACATGTCGGCGCATGCGGAGTCCGAGGAGATCGCCCGCCTGCACATCCGGCTCCTGCGGGGCGTTCGCGAGCTGGTCGGCCGCGTGGGCGGGGTCGCGGACCGCTACGATGACGACACCCTGCGGGTTTTCTTCGGTCTCCCGCGAGCGCTCGGCGATGACCTGGACCGGGCGCTCACCTGTGCCCGCGAGCTGCATCGCCTCTCGCAGAAGCTCCGCAAGAAGGGCGTGGGCGTGGAGTTCGCCGTCGCCGTGCACGTCGGCGAGATCACCGTGTCGAAGCGTGTGGGGACCCGCTACCGGTACGCGGCCCACGGCGACACGCTCAAGGTGCCGCTGCGGCTCTCGTACGCCGCCGAGCCGGGCACGACGCTCGTGAGTGAGAAGGTCGCCGCCTTGGCCGGGGATCGCTACCCGTTTGAGCCGGGCCCGGGGCTTCGCCGCAAGGGATCGCGGGCGATGCAGCGGAGCTTCGTGCTCGCCGGCGCGCGGCGTACGGGCGGGCGCGGCACCAGCGGCGGTTGGCTGAGACGGGGGGAGGAGCTGGAGGTGCTCCGCGACGCCATCGGCAAGCTCCGCGATGGGCAGGGCTCGCGCATCGGCGTGTTCGGCGACGCTGGCTCGGGGAAAAGCCGCTTCTTCCGAGAGCTTCGCGACCTCGCGCAGCGGCGCAGCCTGCCGAATTTTCACGGGCGGGCGGTGCCCTTCAGCGATCGGCCGTTCGCCGCGACCCGGGATCTTGTCGCAGACATCCTCGGGGTTCGCGATGGCGCCTCGCCCGAGGTCACGGCTGAGCGGCTCAAGCGCCTCGGGGAGCTTGGCCTCGACGAAGCCGAAGCCGCCGTGATCGGCGCGCTCTTCATGCTGGAGCTCACGCCCGCCGTTCGGGCTTCGGGCCGGCGGGTGGCCCGGCCAGCCTTCCCCGCGCGCGAGGCGATGTTCTCCGCGTGTGCCCGGCTTATTCGCGGGCTTTGCAAGGACGGACCGGTCCTGCTGATGTTGGAGGACATCCAGCACCTTGACGAGCTGGAAGCCGAGGTGTTCCGCCACCTTGTCCGCGTGTGCGCGGACCAGCCCGTGCTCCTGCTCGCGTGTTGGCGTGGCGACGACGAGGGCCCCCGCTTTCCCGGCCTTGAACCCTTGAAGCTCGCACCGCTCCCCCCAGAGCAGACCGGCCAGTTGGCCAGCGAGGTCTTGGGAGCCACGGCCGTCGGGCCCGATCTCACGCGCCTGTTGCTACGCACCGCCGAGGGAAACCCCCTCTATTTGGAGGAGATCCTCAAGGCGCTCCGGCAGGCCGGTCGGATCTGGTATGAGGGAACGGTCGCGCGATTGAAAGATCCACATCTGGATCCAGGGCTTCCGGACACGCTGCAGGGCCTGATCGACGCGCGCATCGACGCGTTGGATCCCGGCGCGCGGGGCGCGGTCCAAGTCGCGGCGGTGATCGGGCTCCACTTTTCTGCTGATCTCCTGGCCGCGGCGCTCGGCTCGGACGATCCCACCCCGATCGTCGGGGAGCTCGTGCGCGCGGGACTGATCGTGCCTGAGTCCCCCGTTCCGGACACCGGGTACGTGTTTCGGTCGGTCTTGATCTGGGAGGCCGTGATTCGAGGGATCCTCGCGGTTCAACGGCGCGAGTACCATCGGCTCGTGGCGTCGGGGATGGAGCGCCGGTACGGGGACCGCCTGGATGCCGTGGGCGAGGCCTGGGCGACCCACGCGCAGGCGGGCGGGCGCGTGCGCGATGCCGCAGCCGCGCTGCTCAAGGCCGCGGAGGTCCACCGACAGGCGCAGCGGAACGAGCGCTCGCTCGAGTGCCTGATCCGCGCGTTGAGCTGGCTGGAGCGCGGGCCGCGCACCCAGAAGGATCCCACGCTGGAGGCGGTCCTGCACCTTCGCGCCGGGGAGTTGAGCCTGCTCCTTGGGCGACCGCGCACGCTCGGTCATTTGGAAGTGGCGCTCGACATCGCGGGCGAGATCGGCCCGCGAGAGGTGGAGGCCCGCGCGATGCTCGCGCTCGGGCAATTTCACCGCTCCCAGGGCAAAATGGCGATGGCGCGCATGCATTTGGAAGGCGCGCTCGAAAACCTCTCGGTGCAGGACGATCCCTCCGGGGTCGTCGAAGCGCTCGAGGCCCTCGGCGGGCTGGCCTTGGAGGAGGGCCGGGTCTCGGAAGCCCATGAGCGGTATGCGGAGGGGCTGATCGCCGCCGGCGCAGATCCGGCCTTGGCCGCGCGCATCTACGTGGGTCAGGCCGCGGAGGCGCTCCGCCTCGACGATATGGACACCGCGGAGTCGGTCTTGCGCGTGGCCCTGCCGCTGGCCGAGGCCGGCGGGGACCGCATCCTCCAAGGGCGTGTGCTCAACAATTTGGGACTGTCGGCTTTTCAACGATCCAACTTTGCCGACGCGCTCGTTTGGTTTCGTCGCGCCCTCGATGTGCGCGCCGGCCTCGGCTACCGGCAAGGCGAGGTCGTGAACCTGCACAACATCGGCGATGCCTGGATGCGGCTCGGCGACGAGGGCCGGGCCTACGCCGCCTTCGAAGAGAGCCGGGAGGTCGCGAAGTGCAGCGGGCTCACCCGGTTCGTGGTGATGAACGACGTGTATCTGTGCTATTTGCGAGCGCTGCGGGCCGAGCCTGGCGCCGAGGTCGAATTGGGCCGGGCGTCGGCCGGCTGCAAACAATTCGGGGATACCGACACCGCGCTGATGGGCCGGTTGTTCCTCGCTCGGTTGGCCGGGCGGCGGGGCGAGGATGTGAGCGGGACGATCGCTGCTGTGGCGGAGGAGGCGCGGCGACTGGGGTTGCGGGGGTTGGGGCGGGAGATCGGGGGGTAGGTGTGGTGATTACCGCAACACCGCCTGGTTCTCCGGCTTGAACAGCACGTAGAGCGTGTACCCGCCGATCATCGTGCCGATCGGGAAGTTCAGCAGGAGGAACAGGGACATCAAGCCGGCGACGATGCCCGCCCACTTGTACTGCTTGGAGAGCCCCCAGGCGACGACGAGGCCGGGGATCGAAAACAAGCAGAACATGAGCACGAAGAGCACGGCGAAGCCCATGAACACGCCACCGAGGATCATGCCCTCCTCATCGCCGGAGAGCATCGGGACAAAGCCGAACATGCCGAAGAGCACGCCGGTGCAGAGGCCGACCATCATTTGAAAGGCGCCGAAGACGCCCCACAGCACGCTGAGATTCTTGATTTCGGTCATGAACCCCGGTATCCCGGCGATAAGGCGCGGCATGGACCCGAACCCGCTCTGCCGCTGGTCGGATGCGGCGCTCGGGCTGCTCCTCGCCGCCATCCTGGCGGGTCCGGCCATTGCGCGGGGGGACCTGGTGGGATCGCCGCGCGCCGAGACGTACGGGCACGCCTGGGTGCAGGCGTACACGGCCGCGGCGTGGCCGGCGTGGCCGAGGGGCACGGAGATGGCGGTCGGGACATCGTCGCGCGCGGTGATCGATCCGCTGCCCACCTGGATCGCTGGGGGGATCGGGCGCGTGGTGGGCCTGACGTCGGCGTGGAATGTGCTCGTAGTGGGGTGGATCGCCCTGGCGGTGGTGGGCGGCGCCGCGTTGGGGCGCGCTTTGGGGGTGAGCGCGACTTGGATGGGGTTGGGCCTCGCGATGGCGCCGATCTGGCGCGGATCGATGTGGAGCGGGCTGACTGAGGACGGCGCTGTGGGCCTGCTCGCGCTCGCGCTCGCCGGGATCTGGGCGGGGACGGGGCGCGAAGGACCCTGGCGCCACCTCATCGCCGGCGGCGCTGCGCTGGGGCTCCTGGCGTGGTGCGGGCTCTACCTCGCGTGGCTTGGGGCGTTCGCGGCGGTCGGGATCGCGCTGGTCCGATTGTCCCAAACGAGGCGGGTAGCGCTGCGGATCGCCGTTGCCGCCATCCTCGCGCTCGCCATCGCCGCGCCCGCCGCAGCGCCGTTCTCCACCCGGCTCGCGGGGCCCGGTCACCGCTCCGGCAGGGCGCCGGTCCGCGAGGAGCCGCTTTGGCCTGTCAACCCCTGGCGCGCCGCGGATCTTGCCAGCTTCGTCCTGCCGGGTTTGCCCCCGGGGGAGCTGCCCCTCGGCGACGCGCTGGTGCGTGAGCACCCCACATGGGTCGGCCTCCCCACGCTCGCGCTCGCCGGCATCGGGGTTGGACCCCTGGCGATCCCCGTGGTCGGGATCGCCGCCTGGTCCGCGGGGGCGTCCCCCTCTTTCCTCGGTCACCCCCTCCGAACGCCCAACCCCGTCGCGCTCGCGCTCGACCGACTCCCGTACGCCAGCGCCTTCAACCACCACGCGCGGCTCTGGATCCTCGGCCACATCGGCGTGCTCGTGCTCAGCGGCCAGGGGCTGCGCCGTCTCGCCCGACGGTTCCCCAAGCTCACGGTCCTCGGCGCCCCCCTGGCCATCGGCGCCATGCTGGCCGACGCCGCGCTGCTGTCGCCCGGGCCCTTGACGCTGCCAGGCACGCCCAGCGGGAGCCCGACCATCTACGCGCTCCTGGCCGACCTTCCGGAGGGCCCCATCGCGGTCGTCGGCGCCACGGGCCCTGGAATCCACCCGCAGAAGGTGTTCTACGATCAGCGCGCGCACGGCCGCAGGCTGCTCGCGAACCCGGATCAGCCTGCGCCGGTAGACCTCGGCCGGGTTCGGCGCGGCACCATCCTCGTGGCGCTCGGCGGGTCGGTCGCCCACATGGAGATGCTCTGGGGGCCCCCGGTGCGGCGAGACGACGGCGGGGCGGTGTGGATCGCGCCCTGAGTCAGGGAGCAGTCGTCGTCGCCGTCCAATGCGTCGTGACCCAGCCGACGAGCGTGCCCTCCAGCTCAGGCTGCTTGATCAACAGCTTGGTGCCTTTGCCGCCGCTCGGGAACACGGTGATCTGCTTGGGCCCGGTCGCGTCGGCATCGAACCGCGCGATGGACTGCAGGCCGTACATGTCGTCCTCTGCGCCCACCATGTAGATGGGGCGCGCGCCGTAGCGCTTGATCGCGTCGGTCGCGATGATGCCCTTGTAGTCAAACCCTGGCGAGATCAGCACGACGTCCACAATGCTTGCATCATCCGCGGCGACGTTGATCACGAGGTTGGCGCCCAGCTCGGCGCCCACGAGGGCCACGTTGGTCACCCCCTTGGACTTGAGGAGCTCCACGGCCGCCCTCACGTCGCCCAGCATCTTCTGGTAGTCGTCCGGCGTGAGCGCGGCCGCCACGGTCCCTGCGGGGATGTTGCCGCCCATGCCGCGCAGATCAAAGGTCAGCACGTAGGCCCCGCCCTCCCAGCAGGTCTGCGCCACCCCCGCCCAGTCTTCTTTGGAGCGGCCGTTCATGTGCACGAAAACCACGCCGTTGGTGCTCGCCTTCGCAGGCTGTCCCCAGGTGGCTTGCAGCACCACGCCATCCGCGCTCGTGACTGTCGCCGCGGTCGGAAACGCAGAGGTCCCGGCCTGGGCCAACGGCGCGAGGCCGGCGAGGATCCACGACAGGGCGAGCGTAACGAGGGTCATGCGGGGCTCCTTCGGCTCCGATCTAGCCCAGGGCGGGGCCATGCGCTCGCCGAATGTTGGGCGGCGGTGCCTTTGTCCAGCGCCCGGGCTGGCCCCTGGCTCACCCCTTCCGATCCTCCAACACCCTGTTGGCGGCGTGCTTGCCGCTGTTGAGCGCGCCCATGACGCCGTGACCGGCCCGCGTGCTCGCGCCCGCAAAGTACAGGCCTGGGATCGGCCCCCGGTACCCGGGGCGACCCTGGAGGAACTGGGCGGGGGTTGCGGCCAGGCCGTACCCGGTGCCATCCGAGGCGCGGGTGAACCGGGTGTGCGTGATGGGCGTGGCGCTCTCCCGGAACACGATGTGCTGCTTGGTCCCCGGGAACTGCGCCTCCAGGTGGTCGATCAGCCGGTCCTCCACCTCGCGCTTCTTCGCCTCGTAGACCTCGCGCTTCCGATAGTGCCCGCTCGCGACTTCCGAGGGATCGACGCCCCAAGCTTCGGGCTTCCCCGGCGCGATCGTCATCACCTCCACGCCCATCACCCCCTCTGGGGTGTGCCCGTGCGTGTCCGGATCCTTGAGCGACGCGCTGGTGATGTACGCACACCTTGCGGTGATCTCGCCACGGTCAGCCTCGGCGTAGATCTCCTCCGGGTCGGTGGTGTCGAACCGCCAGATGTTCTTCGCGGCCATGCCGTGGGCCCTCAGGTCCGCTTTGACCCCCAAGCAGGTGATGAAGATCGCCGCGCCCATCTCCAACTTCTGGCTTCGGTCCTGCCAGGTTGCCGGCACGGCGGCGGCCGGCAAGAGCTCCGTGTACGTGCGCTTCAAGTCTGCGTTGCTGATCACGACCCCCGCCCGCACCTCCTCGCCCCCCGCGAGCCGCAGCCCAACGGCCCGGCCGTCCTCGACGAGGATCTGCTCGACCTGGCGGCGCAGGCAGATCGCCCCGCCATGGGCCTCGACCACGCTGGCCAGCTCGTCTGCGATGCGCTGTCCGCCGCCCTTCGGGTAGTACGCGCCCCGCAGATAGTGGGCTTGCAAGCCCAGATGCAGCATCGCGCTGGCCTTGCTGGGTGCGACCCCGTAGTCGCCGCTCTGCCCCAGGAGCACGCCCCTGAGCATCGGGTCCTGCGTGCAGTCGTCCAACAGCGCCTTCACCGTGGCGTTCTGGTACTTCGGCACCAGGCGGGCCTTGGTCGCGACCTGCCAGAGCGTGCCCAGCGTGCCGGCGAGGCCCTTTCCGCGCTTGTCCTCGACCCACTTGCCCAGGTGACCGACCTCGCCCAGCACGCGCGTGTACCGGTCGATGCCGCGCTTCTCCTTGGGGAAGTGCTCCACGAGGCGCTCCCGGAAGCGGTCCAGGTTCGCGGGGATGGGAAAGGTCAGGCCGGGGAGCACGATGGTGTCGAAGCCGTCGTCATCCATGCGGAGATACTCGAGATCTACGCCCACATCTCGCAAGAGCGTGGGGATCTTTCCGTCCGGGGCGCAGTCGCCGATGTAGTGCAGCCCGATGTCAAACTGGTACGGGCCCTCGCGCGTCGCCCGGTGAAACATGGTGCAGCAACCACCGGCGACGTAGTGCCCATCGAACAAAGCGACGCTCAAGCCCTGTTTGGCCAGCCGCGCGGCGCTCATCAACCCGCCCAGGCCCGCGCCGATGATCGCGACGTCCACGCGGTCGGGCACGGGGGTCTTGACGCGGTCCTTGGTCTTTGCGGTCGGGAGCTGCAGCGTAGACATGGCCGGGGTCTATTGAGTCCGTGGGGCGCAGCCCCCCACAAAGCGCTGTGCTACGCTCTCCAACGGAGCGCACCACGCATGGCACGCAGAGAGAAGGTTGACCGGAACCTGAACAATGTCATGGATGAAGTGGAACAGAAGATGTTCCTGCTCAAGATTGAGTATGAGAAGTACTTCTCCGGCATCGAGCGAATCGAGCCGCTACGGGAGCGAGAGGAGGTCAAGCGCTTCATTCGGGAGCTGATGCTGGACCCGATGAACGCCGCCCAGCAGCGGTTTCGCTTCCAGTCGTTGAAAGCGCGCTTCCAAAGCCTGGAGCTCTACTGGACGCGGAACCTCGTGCAGATCGAGCGCGGAACACACCCGAAGATGAAGTTCCGCGCGGATCTTTCGGCCACCAAGACGGTCATCCCCGAGGCGCTGTCCGCCGAGCAGATCGAGGTGCTGCGCCAGCGCCAGGAGAGGCAGGAGAAGGAGGAGCGGGCGTACAAGATGGTGTTCGACAAGTACATGGAGGCGAGGGCGAAGTGCGGGCAATCGACCGAGCTCTCGTTCGATGCGGTGCGCGAGGCCCTGCACAAGCAGGTCCGCCTCATCAAGTCGACCTACCAGACCGAGAGCGTGAAGTTCCGGATCATGATCGAAGATGGGAAGGCGAAGGTGAAGGCGGTGCCGCAGTAGGGGCGGCTTGGGGCCTCCTTCCTCGGGTTTGCCCCGGGCCGCCGAACGCCGCTGGGCATCGCGGCGAGGGCCATTCGGAGTGGTAGATCAAGAAGCAGGCCTCGCCCGCACCCTGGTCTCGGCTGCGGAGGGAGCGGCGTACAGCTCGGCGAGTGGAACCACGCAGAGCGCCGCTAGCTCCGCCTCGGACCAGTGTTCGCCTGGGAACCGCGCCGAGAGCCAGGTGGAGACGGCTTCTCGCCGGGCGCGCGCGACGCCGCGCGCCTCGCCGAGCGCGACGCCGCGCGCCTCGCCGAGCGCTTCGCTGCGTGCTGCGATGACCGACAGGAGTTCAGGGTATTGATCCGACATGCAGACCTCGCTGGTTGGAATGATGCTCTCGATTTCAGCCTGCGGCAACCCCCGGGCGTGGGCGAGGGCGACGAGGCCGAGCCGATCACTTGGATCGACCAGTCGGGCGGCGGCGGCGCGAAGATGCCGGGTCGCCTCTGGCCCGGGGAAGTCGGCGGCCAGCGGCACCAGCGCCACCAACTCGGGCCGTGAGAGGAAGAATTCTACCGAGCGCTGGTAGACGTGCACCACCTCGCATTGGAATTGGATGCTCGTCTCATGGCTGAACGGATGTATCCGAGCGAGGCGGGCCTTGCAACGAAGTCGGACTCAAATGTTCAGCATGTCTTCCCGCGTGTTGGGGACCCTCGCGGCGTTGACCCCGGGCGGCCGCCCCTACGCAGGTTCAAGGCCCGGAGTCCGTTGAGGAGGGCGGTGATCAGAACCCCAGCTCCGACAGCAGGTAGACCGCGCCGACATCCGACACGGCGCCGTCCACGCCGGGGGCGGAGAGGAGGAGCTCGAGGGTGCCGTCGCCGTTGGTGTCCACGGTTTGGGGGCCGTAGGCGCCGAGGTTGTCGCCCACGGTCACGCCCACCCAGCTTGCGATGGGATCGGGGTTCCAGGAGGGGCTGCCGGCGAAGAGGTAGACGCCCAAGGAGCCATCCTGCGAGGGGTTTGTCGCGTACGCCAGGAGGTCGGGCCAGCCGTCCCCATCGAGGTCCCCGGCCGTCGTGACTTTGTTGAGCCCTCCTGCCCATCGGCCGCAAACACCGGCCCGGCCGAACTCCCTGAATAAAACTCCAAGTGTCCGCAAGAGTTGCAGCCCAGCACCAGATCGTCGTACCCATCCCCGTCCATGTCCCCCGGCCCGGCAGTGTAGAACCCGAAGTAGTAGTAGCTGGTGCCTGTGAGGGTCCAGGTCGCGTCCGACGAGCTGTAGGCCCCGCTCCACCCCGTGTCACCAGCCAGGACGTGGGCCTTGCCGTAGGGGGACTCCCCACCCGCCCCGAACGCCATGTCCCCGAGCCCGTCGCCGTCGAGGTCCCCGAGGGTGCTCGTGGTGTAAGGCCGGCGGCCCATTGCCCCTGCGTGACCTCGGTCTCGCCGATCCAGAAGGCGTGGGTGAGCGTGACGGTGTGGTCCGTGTAGGAATCCGAGGGGTCCCCGTTGCCCCCGCCCATCGTGAAGCTCCCGGCGGAAAGGTGGACCATGCCGCCGCCGAAGAGGTGGGTGTAGTCGGTGAAAGCGTAGGCGTCAGTGATCGTCACCGAAGCGCTGGCTTCGCCGCTCGCATCCGTCCCATCGGACGCAGTGACCAGGCAGCCCCAGACCTCGTCCACGCTCGTGGACGAAGCGTCCACCGTGTTCGTGATGACGCCCGCATCCACCCCGTCCACTGTCCAGGCGTAGCTGTAGGTCACGCTGTCGCCGTCGGGATCCGTGGAGGAGGCGACACACACGAGATCGTCGCCGTCCGTGGGGGAGGACGGGGAGATGGAGACTGTGGGGGTGGATGGCGCCGAGTTCGCGTCGGGCGGCGCGGTGCGCCCGATGCGGAAGCCCAGGATCACGTTCTTGCTCGTCATGTCGTAGCCCTGGCGGCGGGCGATACGGGAGTAGTAGTCAGCGTAGAACCAGCCGCCGCCTCGAACCACATGGTAGGTCCCGGTCGCCGGCCCCGCGGGGTCGGTCACGGCGTCGGTGCTGCCGACGTCGTACCAGTCGTTCACGAATTCTTCGAGGTTCCCGCTCATGTCGTAGAGGCCGCAGGCGTTCGGGGCGAGGCTCGCCACAGGATGCGCGAGGTATCCACTGTTCCCGTTGTACCAGCCGACGTCGGAGAGGGTGCTCGATCCGGCAAACTCCAGGTCCTCGCCACACCGGGCCGCGCCCTCCCACTCCGCCTCGGTCAAGAGCCGGTAGCCCTCACAGCCGTAGGGATCCGCAACCGAGGTGCAGGTGCTCCCCTCGCAGGAATAACAGGCTGCCAGGCCCTCCTCCGCCGAGAGATCGTTGGCATAGATCGCCGCGTTGGACCAACTGACCGCGTCCACCGGGCAGTCCGTGGCCGCCGGCGTGCAGTCCCCGACCGACGGGTCGTAGCCGACGAGCGCCGTGTACTCGACTTGGGTCGTCTCGGTCTGCGCGACCCAGTAGTCGTGGGAGAGGGTGACGCTGTGGACCTCCTCGTCCGTCCCGCAGGTCCCCGCCCCTGGGGTACAGCCCATGTCGAAGGTCTGCCCACAGACCTTCACGAAGTTGATCCCGGCGAAGATCTGGATCTCCCCGTCCACACAGGCAGACCCAGGGGCGTCTCCTCCGCTACAATCCTGGTCCACCCCGTCTCCGACGATCTCCGTGCCCGCCGGCGAGATCTCGGCGTCCGAATCGTCGCAGTCCGTCGCATCGCTCCCGTACCCCTCCGGTGCATCACACTCCTGGGTCGAATCCGCCGGATCCCCGTACCCATCCTCGTCCACGTCCGCGTACCAGACCGTCCCGTAGGTCGCGCCGTCCTCGTCCACGGCCGCGTCGCAGTCGTTGTCCGCCGCGTCGCAGACCTCGGGGGCGCCCGGGTACACGCTCGGCTCTCCATCGTCGCAGTCGCTGTCGTCCGCGGTCCATCCCGCCGCCTCGTCGCACCGCTGCTCGGTCACGGCGGGGTCGCCAAATCCGTCCTCGTCC
>CANKNP010000083.1 GCA_947483545.1 Deltaproteobacteria bacterium | reverse complement strand
TGGACCCGTGGCGCGTTCGGGGGGATCCTGGAGCAAGGCGCGAACATGATGGGCCCTGTGCGGATCGTGACCACCGAGTTCGCGAAGAAGGAGCAGCTCCTTCCGCTCGCCGAGAACATGGCGGACCTTGGTCCGATCCTTGCGGCGGCCAGAGGGACCCCCGGAGTGGTAGGTGCCTGGCCGCGACTTCAAATGCCAGTGATGATGACCGTCGGCGACGACATCGGCGAGCACTTCGCGTTGGTACAGGGTGCCCCTACCGAGTGGTATGATCGGGCTCTGGACCTGTCGCACCACATCGACGGCGGGCGGATGTTCAACAACGACGCGGCCGCATCCGCGAAGTGTGCCCGTGGACCGAAGAACCGTCCGCCGATTGAGGCCGTCGTAGGCAAACAAGCGGCCGCGGACGTCGGTGCGAGGATCGGGGATGATCTGGTCCTCGGTGGACAAACACAAGACGGCTCGATCTCAGCCATCACCGTCAGGGTCGTGGGCATCTCGGACCTGGGGAGCGGCCCGCAGAACCGCTTCGTCTACGTCAGCTTGGAGACGCTGCAGTGCGTGGCGGACATCCCGTCCGGCTCCACAGAGGTGTTGGTGTACGGTGAGACGCTGGACGACACCCGCGCAATCGCGGATGCGCTCCAGGCAGACCCCGCGCTCAAGGGGCTGAGCGTCTCGACCTGGGACGACCGCCCGCCGTTCAATTCCATCGCGGGGATCGTCGGCGCCTTGCAGAGCATCGCCGCAGGCGTCATCGTGTTCATCACGGCGCTCGGGGTGCTGAACACGATGTTGATGAGCGTGCTCGAGCGCACCGCTGAGATCGGCGTGATGCGGGCGATGGGCCTGTCTCGAAGCTCGACGGTGGTGCTGTTCGTGTCCGAGGCGATGGGCATCGCTGCAGTCGGAGGGGCGGGGGGCGCCGTGGTCGGTGGGCTCATCTCCTACTACGTGTTGGAGCTTCAGGGCGTGAACCTCGGCGGCGCGGTGGACAAGCTGCCTCCGGGCCTCGCCATCGACGCTGTGATCCACGCGGACTGGGAGCCCTACATGCTCGCCCAGGCCTTCGCGCTGGGTATCGTGATGGCCATCGTCGGCGGCGCTCTCCCAGCGCTGCGAGCCGCGCGCATCGAGCCCGTCGAGGCCATGCGTTCCCGTCGGTAGAACCCCTCTCCGGAGTCTCCATGTCTCTCTCCTTCCCTCGCTTTGCCGCCTGTCTGGGGCCCCTGCTGGTGCTCTTCGTCGCGCTGCTCTCGCCTCGGGCTCACGCCATCACGGTGAACGAGATGCTCGACAAGATCGACGCCAACATGACCTACGACACGCGGGAGTCCTACGTCACCATGCGCGTGACCAAATCCGACCGGGTGAAGGAGTACAAGATGCACTCCTACGGGCGCGGCCAGGATGAAGCCGCCATCGAGTACCTGGCACCTTCGCGCGATGAAGGCACCAAGATGCTCAAGAACAAGGATGAGCTCTGGATGTGGCTGCCCAGCGTGGAGAAGACCCAGAAGATCTCCGGGCACATGCTCCGCCAGGGCATGATGGGCTCCGACATGTCCTACGAGGACATGATGGACGCCGCAAAGTGGCGGACGATGTACACGGGCACGATCACGGGAGAGGAGACGTTGGATGGGCGGAAGTGCTGGAAGCTGGAGCTCGTCGCGAACACGACGGACGTAAGCTACCCGAAGCGCACCGTCTGGGTGGACCAATTGGCCTACATCCCCGTGAAGCAGCAGCTCTTCGCGCTCTCGGGCACGCTGCTCAAGTCCTGGACCATGAGCGACATTCGCACGGTCGGAACCCGGCAGTTCCCCTACAAGATGACCGTGACGGACGAGGTGCAGACGGGGTCGAAGACCGAGATCATCTTCGATTCGCTCACGTTCGCGATCGCGCTGGAGGAGGAGGTGTTCTCGACGCGGTGGTTGGAGCGCTGAGGGCACCCGCCGAGCTTCGGACGCAGACTCGCCTGGTCCGACTGCCCCCCGCTCACCACTTCGCCCGCTCCCACCCCCGCTGGTCCGCCACCCGAGCGAGCCGAGGATCGGGATGCACGGCGACCGGCCTGCCCACAGCCTCCATGACCGGCAGGTCGGACCAACTATCCGTGTAAAAGCTACAGTTCTTGAGATCCGCGCCGAGCCGTTCCGCCAGCCGCCGGGCATAGGTCAGCTTGCCAGCCCCAAAGCACAGCGGTAGCTCGGGCTTTCCAGTGAACCGACCGTCCCGCAGCTCAAACCGGTTGCAGAGCACATGCGGGATGTCGAGGATCCGCTGGACCGGCTCGCACAGGTACGGCGACGAAGAGGTGAGCAAGGCGATGGCGTCGCCTGCCTCACGGTGGGCAGCGATGGCGGTGAACGCGCCGGGACGGATCTGGTGGGCGACCTCCAGCTCGAAAAAGGCCAGGGAGTCCGCCCGTAGCTCC
Source organism: Deltaproteobacteria bacterium (assembly GCA_947483545.1). The sequence goes on along the minus strand of CANKNP010000083.1, from coordinate 13,462 downwards.
TGCTCCGTCTGGCCGGCGAGCGTGGCGATGGCGTCGATGAGGATGCGGTCCATCTTGCCGTAGCCGAGGTGGTAGGCGCCGATCCAGAGGGCGGCCCGGGCGGCTTGCAGGCGGGTGATCCGCCCGCGGCGGTACTCGGAGCGGACCCAGAGCTTGCCGGCGTTCACGCTCAGGAGCGTGAAATCAAGGTCGAAGAACGCGATGCCGGGGGTGGGGACCCCACCGAGCGCGCCATTTTCGGGCAGGGTAGGCGTTTTCACCAACCCCCCTCCGCCCTTCGGGCACCTCCCCCCGGCGGGGGGCAGGGGGGTGCGCTTTGGCACCGCGTCCGGTCGTTCACCACCCGCTCACCCGTCATACCATTCCGGGGTGACCAACTGCTGGTAGTTCTCCACCTTCAACGGGTTGATTCGCTGCTTGATCGCGTCGATGGCCACGCTCGCGGAGACCTTGGCGAACCAGATGTACATGTCCCGCTTGTAGGGCACTCGGGACAAAAGACCCTTCGCGAGCCACTTGTTGTTCACGAACTTCTTGTTCATCTCGTACAGCGAGAGCGCGATCTCGTCGCGCGTCATGTACTTGGTGTCCAGCACCGGCGAGAGCCAGTCGAAGTTGTCGAAGTCCGACTCGGTGATCCAGCCCTTTTCAATCGCCTCGTCGTAGATCGGCGTGCCAGGTACCGGGGTGATCGGGTGGAACGCCGGAAAGTCGATGTCCAGCTTGGACGCGAGCGCGACCTGCTTCTGCAAGCTCTCGGGGCTCTCGTCCTTCACCCCGACGATAAAGGTGGCTTGCACAAAGACATCTGGGTACCGCTCCTTGAAGATCTTGAGCGCCGCTTCAGCCACGCCGCCGGTGTAGAACCGCTTGTCGAGCAGCGTGAGCGAGTCATCCTCGGCGCGCTCCACGCCGATGAGGATGTGGGAGAGCCCGGCCCGGATCAGCTTCTCGAGGATGCCCTTTTTTTCGTCACGGACGATGCAGTCGGCGCGCATGAACGCGAACCACTTGGTCTTCATGCCGCTGTGGATCATCGCATCCGCGAACTGATCGTTGAACCGTGGGTCAATGTTCCAGCTTTCATCGACCCAGACGTAGCTGCGTTTGCCGTAGCGGTAGTACAGCTCGGAGATCTCCTCCATCACGCGCTCGACGGACTTGGAGCGCCACCGGGGGGAGAGCTGGGCCTTGCCGTTCTCGTCGTACTTGCGGTCCGCCATCACGGTCCACCAGGCGCAGAAGCTGCACTTCGACACGCACCCGCGCGAATGGTGAATCGTGGTGCCGCCCGGGGAGAACAGGTACCGGCTCTTGCCGTAAAGGTGCATCGGCAACAGGTCGTACGCGGGCATCGGCAGCAGATCGAGATCGTGGATCAGCTTGCGGGTGGGCGTGCGCACGGCCTTTTCGCCGTCGAAGTATGCGAGCCCCTCGACCTTTGACAGGTCCGCGTTGGCGGAGGCCCAGGCGTCCACGACGTCCACGATGGTCTGCTCGCCCTCGCCGATGCAGATGGCGTCGATGTCGGGCGGCGTGCCGTCGTCCCTTGCGCGGGAGTAGCGGTGGGAGAGGTTGGTGAAATGTCCGCCGCCGGCCAAGGTCTTTGCCCGGGGCGCGACCTCTTTGCACATCTTGAAGAAGCGCAGCGCTTCGCTGGCGTACAACGCGTGATTCTCTCCTGACGCGATGACATCAGGGTCCAACCTGCGTAGTTCATCGGCCAGGGACCGCCAGCCGATGTGCAGCGGCATGCAGTCGATGACGTGAACGTCATGTCCGGCGGCCCGGAGCGGGGCGGCCAACGCCGGGAGCGCTTGTTGCAACAGAAAGTTGTCACCCTCGCTCGTGTAGGGCCAGTACTTCCGCGGGGGTTGAACAAGCACGACGCGCACGGGATCTTCGCAGCTCTGGGCCGGTAACCGGTCCGGACCCCACCCGCCGGATGTGCAGCGGCGTCCCATGGCCCGGGGCGGCGGCACGAGCGTGGCGGTGAGCCGCCCAATCGACCGAGCCTCCATGATGTATCAAAACTGAGGGGCTCAGTTATGTTCTACGAGCGATCCCCACCCAGGCCCGATGCAACGGCGCACTGACGGGGTTCTCGGCCAGCTTCCGCTCCCAGTCGAGCAGCCCGGGGAGGGCAGACTTCCCGCCGTCTCTCCCCGCCCCATGCACGATGTCGGGCCCGACGGCCATCTCGAACGGACCGGAGAGGACCCAATGCGACGGCACCAGCGACACCTCCCACCCGTCGAAGATCGCGCGCACATCGCGCTCGTCGAGGCATCGGACGTGCCGATCCCCGCCCCGATGCGCGAGCCCGGTCCAGAGCCCCTCCGCCGTGCCCGGGCCGACGTCGCTGGCCAACGCCCACCCCCAGCGGGCTTCGACGGAGAACAGGACCTGACCGCCCGGCGCCATCCGCTCGCCGACGGCACGAACGACCTCGGCCGGCCGCTCGACATAGTTTAGGATCTCCGCCAGGAGTGCGATATCGAAGCTCCCTGTCTCGGCGAGTGGCGGCAAGTTCTCGGCGGTGGACCAATACGCGTCGAGCCGCCCTCGCCGGCCGGCGCAGTGCCAGACGGCGTGCCGTAGCGACCGCAGATCCCCGTCGATCAGGTAGACGTCATGGCCCTGATCGAGGTACCAGGTCGCGAACCGGCCGACGCCACAGCCCACGTCGAGGACGCGCGCGGGGCTCGCGCAGCGCATGCCGAGCGCCTGCCAGTGGTGCAGCGTGAGCGCGCGCTCCAGGATCTTCTTGTCGTGAACCGGGCTCTCGGGGTCCAAAGTATCGATGTAATCAGGGTAGTTCGCCCACCCATCGCCGTAGCCGACAAGGTTCGCGAGCTCCGGGGTGGGCTCTGCGCGGCCGCGATGAAGGGCACGCAGCCGGGGGTCCATCGGCGGAAGGTCGAACTCCACGCCCCGCCACGCGTCGAGGTCGGCCGCGGCGAAGGGCGGGCCGGGGGGGAGGAACGGAGTCCCAGCGAGGGGGACGGCTGCGCGTGCCAAAGACATCGATGCCCACGTATTCTGCTGCTTGACAAGGCAGGGCGCGCCTGCCATGCTGAGGCGCACCCTCTGGAGGTTTTATGAACTGGCGTCCCTCTCCCCGTCCCAAGCCCGGGCCGAAGAAGTAGCGGCCCTCGGGCCCCTGCGAACGGGAGGTCGAAAGGCCTCCCGTTCTGTTTTTCGCTACCCCCCTCCCAACCAAAGCCCCGGATCTTGCGGCGTGCCGTTGTAGCGGACCTCGAAGTGCAGCCGGGCCTCGCTCTCGTCGAGCAGTCCGGTGGATCCGACCAGACCGAGCACATCGCCGGCTTTGACCTCCTGTCCTTGGGCGACACGGAGGCCGTTCGCATGGGCGTAGAGGGTCGCGTAGGTACCGTGCTGGACCATCACGACCTGGCCATAGCCCCGCACGTAGGCAGACCGGGTGACGGTGCCAGCGAACACGCTCCGGAACGGTGTGCCCGGGGGTGCGGCGATGTCGTAGCCGAGGTTTTGGAGGGTCTCCTGGGTGAGGCGGTCGGTGTACGGCCCCCAGCCGAGGAGCAGCCTGCCCCGAAGCGGCCAGGGCATGGTCCCTCGCGCGTTGCGGAAGCCCTCTGCGCCGGTCGCCGGGTCGTCCGACATCACGTCGGGCGCCGAGCCCTCACGTTGCGAGACCGAAATGTCGAAGTCGCTCTTCGCGAGGGCGGTCTCGGCGGCGTACTGCCCGGCGAGAAAGGGGCTGCCACGCACGGAGCGGAGCAGGGCGACCCGACGCTCCCGCTCTTCGTGCAGCACGGCCCGCTGCTGCGCCCGCTGGGCCTGCAAGCCCGCGAGTTCCCGCATCTCCCTCGCGGCTGCGGCTGCTGCGTTCGTACGCGTGTCGACCACGGATTGGAAGGCCGCGAGGGCGTCGTTCTGCGCTCGGGCGGCGGACAGCAGGTAGTAGACGCGGCGGCGCAGCTCGCTCGGGCTATGGGCGTCAAACAGCAGGCGCGCAAATCCTCGGCGTTGGAGACGATACGCGCCGCGAAGCCCGCGGGAGACCGCCGCCCTCCGCCGATCGATCTCCTCTGTCGCCGCGCGCTCATCGATCTGGTGCGCGGTGACCGCGCCAAGCAAGCTCTGCTCCTTCGCGGCCAGGGTTTCATCCTCCGCGTCCAGCTCGGCCAGCAGCACGTCGTACCGGGCGATCTCATCGAGGATCCCCTGCGCCGGGCTCTCCGCGTGCGCCGGAGCCAGGAGCGCGACGAGCGCCACCAGGACGACGAACCTGCTCACGCCAACCCCGACAAGAATCGCCGCACCGCTGCCCACGCCGCACCCGCGCCCAGCGCCACCCCCAGGATGACGAGCACAACAAGCTGGGCCGCGGGCAAGAACGTCGGCGTCGTCCCCATCGCCAGAGCCAGGAGATCATGCAACTGTACCAGAAGACCCTGGTGAATCGCGTACAACACTGCCGTTGCCAACGCGCCGCCCAGTAGACCCTGGATCACGCCCTCGGCGATGAACGGCCCCAGGATGTACCGCTCGCTCGCCCCGACGAGCCGCAGGATGGCCAGCTCGTCCTGCCGCGCGTGAACCACCAGATGGATGGTGTTCGCCACCAGGAACAGCGTCGCCACCACGGTCACCGCGCCAAAGGCCGTGCCGAGGGCCGTCAACAACGACAGGAACGTGTGGACCCGCGCCACCCACTCCTGGCCGTAATCGACCTCCTCCCAGCCGCCGGTGTCTCGCAGGCTCTGAACGAACGCACCCATCTTCTCCGGATCCGTCGAGCTTGGATGAAGGGTGATCTCCAGCGATGCCGGGAGCGCGTCGGCCCCCAGCTCCGCCAGCACCGGCGCGACTTCCGGCGCCCGTTCGATCATCCAGGCGCCCGCGTCCGCCGCGCTCGTCAACTCCACCTTCGCGACCTCGGGCCGCTGCTCCATGAGCACCTTGACCTGCGCCTGCGTCTCGGGCGTGACCCCCGGGGCGAAGTAGGCAGACACATGCTGATCGGCCTGCCAGCTCGACACCATCGCATTCACATCCCGCACGACCAGCGCAAACAGCCCCAGCAGCACGAGCGCGGACGCGATCACCCCTGTCGAGACGGCGAAAAAGTACAGGTGCTCGCGGATCCCGCGGAACACCCGGCGCAGGCCCGCGATCATGGGACCCCTCGCCGCCGTGGTGCGTCCTGACTCGTCAACTTGCCGCCCTCCAGGCGGAGGATGCGCATGGGAAAGCGGTTCATCAGCCCCTGGTCGTGGGTGGCCACCAGCACTGTCGTGCCCCGGAGGTGAATCGCCTGCAGGATCTCCATCACCTCGACCGCCATGCCGCCATCGAGGTTTCCGGTCGGCTCGTCACAGAGGAGCACCGCCGGGTCGTTCACGATCGCGCGGGCGATGGCCACCCGCTGCTGCTCACCGCCGGAGAGTTGGCCTGCCAGCGAGTCTTCCCGACCCCTCAGCCCCACGATGTTCAACGCGGCTGGCACCCGCCGCGCGATCTGCTCTGGAGGGGCGCCCACCACCTCCAGCGCGAGCGCCACGTTGTCCGCCACCGTCCGGCGATGCAGCAGCTTGAAATCCTGAAAGACGATGCCCATGTTCCGCCTGAGCTGCGCCACCCGCTCCCGGTTCAGCGTCGTGACGTCGAGCCCACCGACCAGCATCTTGCCGCTGCTCGGCCGCTCCGCCCCATACAAGAGCTTGAGCAACGTCGACTTTCCCGCGCCCGACGGCCCGGTGATGTAGACGAATTCGCCCTTGTCCACATGCACGGAGACATCGCGCAGAGCGTCGTGCTCTCCGTAGGACTTGACGATGTGGTACATGCGGACCAAGCGGGGTCCGTTATCATGAAACTCCTGTTTCCCGGGGGGCTGCCAAAGTTTCAGAGTACATCGCCAAGTGAATTCTACAGGTTCTACCCTTCTCCCGCCCGGCGGGAGAAGGTGCCCGCGTACTCGCGGGCGGATGAGGGCTGTTCAATATCGGCGGGGAGCCCTCATCCGGCGCCGAAGACGGCGCCACCTTCTCCCGGAGGGAGAAGGGAGGGACTGCCAGCCGCAGAGGCGCTGTGCCGCTGCACACCCGGTGCGCTACGCTCGGGGTTGTTGAGATCCGCGATGCGAATTCCTGGAGCTGGCGTCGGATGATCCCCGTCCGCGTCGGCGTCTTCGGTGGCAGCTTCAACCCGCCGCATGTCGGGCACGCGATGATCGCCGCGTGGCTTCGGTGGACCGACCAGGTGGAGGAGGTGTGGTTTGTCCCGGCGTTCGAGCACGCCTTCGGCAAGGCCCTGGCGCCCTGGGATCGGCGGGTCGCCGCGACCCAGGCGCTCGCGGGGATGTTGAACCAGGGAGGCCCGACCTGGGCGCGGGTGAGCCGGATCGAGGCCAACTTACCGCGCCCAAGCTACACGATTCACACCCTTGAGGCGTTACGTGAAGGGCACCCGGGCCACACGTTCCGGCTCGTGATCGGCGCCGACGTGTGGGCGCAGCTCCCACTCTGGCGGGCCCATGAGCGCGTGATCGCCGAATTCGCGCCGATCGTCGCCGGGCGCGTGGGATCGCCAGAGCTGCCGGGCGTGCCCACCTTCGCGGATGTGAGCAGCACGGCCGTCCGCGAGCGGTTGGAGCGAGGCGAGGGGGTCGAGCACCTGGTCCCGCGGGCGGTGCTGAACGCATGGAGGCCCCCGCCCCCGCCGCTTTCTTGATACCCGCGCCCGCCATGCCGACCCACCCGATCATCACCGAAGAAGAGACCGTCCTTGCCGCTGTGCGAGAGCGCCTCATCAGCCAACCCGCGCCCGAGGGCGCCTCCCCGGACGACATCATCGAGGAGATGCAGCGGATCCAGCAGGAGATCCGCGCAGCCAAGACCGAGGACAAGGGGGCGCTGGAGCAACAATACGCGCTCCAGGGACGAATCCTCGATCAGGTCCGGCGTGGCAAGCAAGAAGCCCGCGTGGATCCCGAGAACCCGTACTTCGCACACTTGAAGGTGAAGGCCGAAGGCCGAGTCAACGACGTGTTCCTCGGCCGTTGCACGCGCATCGGCGATGGCCTGCGGATCGTCGATTGGCGACACGCGCCGATCGCCCGCATCTTCTACTGCTACCAGGAGGGCGACGACTACACCGAAGCCATCGGGGAGCGTGACGTCGAGGGCGTTGTGCAGGTCCGTCGCACGCTCTCGGTCATGGACGGCAAGCTCCAACGGGTGGCGGCGCCGCAGGGCACGTTTGTGCGAAAAGGGCCGGACGAATGGGCGGAGATCACCGCCGTCGTGCCGTCGCTCGCCATTGGCGTCGGGGCACGGCGTGCGGGTGGCGAGACCCGGCTTGGGACCGGCGCGGCGCATCGCGCCGACAAGCACCTACCCGACATCGCCGCGCTGATCGATCCTGAGCAATTCGAGCTGATCTCGCGTCCGGACGCCGGGCCCGTCGTCATCCGCGGGGGGGCAGGCTCGGGCAAGACGACGGTGGCGCTGCACCGCATAGCGTGGCTCGCGTTCAACGCCCCAGCCAGGTTCGCGCCCCACAAGATGCTCGTCGTCGTCTGGGGTCGGGCGCTGCGGGACTACGTGAGCAAGGTGCTGCCGGGCCTCGGGGTCGAAGGCGTGCCGGTCGTGACCTGGAGCGACTGGTCCCGCAAGCTCGTCGCGCGGCACTTTCCGCAACTGCCCAATCACAACAACGCGAATACGCCGGGGGTCGTCAGCCGCCTCAAGCTGCACCCGGGCCTGCACGCCCTGTTGGAGCAGGTGGTGCGCGGCCGGAAGGCCCCCTCGACGGGCACCGGCGCGCTGGATGACTGGAAGCACCTGCTGGGCGACCGCAGCCTGCTCGAGCAACTCGACGGGTTCACGGCCGAGCAGATGGACGAGGTCATGAGCTGGTCGAAGGCCCAGCAGTCCCAGATCGCGTCGATGGAGGACCGCGAGAAGGGCGCTGAGCCCTGGCTCGACGAAGAGGACGATGCGATACTGCTGCGCGCCTGGCAGCTCCGCGTCGGTGAGCTCCGCAGCAAGAGCGGGGCCATCAAGCTCTCGCACCTCGCCGTCGATGAAGTCCAGGACTTCAGCCCCATGGAGGTCGCTGTCCTGCTCGGCGCGTGCGACAAGAACAAGTGCATCACCCTGGCCGGCGATACCCAGCAGCACATCTCGGCCTCGGGCGGGACCTTGTCCTGGAGCGACCTGCTCGCCTCCCTCGGAGTGAAGGCCACCGCACTGTCCAGCTTGAAGGTGAGCTATCGCTCCACCCGCACCATCACGACCTTCGCCCGCCGGCTCCTGGGCGCGCTCGCGGAAGACGAGGCCCCGCCCCTCACCATGCGCGAGGGGGATCCCGTGCCCGTCTTCGATTTCCCCGATCACGGCGCCTGCGTCGATTTCCTCGGCCGTGCCCTCCGCTCGCTCGTCCGCGACGAGCCCAACGCTTCGATCGCCGTGCTCACGCCCACGCCCACGATGGCCGAGACGTACTTCAACGGTTTTGAGCGCATGGAGGTGCCGGACGTCCGGCTGATCGAAGACCAGACCTTCACCTTCACCCCGGGCATCGACGTCGTGGACGTCTCCCAAGTCAAAGGCCTGGAGTTCGACTACGTCATCCTCGTGGACGTCTCGGCGGCGGCCTACCCGAACCGGGACTACCCGCGCCGCCTGTTGCACGTCGCCGCGACCCGGGCGATCCACCAGCTTTGGGTCACCCACGTGGGCCGGCCCTCACCGGTGCTTACAGCAGCATTGGATGAACCGGAGGAAGGGTGAACGAGGCAGCTCGAAAGCGGCTGGTTGAAGGCGGCACCGACCGCCTGGTCGATCTCCTTCTGGACGATCTGCTCGACTCGCCGGTCTCCGATCTCGTCGATCCCGCGTGGCTCGCCCGCCAGTTGGCGGCCACCGCCAAGCAAGCCGCTGCCGATCCCCAGGTCGAGGCGTTCTTTCGCGCTCGCGTGCAGGACGCGCGCAGCCATGTGCCCGCGGGCCACCCTTCACTCCCCCCGGAGCTTCGCGATCCGCTCCGTCAGGTCCTGAACCGCCCCTACGTCCCCGACCGCGAGATCGTCGGGCGCCTGATGGATCACAGCACTGCCCGGCTCCTGCTCCGCAACCTTTTTCAAGACGTGCTGGTCGCCTTCGCCAAGAAGCTCAAGCCCGCTTCCACCCCGAAGATGCCCGGGGGCCTGCCGTTCGGCGGCCTGCGGGGACTCCAGCGGCTGGGGGAGGGGATTCAGCACTTTGTCGGCGAGGAGTTTGAGGCCCAGGTGGAGCACCGGGCGCGTGAGTTCATGGACGCCGGCGTTCAACGCCTCGTCGAGAAGATGGCGGACCACCTGTGCGACCCCGCGTTGACCGTCGAGTACGGCGAGTGGCGGGTGCACGGGCTCGATGTGCTGCTGGCCACGGACAGCCACAAGCTCGCGGCAGAGGTCGAGAAGCTGGATCCCGACTCCCTCGTGGCGACAGGCGCTGCGCTCGTCCGCGGGATCGCAGGCCAGGAGGCGCTGGTGGAACAGTTCGAGGCGATGCTCAAGAGCGCGATGGCGGCGAGCGGGGGGCGGAGCGCGCGGGAGCTGCTCGGCGGGCTGGAAGCGCACGGGATCGATCTGGTACGGAGCGTGATGCGGGAGCGGGCGAGGGCGCTGGTGGACACGCCGAAGTTTGAACAGTGGTGGGAGGAGGTGGTGGGGGGGTGAGGGAGCGAGGGGGGAGCGCATCTGCATGGCGAGGCTATCCGTTGCTCCGCCCTATGCGCCCGGGTATGGTCGTGAAATGCGCGCATCTTCCTTCCCAAGTTGCTGGCTGATCGCCGCGGCGATTCTGAAGGGGTGCGCCGTCCGCCAGCCGCTGCCGCCGACCCCCGTCAAGTCCCCCCAGGCGGAGACCGCCGAGTACCTGAACGACGTGCGGGGGATCTGCGCTCAGGCGATGCGCTCGCCCCCTTCGCCGGCACCCAAAGACGAGGACGAAGGAGGCAAGGACGTCGCCTTGGCGCTGCTGTCCATCCCCCTCTGGGTCGGCGCTTCCGCGCTCGCAGGGGCCACAGGCGGGAGCACCGCTGGCGCGTCCTGGTTCGACCCGACCGCGCGGCCGTCCGACGCTCAGGAGGCGCCTCCCGGGGAAGCCGCGCGCCCGCCAGCGGATCCAGACATCGCGCTGGTGCAGCGGTTTGCCGCCATCGCGGCGCGGGCCGACGCCGCTTGGGCGGTCTACCAGGCCTCCCCGACCGAGGCGAACAGGGCCGCTGCGCTCACGGCGATTGCGGACGCGCAGGCGTTCTGCCTTGGGCTCGGGTGAGATCTGGCAGAAAGGAGCTCCTTCGCATGAGGACGACCCCGGGCCCATCCTGGAGCGGCCGGCCAACCCGCTGGCTCCGGTCGGAAGTTGCGGGTGAGGACCGTGCTACCCTCGGGAGCGGAGATGTCCGATGCCGCCTTCCCTGGTTGCCTGTCCTGCATGCACTGAGCTCGTTGTCGAGGGGAGCTGCGTCTGCCCCCACTGCGCCTTCAAGCACCCCTGCCACGCCAGGCGCCTCTCACGCGCAGCAGCGTTGCTGGGTCTCGGGATGATCAGCGCGGGCTGCGACGGCCCCGCCGTGCAATCCGACTACTCCGCCGCGTGGACGGAGACGGCGGTGGAGACCGATGAGGACAACGACGGCTGGAGCGAGGAGGATGGAGACTGCGACGACGACAACGCGGACATCCACCCCGAGGCCGAGGAGACGCCCGGCGACGGCGTCGATAGCAATTGCGACGACGAGGACGACACGTGAAGGTCGTCCTCGCCTACGGGGCGGCCCTCGGCGGCCTGGTGTTCGTCTGGCAGTTGGTCTCCGCGGCGCTGCTCCCGGGCACGCCGCTGTTCATCCCCATCGCGACCGGCCTGGAGGTGGGCACCCTCATCTCGCTGTTCTCGCGCCCGGCGGTCGGCCGGCCCATCGGTCCACGCATCCTCGGGGGCGCTGGGGTCTCGCTCATCGGCGCGCTGTTCGCTTTCGCCGGGTCTTTGCTCGTCACTCAGGTGCTGTTTCCCGACCTGCTGGCCCTGCTCGGCCCGGTCCCCCCCACCGCGATCGCGGCCGCAGGCGGCGGGTTCATGGGCACGCTCGTGACCGGCACCGCGATGTCTGCCGCGCTGGCGGTTCTGCAGCGGAATCGGACGGGCTAGCCCCGACGCGGGAGTACCCGCGCCGGGGGCCCGGGCGACGTTGAATTCTGCGGCTCCGGGAGCAGCCGCGGCGCCCGCTGCGAGTCTCGCGGGCGGCGCTCCCGGGGTATGCGCTGCGGACTCCTAGCGCCGAAGCTCTCCGCCCCCAGCCCCTGCCTGTACCCCCGCCCGGTGCGCGGCGAAAACCGCTGCGACCTCCGCCCCCGCCGGCACGTGCAGCACCGCGAAGCCATTCACACAGTGCCGCATCCCCGTGGGTGTGCGCGGCGCGTCGTTGAAGATGTGGCCCATGTGACCACCGCACCGGGCGCAACGCATCTCGGTGCGGACCCGGCCGTGGGAGCGGTCCTCGTGGATCTCCAGGCAGCCGGGCACCACTTCCTGGAAGAACGAGGGCCAGCCGCATCCGGAGTGGAACTTGTGGTCGGCGCCGTAGAGCTGGGCGGCGCAGCCTGCGCAATGGAAAGCGCCTGGGCCTGGATCGTCGTTGTAGCGGCCGGTGTTCGGGTGCTCGGTCGCCGACTCCCGGAGGATGGCAAACTCCAAGGGGGCGAGCAGGGCGCTCCACTCGGCGGGGGTGAGGGAGCGGGGATCGAGGGTGGGGTCCAGGGCAGGGTCGCGCATCCGACCGATTATCCTGCCCGAGGTGAACCTCCTCGCGCTCTTGATCCCGGCGTCCCTCGCGCACGTCCCGCACGACGCCGTCACGGCCTTGGCGCCGGCGCCGGGGCTCGATCCCGCGCGCCCGTGGTGGCTCCTCGCCGACCACGACGAAGTGACCGACCTCTACCGCTCCATCGACGGGGGGCGCACCTGGCTCGCGACCGCCGGCGACTGCACGGAGGACGATCTCTCCGCCGCTGTCACCCTCGATGATGGCGCCGTCGTCTTGCTCGGCCTGGATCGCGTATGGTGGAACGCGAGCCCGGGATCGACGGCCGTGGACGCGTGGCTCCCCGTCCCGCTTCCCTTCGCGGTGCTCGCTATCGCCGGCGGATCGGAGCTCTTCCTCGCTGCCGAGGATGGCGTGTGGACGCTGGCTTCGGACGGATCCGCCGCACGGGTCTGGGCGGGCGCGCGGATCACCAACCGGAACGGCGGCTTCGGGGGGGTGGTCGCCACGCTGGCGAGCGGAAATCTGGCGTACGTCCGCGAAGGGGTCTGGACCGAGATCCCAGCGCCCAGCGGGGTTCTGTCGGCGACCATGGCCGGCGCTTGGCGAGCGACGGCGTGACCGTCGTGCGGTTGCCGCGGCACGCACAGCATCCTCGCGATCGCGCTGTGGTCTCTGTTTCCGGCCTTTCGGCGACGTCCTCACCCGCAGCCCTGAATCCGCTCCACGCCTTCCCGCGCGGCTTCGGCGCTCACCGACCGGGGCTTCGCCTCGCCCCAGCATCGCTTCCGAGTCGGCTGCACGGCGCTCGGTAGGCGGCCGCGGGGGTGTCACTTGGACCGCGCGAACACCCGATCCAGCACGATCGCCGAGCTGCCCGTGCCGATCGCGACGTAGCTGCGCATCGTGTCGCCCTCTACGGAGCGGCGCATCTCGAGCGGCGTCGCCACGCCTCCAGCGTGATCGTGCCCGACGCCGCGATGGCGCCGCCGTCGACCCTGGGCTTCACCACATACTGGATGTCGAACAAAGCGCCTGTGGCCGAAGCGCCTGTAGCCAACGACATCGTCTCCATCGCAGTCTTGAACGTGGTCCGCACCTCTACGGTGATGCTCTCGGGTCCGAGCGTGATCACCTGTGTCACGTCGTTCGCGGCCCAGGCGAGGTAGCTCGGGACGCCGAGCAGCGCGAGCACGGCGGAGGGGTCGGACGACCGCGCGGGGTCGAGCTTCCAGGTGCCGGCGAGCGTGGGGGGAGGGGCCGCGGCGAGGGCGAGGGACAGGAGGAGGAGCATGCTGGCAACGTAGCGCTGGGCCGAGGACGCGGAGCTCGCGGGGTGATCCGCTACTTGACCGACGATCCGTCGGGTTCAGCCCCTCAGGGCTCGTCCAGGGTTTGATGTAACATAACTGAGCCCCTCAGTTTTGTTCTGTCCTGAACGTTCCGACGGTGGGCGGCTCGGGCCCCAGCCGATTCCCAACCGCACCCGAGCCGGGTCTGGGGTCGGCGGGTACTACCCCGGGTATGCGCTCATACTCGAACGCACCCCGGCTCGCGGGGGGCGTGGCGGGCTTGCCCCCCACAGAACAGGGCGTGTTAGCCCCGCGCCATGTTCAAAAAGCTCCTTTCGCTCCCTGTCCGCGCCGCCAGCCGCATCGCCGCC
>CANKNP010000082.1 GCA_947483545.1 Deltaproteobacteria bacterium | reverse complement strand
GATCATCCGCGGCGCCCACCATCCGTTCCAGCGCGTGCGCCGGATTGAACAACGCCCCCGTCGGTCGCTGCCGCGTCAGGGTGTCGTAATCGTCTGCGATGCAGACGATCCGGGCGTACAACGCCGGGCCCCCGAACACCCCGGCGTGGTGCTGCAGGTTGACGAGCAGGCGCTTGATCTTGGCAGGGTGAAAGCCCCGTTGCCGCAACAGAACCCCAGCGCCGGCGCTGGCGTGCCGCTCAAATCCCGGGTCGCCGTCCGTCGTCGCTGCGTAGCCGATGTCGTGAAAGACCGCTGCGACGCCCAGGTCTGCGAGGGCGCCGGACGAGAGGCCCAGATCGGCGCCGATGAGCAGCGAGAGCGCACACACGCGCACGGCGTGCCGTGCCTGCGGCGAGGGATGGGCCACGGTGCCGGTGAGCGCGATCAGGCGGTCGAGCGGCGCATCCTTCGTGGCATCCACGAGATCATTCACCAACCGCCGGACCGGCAGGGGGTTGGGGATGCGGTCCTGCATCACCTCCTCCCGGGCGCTCGCGATCAACGCGGCCGCCCGCTCCAACAGCTCCGGGACGTGTACTTGGACGCGGGGGCCTTCGTCGCCAGAGAGGCGCAGCCGGTAGAGCCCCGTCACCGTCACGCTGGAGAGCCCGGCGTCACGGATGCGGTTGCCGAGCGTCCGCCGCGGACGACGCTCCCCCGGACGCGCGGCAAGTGCGTGCAACAGCGTGCGGATCTGCCCCTCCTCCAGCACCTCCCCGAAGTGCAGCCCGCCGCACGCGTGCTTGCTGAGCTCCTCCGGCAGGTCCGCCGCCCCCCCCGCGCGCTCCTCGACCCGGATCCGGATCTCGTTCACGTAAATCTGCCCTTCCACGCAGATCAGGTGCACGGGGCCGAGCAGGTCCACCAGGCGAGCCAACACCGCGCGAAAGTCCCGAACCGGCCCGTCAAAGGCGTGGTTCTCGGGGCTGTGACTCCGCATGAGCCGCCACAGGCCTGTGAGCAGTCGAACCCCCTGGTCTCCCGCCTCCCGCACCTGCTGACCGAGGGCCCGATCCTCGCCCGCTCGAGCTGCCGTGATCGCCCGGGCGAGGGCCTCCTGGTCGGTCTCGAACTCCATGCTCATCGCGCCCCCCGAACGCCGGGCTCTGCGCGCCCGCCGCGGCGACGTCGCACCATCGCAGCGGTGCAGTACCGCTGCAGCTCAGCGCTGCCCTTCTCCCCAGCGATCTTGATGAGCTGCTCGGCATCCGCAGCCGGGACATGCACGAGCCCGGAGACCGCGACCCAGAGTAGCATCGGCGGCGCGAGGGCGGTGAAGAACCCGCGCGGCTTGATCCACTCTCGGAATTGTTCCGCCGCCTTCACGGGATCCGACCCTGCGAGCGCCTCGCCGAAGGCCTCCGCCTCCGCCTCTGACAGTCCCCGGAGGCTCTCGCGCTTGACGCGCTCCAGCATCACCGGGAACGCCGCCGCCACCCCGCGGGCGCCCACCAGGCGCATCGCATGGATTCGGACCTCGCCGAAGGTCGAGCTCAGGTACCCGACGATCAGCCGGGCCACCACCGCGGTGTTGGGCGCTGCCTCCAGCACCCGGAGCGCGCCGCTCTCGAAATCCAGATCCCGACGGCCCGTCGATTGACGGACGGCCTCGATCGCGCGGTCCATGTCCACGTGCCGAAGGGCGCGCAGCAGCTCGGCCGCCACAGCCGGCGACGACGACTGGACCTGATCCACGATACGTCCGCTGTGTTTGCGCGCGTACCCCTCGATGAGCGAGCGGGCGACACGACGTTCGGGCTCTGTCGCCGCGTGTTCCAAAACCCCGAGCACCGCCCGGAGATGATCCCCCGGGACCGCCTCCAACAACGCCAGCAGCTCCGCCGGTGCCTCCAGACCCTGCTTCGCGACGCTCTGCATGAGCTTGCCGATCGCCCGCGCTTCCGCGAACGTCGCCAGGAACCCATCCCGCTCACGCGCCGAGAGGTCCCGCAGGCCCCCGCCGCTCACCCGGGTCGCCATGTCCAACACCACCTCCAGGTGACCCTCGGACAACACAAAATCACGGATCTCGCGGAGCATCGGCTCGATCTCGATGAACGACAGCGGGTCCTCCGCGTCCTCTGCGCACCGCATCAGCTCGTGCACGAGCTGGAGGCACTGGCCGGGGAGCTCAGTCATACCGTCTTCGGCGAGGAGCGCGGCCCGCGCGCCCGGCGGTACCTCTCGGTGAGCGACGACCCCTCTCTCCCACAGCTCGGGCGCGGGCAGATCGAACTCCGGCTCGAGCTTCGGCGCGGTGCGCTCCTCTTCGTCGTCCCCGATCTCTTCGTCGTCGTCGTCGTCGTCCTCCTCGGGCACGAACCCCTCGACCGCCTCTACCGTGATGCTCTGAAACCCCGCCTTCCAGAGCAGCACGACCAGATCATCCTCGGCCTGCCGGACGCCGACAAAGCGAATGGACAGGACCTCGAGCAACTTGAGGACTTCTACCCAGGGAGTTCCAGGCTGCAGCGTGAGCCGTCGAATGCCGTCCCGGTACAGGCGGAAGGCGAGAGACCGCTCCCGATCCCGGTCGAGGTACACGACCTCGCCGTCGAGCACCAGCTCAAACGGCCGCACGACCAGCGGGAGATCGCCGTGCACGTCGGCGTAGGCGTCTACGGCTTCGCGGAGCGCGTCCAAGAACTGGCGGATGGCCTCGTTCTGTGGGTCGTAGAGCAGAAAGGAGCGGGCGGCGCGGGTGAGCGCCAGCACGACATCGTTGGCGGCGCGGCCCCGGGGGCTCTGGCCAAGGCGGGCCTCGGCATCGGCGGGCTCCAACAGGTCGGGCGTGCTCTCGTTCACCCGATGGAGTGTACCAGCCTTTAGTCCACCACCAACGGAATGAGCACTTCCGTCGCGCTGGGATCGGAGGTTCGGACCCGAAGCTCGCCGGTCGCCGGTGCGTCTTCGGTGAGCAGCGCGGAGACGAGCATCGTCACCTTGTCGTCCGGCTCGAGCGACACGGCAGTGAAGTCCACAGAGAATACGCCCCCGGGATCCGTGACGATCGCCGCGTCGGTCACGTCGAGCAGACCGCTGCCTGTGTTGAGCACGTCGAGCGGGCGGACCTCCGAGAAGCCGACCGTGAGCCCGGTCCAGACCAGCTCCTCGGCGGAGAAGGTCGCGACGCCGGAGGGAGACGAGTCGTCCGCCGGGTCCTGGGCCCCGGAGGAGGCGCCGGTGCAGGCCATCAAGATCAACGTGAGCATCGCCCGAGACTAACCTAAGAACGCTCGCCAACTCGCGTCCCGCTCCTCGACCACGCGACTTCGCGAGGCGGTACTGCGATACCCCACGCGCATGTCCCCGCGATCCCTCGCGCTGCGCGTTGCGCTCGTCGCCGTCTGGATGGGCTAAGGTCCCCGTGCGCCCCTCCCCGCTCCCGTTCGCCCTCGGCGCAGCGTCCGCCTTGGTCGGGATCGTGCAGCTGTACACAGCGATCCTTGGGATCTGCCACGGTGCGTTCACCTACCCCCTCGACGACTCGTACATCCACATGGCGCTGGCCCGCAATCTGGTGGAGACCGGGACCTGGGGCGTTCAACCCGGGGAGTTTTCGACCAGCAGCTCGTCGCCCGGCTGGGCGCTAAGCCTCGGGGCGGGGTTCGGTCTGACGGGCGGCTCGGCCTGGGTCCCGTTGGCGCTCAACGTGCTCGTTGCGCTCGGATGCGTAGGGGTTTTTGCGGGCTGGACCCATCGGCGACAGGCATCGACCCCGGTCGCGACCCTCGCCGTCCTTGCCGGGGTGTGGCTCGCCCCGCTGCCGGCGCTGGCCGTGCAAGGCATGGAGCATGTGCTCCAGGTGCTGACGACCGCGGGGCTTCTCTTCGGCGGCGCCGAGCTGGTGGTGAACCCTGGGCGTCGGCGCCTGCTGGGCGTCGGTGCCCTGGGGATGGCGGCCTGCGCGGTTCGGTACGAGGCGCTGTTCCTCGCCGCGGTGCTCGGGACGCTGCTCGCTACCCGAAGGCGGTTCGGGGAGGGCGCGGTGATCATCGTGTTCGCAGCGCTGGCGCCGCTGGGCTTCGCGGCTGTGTCGATGTCGCATGGGTGGCACGCGCTGCCGGTCGCGCTGCTGCTCTCCGGGACGGAGCCCTGGACCGGCACGGGCCGCGGCGCGCGGATCCTGGAAACGGTGGGATCCGCCGGGTGGATGATCCCCATTGTGCTCAACCTGTGCGCGCTGTGGCGCCGTCCCACGGAGGCCTCCCGGGTCGGCTCACTGCTCTTCATCGGCACCGCGCTGCTGCACGCCTGCTTCTCTCGGTCCAACCCGGATGTTTACCGTTATGATGCCTACCTTGTCGCCATCGGGACGCTGGTCGGGCTGGTCGGGTGGTTCGGCGGGCCAGCCCGAGCGCGGATCGGCGGGCCAGCCCGAGCGCTGCGCAAGCAGGACGGCCACAAGTCCCTGGAAGGACGTGACTCGGAGCCGGGCTGGCCCGTCCCCGCACCGTTCCAGGTGGAAGGCGGCGGGCCCGGCGTCTTCGACGGACCGTCGCATTCCACCGGTAGGATCGGCGCCGCCGTAGCCGTCCTCCTGCTGACCCCGCTCGCCCATCGCGCCTGGACCATCCATCAGAAGTCACCGCTCGCCGCGTCCGACGTGCAGACCTTCGCGATGGCGTCCGCGCAGCTTCTCGTCGATGTGATGCCGCAGCAGACCGTCGCCGTCAGCTGGCTCGGCTGCATCTCCTGGCTCGGCGGCGTCCGCACCTTGGATCTGGACGGCCTCGGAAATTTGGATGCCGCAAATCTGTACCTGTCGCCGCGAAACCCCGGGGATCTCGGAGCGCTCCTGCAGCGCGAGGGCGTGCAAGCCGCAATGTTGGGGCCACACTGGTTTTCGATTCGCGGTTTCGACGGGCCCCCGGACGATTGGCGGCTCGTCGCAACCTGGATGGTGCAAGGAAAATACAGCGGTTGGGTCCTGACCAACGGCATCTGGGCGGCCGGGGACGCCGACGCCCTGAGGGAGAAAATTCGCGCCAAAATCCCGAGCGTGCCAGCCGAGGTGGTGCTGATCATGGAGGAGGGGGTCGTCGTAGCGCCGGAAAACCCCGCTGGTGCCGCGGTCGGCGTGGATGGGGGGCGCGTGACCTTCTACACCAACGGAAGCGTACAGTTCCGCAGCGCGGTGGGGGGACGGATGGAGCTCACGCTGAGCGCGACGATGGCGGAGGATCGGGCGGCGGTCGTAGAGGTCGAGATCGCCGGCCGTCGGGAGACCCTGGAGGTCCACCCCCGGGCGCGCACAGTAGACTTGGGGCGTGTGGTGGCGGGGGAGGTCCTGACGATCGCCTACGCGGACGATGTGGTGGACGCGTTGGGGCGGGACCGGAACGTGGTGGTTTGGGGGGTTCGGGTGATCCTCACACCACCCGCTCCTCCCCCGCAAACACCCCGACCTTGACGATCCGCACGTCCCCCAACCCCAGCAATTTCACCATCTCCTTGGCCTTTCCAGGTTTACCTGCCACATCTTTCAACCCCACAAAAATGTTCCCATCGGGCGACTGCACCATCGACCGGATCATCGGCCGCACGTCCACGTCCACCACCCCCTCCGCCGCCTTGGTCTTTCGCGCCAACAGGATGCTCGGGCTCTGCAGGATCACCTCGATGCGGTCACGCACATCGGGGGCGCCGACGATCTCGTAGTCGGCGGCATCGAGCCGGCCCATGAGCGCGGGGGCCTTCAGATCGACGATGGTCGCGCCGTACACGAAAAACCCGGGCGGCACGGTCTTGCGGAGCCGCTCCGCGAGATTTTCAGGCTGCTCGGCCCGCGTGACGACGATGTCCAACAATTCGGCGCGAGACTCCTCACCGACGGACAACGCCGACGAAAAACTCACGCGCGGCAAAGGATGAAAACCCTGGCTGTAGACCAGATCGACCCGGGCTCGCCGCAGGGTCCGGATCCAGGCGGTCTGCATCTCGAGGTGCGAGAGGAACCGCGCCTCGCCGGTGCGGCCGATGTGGATGCGCAGGCGTTGCACCGCAGGGGTGGCGACCACCTCGGGCACGGGTTGGCGGACCCAGGTCTTCTCCTGCTTGTGGCCCTCGATATTGTCGCGGAGCATGTGCGCGCACAGGGGCCGCAGCACGTCGATGACACCGCACCGATGGCACTTCGAATGCCGACAGTCCTCGGCGTGCTTCAATTCGGTCGCCCGGTTCCAATCCTCGACGAACCAGGATTTGGGCACGTGAATGTCGATGTGGTCCCAGGGCAAACGCTCGGTCACGTCTCGCTCGCGGAGTGCAAAGGCGACGTCGTAGTTTGTGTCCTCGATGGCCTGTCGCCATGCGTTCATGTCGAGGTGCTCGCTCCAGGCATCAAATCGAGCGCCGTTTCGGAACGCGGCTTCGAGGAGATCCGCAGCCCGCCGATCCGCACGGGAGACCAGCCCCTCCAAAAACGTCTCCTCGGGGTGATGACGCCCAAACCGGATTCCCTTCATGGTCTTGAACCGGTCCCCGAGGATGCGCTGGCGGCGGTCGGTCTCGTACATGTCGATCTGCGCGGCCCACTGAAACGGCGTGAACGGCTTGGGCACGAAGGTGGAGACCCCTGTGCGGACAGCGGCGGCGCGGTTGTGCACCCGGCCAGCCCGAACCGTGCGCTCGCACAGATCGGCGATGGCGTCGATGTCGTCGTCGCGCTCGGTCGGCAGCCCAATCATGAAATAGAGCTTCACGTGGTCCCAGCCGTGGCTGTAGGCGGCCGACGCCATGCCAATCAGCTCCTCGTCGGGGATCCACTTGTTGATGACGGCGCGCAGCCGGGGGCTGGCGGCCTCGGGGGCAAATGTCAGGCCGGTGCGGCGGGTGTCGGCGACCATGTCGGCCAGCTCGACGGAGAAGCTGTCGAGGCGCAAAGAGGGCAGCGAAACCGTCACGTTGCGGGGCTTGGCGGCGCGGACGGTCTGGTCCACGAGGGTTCGGACCCGCGAGTAGTCGCAGGTCGAGAGCGAAACGAGCGAGACCTCTTCGTAGCCGGTGGCGTCGAGCGTGCGGGCCAGCAGATCGTCGAGGTTGGGGAGTGAGCGCTCCCGAACGGGCCGGGTGGTCATGCCGGCCTGGCAGAACCGACAACCCTGGGTGCAACCACGCAAGACTTCGAGCGAGAGGCGGTCGTGTACCTGCTCGGTGAACGGCACGATCGTATCGACCGGAAACGTCGCAGCGTCCAGGCTGGCGACGGTGCGCTTGACGATCTTCGGGGCATCGACCGCGGGCAGGATCTGACCGTCGGGCAGCACGTCGAAGGGGTAGAGCACCGGGACGTAGATCCCGGGAATGGCGGCCAGCGCTGCCAGGCGGGCGTCACGGCCCGAATATGCGCGAAAAACCTCCGCGATCTCGAGCACGATGTCTTCCCCATCCCCGATGACGAAAAAGTCCAGGAAGGGCGCCAACGGCTCGGGGTTGAACACTGCGGGGCCACCCGCAAAGAGCAAGGGGTCCGTCTCGCCGCGATCACAGCTCCGCAGGGGCAAACCGCCGAGATCGATGACGTTGAGGATGTTCGTGAAGGTCAACTCGGACTGGAGCGTGAACCCGATGCCGTCGAACGCCCGGAGGGGGGATTTCGACTCCAGCGCGAACAAGGGCAGGCCCTCGGCCCGAAGCGCGGCTTCCATGTCCTTGGCGGGGGAATAGACCCGCTCGCACCACAGCCCCTCGACCCGGTTCAGGATCGCGTAGAGGATGTGCAACCCCAGGTTGCCGAGCCCGATGTCGTAGAGATCTGGGAAGCACAAGGCAAGGCGAACCTGTACAGTCGCAAGATCCTTGTGGACCGAATTGACCTCGGTGCCGAGGTAGCGGCTGGGCTTCTCGACGCGGGGGAGGAGGCGGGCGAGGGCGTCGGTCAGGGGGGGCAGGTCGGTCATGGCGCGGGGTATCCCGGGATAGGGGCCCGGCATGCGCCGCAGCTTCAACACGACCGGCCCCTGCAACCCCGCCAAGCACTACATGTTGCCCGCGGAGGAGCGGCTGCCCGACCTGCTGTCCTGGGTGGAGAACGAGCTGTACTTCGTGCTGCACGCGGCGCGGCAGACCGGTAAGACCACAGCCATGATCGCCTTCGCCAAACGGCTACGCGAGCTTGGGAAGGCAGCCGTCTACGTGACGATCGAGAACAGCCGGGTGTACACGGACGTGGCACCGGCCGAGGCGATCTGGGTCCACACACTGGCGGAGGCCGCGCAAAGTCAACTCCCCGAGGCTCAACATCCTCCCGGCAGCATGAAGGACGTCCCCGAGGGCGGCCGCCTCCGAACGATGCTCAAGCGGTGGGCGCAGGCGCTGGGGGAGGTGCCCCTGGTCCTGCTGATCGACGAGGCGGACGTGGTCACGGGCGACGCGATGGTGAACCTCTTGAGCCAGCTCCGCTCGGGCTTCTCCGACCGCGGCCCGGGGTGTTTTCCAAGCAGCGTCGCGTTGATTGGGATGCGCGACCTCCGCGACTACCTCGCGCAAGCCAAGGGGGGCGTCCCGGCGAGCCCCGGGAGCCCGTTCAACATCAAGAAGGCCTCGCTCACCCTCCGGAACTTCAACCAGGGCGAGGTGGCTCGGCTCTACGCCCAGCACACGACTGAGACCGGTCAGGAATTCACCCCTGAGGCAGTAGAGCGGGCGTTCTATTGGAGCCAGGGGCAACCGTTCCTGGTGAACGCGCTCGCGGACCAGTGTGTGGGCTACGCGCGCCAGTTGGACGACCCGCGCATCGAGGGCACGGTCACCGCGGCGCACATCGACAGCGCGAAGGAGAAGCTCATCCTCTCGCGGACGACCCACCTGGACAGCCTGGGGTACAAGCTGCGGGAGGCCCGCGTGGCGCCGATCCTAGAAGCCGTGCTGTTGGGCGACGATGACATCGACCTCGCCAGCGATGATTTTCAATACGTCGTCGATCTTGGGCTCGTCACGCGCGGCGCGAGGGGCGGGGCGGAGGTCTCCAACCCGCTCTACCGGGAAGTGCTGGTTCGCCAACTGTCCTACAACGTGCAGATGAACCTTCCCGAACCGGCTTGGAAGTGGCGCACCCCCGAGGGCGGCTTGGACATGCCCGCGTTGATGACCG
Source organism: Deltaproteobacteria bacterium (assembly GCA_947483545.1). Next base: position 6,773 of record CANKNP010000082.1, on the reverse strand, counting down.
AGTTCCAAAGCTGGTGGGCGGAGCACGCGGAGATCCTGCGGTCCCGGTCCAAGGGCAGCTACACCGAGGCGGTGGCACATCTGGCCTTCATGGGCTTTCTGCAGCGGGTGGTGAATGGGGGCGGGCGGGTGACCCGGGAGTATGGCGCTGGCCGACATCGCATCGACCTGCTCGTGGAGTTCGGCGGCTTCCGGCACGCCATCGAGCTCAAGCGCGTGCGCCCGAATGAAGCGGCGGCCACCGTGAGAGCCAAGGGGCTGACCCAACTCGGCGGGTACATGGACAGCCTCGGATTGACCGAGGGCTGGCTGGTGCTCTTCGACCAGCGCCCGCGGCTGAGTTGGAAGCAGCGAATCTGGCGGGAGGAGGTGGCCGTGGATGGGAGGACGATGCACCTGGTTGGGGGGTGACGAGCTACGGTTCGCTCACCACTGAAACCTCCGGCACTCCCACTGCCCACCACTCCGAGATGTCGAACTCCACCACATCAAAGGGAAGGATTCGCGCCTGCTCAACATCCACGACCCCATCGTGTACGCGCCAAACTGCGCCGTCGCGCTCGTAGACCTCGATCGATCGCTGGTCCGCGTCCACGATCCAGTACCACCTGACCCCGACGCGACCATAGGCGGCGAGCTTGCGGACCCGGTCGTGGCTCTCGCGGCCCGGCGAGAGGATCTCGCACACCCAATCCGGGACCAACGCGGTCGCGGCGGTGTCCGGAACCTCCTGCATTCGCTCGCGCCGCCAGCCGGCGATGTCTGGAACCAGCACGAGGCTGTCCGCGGCGGGGACGCCGAGATGCAGCTCGGGCTCGCCGAGAAGGATCCAGCCGCCGGGGCCGGATCGTGGCCTGCGCCGGCCGAACGCGGTCCCGAGGTCGCCAAGGATGGCCGAGAACGCCGACGTGTGGCGCAACCGGGGCCTCGGCATCACGTAGACGACACCGTCGATCAGCTCGCCGGTGACGTGCTCCGGCAAGGCCAGGAGGTCCTGATACGTTGCAGGGCGGCGTCCGGGGAAGGGGGAGGTGGTCGGTTCCATCCCCGTCAATTCCGCCGACGCAACCCCAGCAGCAATCCAAACGGCACCACCATCGTCCACGCCGCCGGGATCTCGCCCGTCGAGCACCCGCCGCCACAGTCGGAGCTGCTGGACGAGCCGGTATCCGCGGTGTCGCCGCCGCACCCGCCGCACCCGCTGGAGCTCTCGTAGGTGACGGCACCAATCCAAGCGTAGGCACCAAGCCAATCCTGATTGTCACCCGCCGCGGCGATTTGGAGGTCCTGCAGGCCGATGCCGTTGGAGCTTGGCAGGGCGAACGCCAGGGACTCGAGCAACCCACCGAGCACGGTGTCGAGGATCCCGGAGAGGGACTCGCCGAAGCTGGCCTCGATGGCGGCGTTGGAGTCGGGGTAGAACTCGTTGTAGGTCACGGTGGGGTCGAGCGCGACCGGGTCAATCTCGAGCGCGATGGCGAGGTTGCCGGTGGCGCTGTCGAGGTTCATGTCCACGCCGACGGGGCCGTTGAGCGTGACGGCGATCATGCGGGCCATGCGGCCGTCGAGCTCGGCGTTCATCTCCAGATCGAGGTCGTGGATGTCCACGTCGATGTCGTGGCTGCCGGTGTAGCTGACCGTCGGGGCGGCGCGCGGCACGGTCTGCAGGGACATCGGCTTCGACTCGGGGAACAGCTCCTCGAAGGCCTGACCGGAGAGCAGGTTCAGGATCGAGGTGTCCAGCGGGAACGTGTCGTTGTCCGCCTCGAGCGAGTAGCAGAGCAGGCCGCCGCGCCAGAGGGAGTACATCGCCTGGTTCGCGAAGTCGTCCGAGAGCGAGATGCCGACGTGAAAAGGCGAGTCGATGCCGGTCGGCGCGACGCCGATGTCGGGCGAGTTGGAGAGGGTCTTGAGCGAGCCGCCGGGGTCGTACTCGGCGACACAGGCGCCGGCATCGGCGGTCATGGAGCCGGCCATTGTGAGGCGCACGCCGGCGGGATCCACGACGACGTTGGAGGGGTAGAGCTTGACGTGGGCAGCGACGCCGTTCAGGTCGAGGTCCTGCTCGATGGTGGCGGAGGCGAACGCATCCTCGATGGTCTCCTCCAGCGTCGGTCCAAGGTCCGCGATGGTGTCCTGCAGCGTGCTGTCCACCTGGTCGATGATCAAGTCGTAGAGCGACAAGCCGAGGTAGCCGAGCACATCCTCGACGTCCTGGACCCAGCAGTCGAGGATGATGTTGTCGCCGGAGAGCCCGTAGCTGACCTCCACCGCGCCGACGGTGGCGTCGAGCGAGGTGCTGCCGTCCCCGGCGGTGATGACGTCCAGCGCCATGGTCGTGTGAATGTCCACGGGGAACTCGGTCACGTAGCCGGGGCAGTCATCGGTGGAGCAAAGGAGCTCGTAGGAGAGGTTGAAGGGGCTCGCGGCGTCGTTCACGTTCACGAGCAAGCTGGCGTTCACGTCGAGCAGGCCATCGCCAGGGACGATGGTCGCGTCGGTCACCTGAATGCCGACCCACCCGCCCGTCAACGCGTAGACGTAGTTGAAACACCAGTAGCCGCCCTCGGACCCGGTGTCGGGAATCTCGATGCTGCTGGGGATCAAAGCGGGGATCAGGGCGGCAATGGCCTCAAAACCCTCGGGCGTGATGTCCACCGTCGCGGCGTCGGGGATGTTCTCGCCGGGGGTCCAGTCAGCGGCGAAGGCCTGACCGGTGAACACCAGCAACGCGAGCGCAGGAAGGGTGGGAGGACTGATCGTGGACTTCAAGCGGGCTCCGGTGCGCACGGGCGCACAATACTCCTGGCAGGGGGCAATTGCCAAGCTGAACAGGGCCCGAGGGCGCGGTCAGGCCTCCAGGTTGTCCCGCAGCGCCACGAGCCAGCCCTTCCACTGCGCGTCGAGCGGGGCCGAGACCGCGTCATCCTCCAGCGCGGAGCCGGTGTGCATGACGTGGACCGCGGACTGAGTGCCGTCGCGCGCCACGGAGAATGTGAGGCTTGTCCCTCCCCAAGGGGCCGCCGAGTGCTTGTCGAACAGGATCTCGGCCTTCGCGGTCGGACGCCAGGCGTTGATGATCCCAGTGACCTCATCCCCGCTCGCGAACTTGCAGACGAAGCGGCCACCTTCCCGCGGATCGACGCGCCCCTCGGCGGCGAGCCACTTGAGGATTCCCTCGGTGGAGAGGAGCGCGTTCCACACCACGCGGGTGCCTGCGGCGATCTGGACGGGGCGGCGGATGGTTGACATGGTCCTCCAAAAGGGGCCGGGGTATAGCGCTGTGCCTCGTGGGGGGCAAGCCCCCCACGCCCCCCGCGAGCCTGGGTGCGTTCGGACGAACGTGGGTTGGCGCGGAAGCGACGGTCGTCCGAACGGTGAACCTACGCCGGGCCGCGGCCCGAGGAAGGGGCGGCGGGCGTGGGCGCGGCGTTCCTCGGTGGCTTCGGGAGCAATGACATCTACGGCAACCTTCGCGATGGCGTGCCCTCCGACTTCAGTTGGTTTCACCCGGCCGACGAAGGCTGGCCCGCGTGGGTCGGCTCCCCGACGATCTCCGACGTGTGGTGGGGGACCACCGACGCGGAGGCCATCGCAGCGACGGTCTGGGACGGCTCCGACAGCGAGGACCACCCGGCAGTGATCGTCGCCGACAATCGGTCAGGCCCAATCGAGGGGGCCGAAACCCGCGTTGTATTGGCCACCAGGCGCCAACACTACCAGGACGGCGGGGAAGAGATCCCCGTGTTCCTGACCCTCTACAACCCCGGCCCCGCGCGCTCGGCCAAGCTTGCGATCACGCTGAGAGGCGCACCCTTCGACGGGGTCGTGGACTACCCCGGCGCGACCGGCTCCGGCGGCATCTGGACCCTGGACATGCCCGAAGACAGCGTGTGGTTCGCAACCATCGACACCACAACCTACGACGGCACCTCGATCGACGACGTGATGTGGCAAGCCACGCTGTCCGACGAGGCCGGGGCGCCCATCGGGGTGACCGCCACGGCCCGGTACATCACCGAGCCCGCCGAGTGATCCTTCTGGTCCTGTTGGGGTGCGCGGGCCCGGGAGGCGAGACGGCCGGCACCCCCGCGCCGGTGAATTGCCCGCCCGCCGGGGAGACGGGCCTGTCGGAGGGCGATGTCGCGCAAGACGTGACGATGACCCGCTGCGACGGCGCAGCGAGGTCGATCCACGGGTTGTGTGGGCAGCCTGCGCTGCTGGTCAACTACTACGGTTGGTGCGCATCGTGTGCCACCAACGCAAGCCTGGGCCGAGACCTCGCGGATCAATACCCCGATCTGGCAGTCGCCATCGTGCTCAACGAGGATCCGCTGAGCGAGCCCGTCGATGCCGAATTCTGTGACGCATACGTGGATGCCTACCCGTCTGGCGCGGAAGTCTGGATGGATCCCGGGGGGGCGTTGGAGGTCTACGGCACGACGGATCTCATCGTTGTGTTGGATGCGGAGGGCACGTTGCGGTTCGTGCGGGAGACCTCGAACGAGGATGTGATCGTGGAGGCGGTGGGGGGGGTGATCTGAGGAGTCGGATACCTTGCCCCTTCCCATGCCGCCCTCCCGCCTGCTTGAAGCCCAGAACGCGCTCCGCACGCGCGAGCACCCTGCCGCGCTTTCGGCGCTGATCTACGCCTGTCGCTCGTCACCCCCCGCATCGTGGACAGCGAGGCGAACCTCCGCCGCCTCGCCGACCTCTACGATCCCCGCCTCTCCCGTTTCGCCATCGACGCGCTGGTCCGCCTGCCCTTCGCGGGGGAGAACGCGCTGGGCTTCCTCTCCGCCCTCGTCGCGACCGCCGCCCGGCACCAGGATCCCCGCTTCCCCCTGCGGGCCGACGAGATCCAGGCCGCGATCACCACGCGAATCGGCCGCCTCGCGGTGCGAGACCCGCTGCTGCGCCTGCTTGAAGCTGCGCTCGCCGCACACCCGGCGCCGCGGAATGCAACGTAGCCCGGGCCCCCGGCGCGGGTACTCCCGCGTCGGGGCTAACCCGCAACCACCCCCCCCACCGCCGCCAGCATCTTCTCCATCCCCGCACCATCTGGCCCGCCCGCCTGCGCGATGTCCGGCCTGCCCCCCCCCCGGCCGCCGACCAGGGCTGCAAGGGTCCCCGCGAGCTTCCCCGCGTTGAACCTCGACCCCGCGAGGTCCTTGGAGACCGCGACCACGAGCTTGACCGCGCCCTCCTCTTGGGCGGCGAGCACGACCACGCCGCTCCCGAGCGAATCCCGGAGGCGCTCCGCCTCTTCCCGCAGCGTCTTCGCGTCCACCTCCATCGAGGCCGCCAGCACCTTCACCCCGTCCACAAGTTGCACCCGGGACATCAGATCCCCGGCCTGCAACCTGGCCAGCTCGCGCTTCACCGCCTCCAGCTCCTTCTGCACGCGGGACCGGCTCTCCTGGAGCTGTTCCACGCTCTCGAGGATCCGGCCCAGCGCGCCCTCAGGGACCTTCAAAGCCCCGGAGATCGCGCGCACGCCGTCCTCCTGAGCGTGGATCCAGCCGAGCGCGCCCGGCCCGGTCTGACCCTCCACTCGCCGAATGCCCGCAGCGATACCGGCTTCTGACAGGAGCTTGAAGAGCCCGATGTCTCCCGTACGGGAGGCGTGGGTTCCGCCGCACAGCTCTTTGGAGAACGGCCCCATCGTGAGCACGCGGACACGGTCGCCGTACTTCTCGCCGAACAGGCCCATAGCGCCGGCCTGGCGGGCGTCGTCGATGGCGAGAACCTCGGTCTGGACGGTGTTGTTGAGCCGGATCTGCTCGTTCACACGGGACTCCACCGCGCGCATTTCGGGCCCGGTCATCGCCTTGTGGTGCGCGAAGTCGAACCGCAGCCGGTCGGGCCCGACGAGCGAGCCCTTCTGGGTGACGTGGGTGCCGAGCACCTCCCGCAACGCGGCGTGGAGCAAGTGGGTGGCGGAGTGGTTGAGGCGCGTCCGGGAGCGGGCATCGTGGTCCACCGTCGCGGTCACGCGGTCGCCGACACGCAGCGCGCCCTCCCCGACGATCGCGCTGTGGACGTGCAGATCGCCGACGGGCTTCCAGGTCTCTGTGACGCGCGCCGAGCAAGCTCCGGAGAACGTTCCGACGTCTCCGACCTGACCACCCGACTCACCGTAGAAAGGCGTTCGGTCGAGCACCACCTCCACCTCCTCGCCCGGGTGCGCGGTGAAGACCAACGCGCCCTCGCTCACGAGCGCGATGACCGTGGCCTCGCAACTCTCCGCGTCGTAGCCGGTGAACACGGTCGGGTTCGACTGGGCCAGGGGCAGCCAGACCGCCTGGATGAACGCGCCCCCGGCGCCTTTCCAAGCCTGGCGGCCCTTCTCCTTCTGCTCAGCGAGCAGGAGCTTGAAGCCCTCCTCGTCCACGTCCGCGCCACGCTCCGCGGCGATCATCTGGGTGAGATCGAGCGGGAAGCCGTAGGTGTCCGAGAGCTGGAACGCCGCCGCGCCCCGCACCAACGTCGGGCTGGCGTCGAGCTCCTTCTCCAAGACAACGAGCCCACGCCCAAGCGTCGCGGCGAACCGCTGCTCCTCGCTGTGGGTCACGTCGCGAACGAAGCCGGAGCGCTCGACCAGCTCGGGGTACGCGCCGCCGTAGTGTTGGACGACCGCGTCCACGGTCTCGGTGAAAAAGCCGGGCTTCAAACCGATGGTCACGCCATACCGGATGGCCCGGCGCATGATCCGCCGCAGCACGTACCCGATCCCGACATTCGATGGCATCACGCCCTCGGTGATCAGGAACG
>CANKNP010000081.1 GCA_947483545.1 Deltaproteobacteria bacterium | reverse complement strand
TTCCGGGGCGAGCTGTTAGCCGTTAGCTGTTGGCCATTAGGCAGCTCAGAGGCCGCTATGCGCGACTTCAGAGACTTGGCGCGCTGGCAGACAGGCTCTCCAGCTCGGCCTTGGCATCTACCGCGCGACGCGGACCTTCCCGCCAGAGGAGCGGTACAGCCTCACTGCCCGCATCAACGAGGTCAACAACGTGCTCGGCGCGTTCCCCCAGGAGCTAACCGCCAACGGCTAATGGCCAAGCGCAGACGCTACGAACTTCGCGAAGTGACCGGCATTGGCCTTAGCGACGACCGCCAGAGGATTCCCGAGTTGCCGGGGCCCCCAACGCGGGTACTCCGGCGTTGGGGCGGCTCGCTTCCCTTGTCGTGCCGCCGACCCGGGCCGTGGAACGCCGCTTCACACCCGGCGGCCGCACGCGGTAAGCTACGCCAATGTCCACCGCCCCCAGCTTCACCAGCCCCCCGAGCCCGGCGTCCCCTGTGGTCTACCCCTGCAGCGACGGCGAGCCGATGTCCGACAACACCCGTCAATATGAATGGATCGTGCGTTTCAAGGGCGGCGTGGAGGCCCACTGCCCCGATGCTTTCGTCGCAGGCAACGTGCTCTGGTACTACGTCCAGGGCGACCCGAAGCAGCGCATCGGTCCTGACGTTTTGGTGGCGTTCGGACGGCCTCGAGGCCACCGAGGCTCCTACCTGACCTGGGAGGAGGGCGGCGTGATCCCGCAGGTGATCCTGGAGGTCTGGTCGCCCGGCAATAAATGGCCGGAGCGGGCGCGCAAACTGACGCTCTACGACAAGCTCGGCGTGGAGGAGTTCATCACCTACGATCCAGAGGACAACGAGTTCGTTGTGCATGAGCGGAACGCCAACGGGGCGCTCGTCGAGATCGACGCTACCAACGGCTGGGTGAGCCCCCGCATGGGGATCCGGTTTCAGCCGGCGGAGACGACCCTGGACGTCTTCGGACCCGATGGCAAGCCCCTGCGGTTCTACCAGGAGCTGGTCGATGACGCGCGGAAGGCAGAGGAAGACCGCGCCAAGGCAGAGGGCGAGCGCGAGAAGGCCGAAGCCCGCGCCGAGGCCATGGCGGCCAAGCTGCGAGCCTTGGGGATCAACCCGGAGGAGTAGTGGGATCCGCGCCGCCGATCCGCGCGCTCGGCGAACCTCGCTCGCGGCCCGGGGGTCTCTTTGCACCGTTCCCCCGCCGCCTTCCACCTGGAACGGTGCGGTTAGGGGCCAGCCCGGCCCCAAGTCAAGCACTTCTATGGGCTTAGGACGGTGTTGTTTGTCCAGCGCCCGGGCTGGCCCCCGCTGGCGCCGCCCCGCGATATAGCGGCCGCCCCTCCCGCTCGGGCTCCGCCCGGGCTCCCGTTTCCTCCCGCCCCGGTCCCCCATGGACCCCACGACGATCCCGCTCAACGACGCGGTCCGCGAGCGCTACATCACCTACGCGCTCTCGGTGATCACCTCCCGGGCGCTGCCCGACGTGCGCGATGGCCTCAAGCCCGTGCAGCGGCGCATCCTGTACGCGATGTACCACAACCTCAAGCTCACGCCGGATGCGCGCTATCGCAAGTCTGCCGCGGTCGTGGGCGAGGTCATGGCGAAGTACCATCCGCACGGCGACAGCGCGATCTATGAGGCGATGGTCCGGATGGCGCAGGACTTTGCGCTGCTGCACCCGCTGGTGGACGGCCAGGGCAACTTTGGAAGTATCGACGGCGACAATGCCGCGGCGATGCGCTACACCGAGGTGCGGCTGCGGCCCATCGCGATGGAATTGCTCACCGAACTGAAGCAACAGACGGTGCCGTTCCGCGCAACGTACGACGGCCAACACACAGAGCCGGTGCTGCTCCCCGCACAGTTCCCGAACGTGCTGGTGAACGGCGTCGAAGGCATCGCAGTCGGCATGGCCACGAAGATCCCGCCGCACAACCTGCGCGAGGTGATCGACGCATGTCTGTTGCTCATCGACCGGCCGGAAGCGTCGGTGGAGGAGCTCGCGAAAAAGGTGAAAGGTCCAGACTTTCCGACGGGAGGGGAGATCACCTCGGGGGCGGACGAATTGCTGGAGATGTACAGCACCGGGAAAGGCACCGTGCGGGTGCGTGGGACGTGGGAGCGCGAGCAGAAGGGGCGAAAGCACCACATCATCATCAAGTCGGTGCCCTACGCGGTGAACAAGGCGAAGTGGGTCGAGTCGGTGGGCGCCGCGATTCGGGAGCGCAAACTCCCGCAGTTGACCGACGTCCGAGACGAGTCGACGGACGAGGTCCGGGTTGTCTTGGAGCTTCGCGCGCCCGAGGATGCGGAGCCCGCGATGGCCTGGCTGTACAAACAAACGGACATCGCCGAGCTGTTCCATGTGAACATCACCGTGCTCACGCCCACCGAGAACCCGGATATCGGGCGCCCGGAGCGCCTGAACTTGCGCGAGGTACTCCGGTTCTGGCTGGAGTTTCGTTGCGAGACCGTGCGCAAACGCACCGCGTTCGACGTGGCGGAGCTGCAGAAACGCATCCATATTTTGGAGGGCTACGCACGTGTGTTCCCCATCCTCGACGAGGTGATCAAGATCATCCGGGCGAGCGAGGGAAAGCGGGACGCCGCCGAGCGGCTGATGGCGCGGTTTGGGCTCTCGGACGAGCAGGTGGACGCGATCCTGGAGCTGCGACTGTACCGACTCGCCCGGCTCGAGATCAACCTGATCATGGAAGAGTTGGCCCAAAAGCAAGCCGAAGCGGCCAAGTTGGGCGCCATCCTCTCCTCACAGGTCGCGCTCTGGCAGGTGGTGCGCGACGAGCTTGTCGATATCCGCAAGCAGCACGGTGTGGCCCGCCGCACCGTCATCGCCAACGCGACCCCCGAGCCGACCTACTCCGAGGACGCCTACATCGTGCAGGAGGACACGATCGTCGTCCTCACGAAGGATGGCTACATCAAGCGCCAGGGCTCGCTCACAGGCATCGACAAGGTCCGCGTTCGCGAGGGCGACAGCGTCAGTTGGGCCTTTCGCGCCTCCACGGTGAGCACGCTGACACTGCTGACCAACGTGGGTGCTGCCTACACGCTTCGGGTGGACGCCATCCCGCCGACGACCGGCCATGGCGAACCCGTGCAGAAGACCTTCGCGTTCGGGAACGGCGAGCGCGTGATCGCGCTGATCTCCCACGACCTTCGCCAGCTCCCCGCGCCGGATGGCAGCGTCGCCTTGGGCACGGACGACCCCCCGCTCCCGCACCTTGTGGGGGTGAGCGCCAAGGGCCGGATCGCTCGGCTCGGTCTCGCCTTGTTCGCTGAGGTCTCGACCAAGAACGGGCGGAAGTTCATGCGGCTGGAAGAGCCGGATGGGCAGACCGCACCGGACAGCCTGATCAACGCGTGGGTCAGTCCGGGGAACGAGCACGTCTGTATTGCCTCGACGATGGGAAATGTCTTGGTATTCCCCATGGCCGAAGTGGGCACGATCAAGGCGGCTGGAAAAGGGTTGGTCGCGATCAGCCTGGATCCCGCCGACAGCGTGTTCGCGGTGGAGCCGTCGAGTGATCCCAAGTTCGGCCCGACGGTGCTGACGGCGCTCGGCCGCGAAGAGGTTGTGACGGCGGCCCGCTACGGCGGGAAACGGGGGGCCAAGGGCCGGAGCCTGTTCAAACGGGGCCATTTTGCGCTGTGGAAGCGTGTTCCAGACATCCGGTTGGGTAAGTCCGCCGTTCCAGGTGAGGAGAGCTGATGGCACCCCCAGCCGCTGAATACAACGCGAGCGCGATCACCGTTCTGGAGGGCCTTGAGCCCGTCCGGAAGCGTCCAGGCATGTACATCGGCGGCACCGGCACCGATGGTTTTCACCACCTGCTGTGGGAATTGGTCGATAATTCCGTAGACGAGGCGATGAACGGCCACGCCACCACGGTGACCGTCACGCTGCATGCGGATGGCCGGAGCGCGAGCGTGCAGGACAATGGGCGTGGGATCCCAATCGACATGCACCCCATCCACAAGAAGCCCGCGCTGGAGCTGATCCTGTGTACGCTTCACTCGGGCGGAAAGTTTGACGGTAAGTCGTACCGGACCGCCGGCGGGCTGCACGGGGTGGGATCCAGCGTGGTGAACGCGCTGTCAGAGGAATTGACCGCGGTGGTTCGGCGCGGGGGCTTCGACCACCGCCAGACGTACAAGCGCGGGCGTCCCACCGGGCCGCTCGTCCGCGGAAATGAAGCCCGCGGCACCGGAACGACCATCCGATTTCGGCCCGACCCGGAGATCTTCGGCCCGCTTGGATTTGACGCCGAGACCGTGCGCGACCGCATCGAGGTCACCGCCTACATCCACAAAGGGCTCCGCATCGTCCTCAAAGATGAAGTCAAGGGCGAAAACCTGGAGTTCCGATTCGACGGCGGGCTGCGGGACTATCTGGCGCTGCTGTGCAAGAAGGATGATCGGCGGGTGGTCCACAGCGAGCCGTTCATCGTGGACAAAGAGGCCGTCGCGCTGGCCGGAACGGACAAAGAGAACACGGTGCGCGTGCAGTGTGTGTTGGCGTGGACCGACGGCAATCGGGAACGGTTCGCGTCGTTCGCCAACGGGGTGCCGAACCCCTCGGGTGGAACGCACGAAGCAGGCGCCCGGGACGCGATCAACAAGGCCATACGCAGCTACATCGAGACGCATGCGCTGGCGCCGCGCGGGATTGTGCTCACCGCGGAGGATATTCGTGAGGGGGTGGTGTGCATCACGTCGGTGTTCGTCGCTGAACCACAGTTCCAAGGCCAAACCAAGGAGAAGTTGAACAACCCCGAGGTCAAGGCGGTCGTGGATCAGGCGATCCGGCAGGCGCTGGAGCACTGGCTGAACCAGAACCGCACCGGCGCGGACACCATCGTAAACCGGGTGATTCAAGCGGCGCGGGCGCGCATCGCGAGCCGGACGGCGGAAGACCAGGTGCGGCGCAAGTCGCCGGTGAACAATCGTCTGAATCTCCCTGGCAAGCTGGCGGACTGCTCCTCGTCGGATGGCGATGTCGCGGAGCTGTTCATCGTCGAAGGGGACTCGGCCGGCGGCTCGGCCAAACAAGGCCGTGACCGTGAATTCCAGGCGATCCTGCCGCTGCGCGGAAAAGTGCTGAACACCGAAGCCGCGGGCCTCGCCAAGGTGATGGAGCACGAGGAGCTGCGAAACGTGGTCCAGGCCTTGGGTTGTGGGATCGGCAAAGACATGGATCTGTCCAAGCTAAGGTACGGCCGCATCATCCTGCTGATGGACGCGGACAGCGATGGTCACCACATCGCGACGTTGCTGCTGGCGTTCTTCTACAGGCACATGACGCGGCTGATCGACGCGGGCCACATCTACCTGGCGCAGCCACCCCTCTACCGAATCGACGTGGGCCAACAGACGTGGTGGGCCGCCGACGAAGCCGCGCGAGACAAGGTGATCAAGAAGCTGCCGCCGCGGAGCACGCCCGAGATCACGCGGTTCAAGGGTCTTGGCGAGATGCCGCCCAAGACGCTGTACGAGACCACGCTGGACCCCAAGAAGCGTCGGCTGCTGCGCGTGATCATCGGCGAGGGCCAGCGGACCGCCACCGATCAGGTCATGGCCGATCTGATGGGCAAGGACGCCAAGCCGCGCTTCCGCGAGATCATGGAGCGGATGAACACCGTGCAGGTGTTGGACGTGTGAGTGTCAAGAAGGAGGCGGCAGGATCGGCGGCCGATCGTTGCCCTTCTGTCGGCGTTGAACCTCCACCTCTCCGATGAGCAGGCTCGGAGAGCTGGCGCTCACGGGGACCCAGCCGCTCTCGGCACCACACACACCATTGAAAATATCGACGTCGTCGGCCGCCGCGAGGATCCGCTCAAACGTGGTGAGGGGCGTGCCGATCATATCGACGCCGCGGACCAGCTCATCCGGACGACCGTCCGTGTACACACGCCAGACCATCACGGGCTGCACCGCGAACGCATTGGGCTCGCTCCGACCGGTGAAGGTGAAGCCGCCCGAGATGTCGTCAAAGATGAGTCCGAACGGCTTCTTCTGACGTTTGACCTCCTCCACCAGCATCTTCCGGAGCTGCTCGTAGGGAACCGTGCGGCTGGCCTCGACCATCAGGTTCCCCTGGCGCGGCACAACCCCCATGCCCGGCTGCCGGCGGCCGTGGCCGTTGGAGGTCGGAAAGTTCTCAATCGGAGACCGCGACATCAGGAAGTTCTTCAAGATCCCGGCGTCCACGAGCGCTACGCGCTGCGCAGGTACCCCCTCGTCATCCCACCGATAGGTGCCGTTCAAGTCCACGCCGCCGCGCTGCGCAATCGTGGGATCGTCGGCGACGCTCAAGAAATCGGGCAGGATCCGCTGGTTCACCCGAGCGGTGAATGTCTGGCCTTCATCCTCATCTTTCTGTCGGTGCCCCTCCACGCGGTGGCCAAAAATCTCGTGGAAGAACACTCCGGCGGCCCGCCCCCGCAGGATCGCCGGCCCGCTGTAGGGGTCCACGATCGGCGCCCGCCGAAGCGCTACAAGCTGCTCGGCCGTCTCCCGAGTCATCGCCTGCAACGCCGCGAGGTCGGGAAGGTGTTCGAGGGCGCTCACGTCCAGGTAGTTGTAGGCCTGTAGCTCCATGCCGTCCGCTGCAATGGCGCTGCCCCACGTGGAGAACCGGTAATGCTGGCCGCCGTCCGCGATGCGCGTGCCCTCCGAGGTCACCAGCCAGCGGCGGGTCGTCTCCGCCGTGAGTTGGACGCCGCTGTCGTTGATGTCCGCATAGTTCAAGTAGATCACGGATAGATCCGTGACGATCTTGCGCCAGGCGGCCTCGTCCAGCGGGGCGGCGGGCACGGGGTCCCGCACCTGCACCGGCGTGTAGGCCGAGAAATCCGCGCTCTGATCCTCGCGCATCACCTTGACCGCATCGTTGGAGCGGATCTTGATCAACTGGCGCTTGGCCGAGCGCCAGGCGTCGTCCAAGCCGCGGAGGTAGGCTTGGGTGATCACCGTCCGGTTATCAGTCAGCGCGGGACGAATATCCGGGCGATCATTGCGCTCAAACCAACCGGCGTCCCTCAGCTTGTGCGTGTTGTCCAGCGTCATGGACCCGACCCGCAGGTCCACGTCGCCCACCCGATGGTGACTGTGCTGGTCACCCGCCCAGGTCCCGTGCGTGCCTTGGAGCACCACCGACGTCTCCTCCGTCATCGCCAGGGCGGTGAAATAGGGTGCGTCGGGGTCGCCAGCCGTGTCCAATTGGAGCGCACCCAGCGCGTCCGAGAGCGCGCCGAGCACGACATCCGGCGGGACGGGGATGGACGTGGCGTTCGCACCCGCCGCCAACGTGAGCGACAGCAGGGCCAGGATCACGGGGACAGCAGCGGGGGTTCGGTTCACGGGCGCCGTATATGCCGGGGGGGGCCGCGGCTGCGCGCTCGTCCTCTCATGAGAGTAAACGCGGGCCGCTCGTCCTCTCATGAGAGTCACAGCCCGGCGATCACCGCGTCCCGGATCGCAGAGCACGTGGCGGAGCCACCGCCGTCGAGGGGAATGAGGCCGGCCATGAGGGCCTCCTCGCACGCGTGACGCAGCCGGCGCGCTAGCTCGGCCTCGCCAACGTGACGCAGCAGATCGCAGGCCAACCCGAGGTGCGGGTAGGGTGTGGCGCCGTCCTCGCCGACGACATCAATGGTCGTGGAATGGGTGTTCTCGAACAGCGTGATGCCGGGACCGCGCCCGATGGCCGTGGCCACCGCGAGCCCGCCCGTCATCCCGGCTGCACAGTCGCTGACGATGTCGCCGAAGAGGTTTCCGCACACCAGGACGTCGAACGCCTGGGGCCGACGCACCAACTGCATGCAGAGGGCGTCCACAATCACGTCGTCGTGCTTCAGCTCCGGATACTCGCCGGCCATGGCCTGACCGACGGCGAGAAACATGCCGTCCGCCTTCTTCATGATGTTGGCCTTGTGCACCGTGGTCACGCGCTTGCGCCCGTTGGCCCTGGCCCATTCGAACGCATGACGGTGCACACGCTCGCACGCGGCGCGCGTCGTGACCTTGATGCTCTCGTACACGCCAGGGGTGACCTGGTGTTCGAAGCCCGCGTAGATGTCCTCCGTCGCCTCGCGAACGACCATGATGTCGATGCCCGTCGCGCGGGCGGGCAAACCCCGGAGATTGTGCACGTGGCGTTCTAGGATTTCCACGCCGAGCGACCGACGAAAACGCACGGTGTAGGGCGCTTGTCCCACCACCGGCCGCGCGTTGACCTTGCCCTTCAGTGCGAGCCCGGTGCGCTTGATCGAGGCGACCGCAGCCTCGACGTCATGGCCGTCCTGGACCTCCCACGTAATCGGCGCATGAAGCGCGTCCAGCACATCACGGACCACCGACGCGACCTGGGGTCCAACGCCATCGCCTTCAATCAGGGTGACAAGGGGCACGGCTAACTCCGGGGGAGACGGTCGATGATCGCTTGGGTGAATTCCGCCGTGCCGGCCTTGCCGCCGAGGTCCCCCGTCAGGTGGGTACCATCGGCCAGCACGGCCCAGACGGCTTGCTCGATACGCTTGGCGATCCCCCACTCTCCTACGTATTCAAGCAGCATGTTCGCCGAGAGTAGCACGGCCAGCGGGTTGGCCTTCCCCTGACCGGCGATGTCCGGGGCGGTGCCGTGCACGGCTTCAAACACAGCGGCGTGGGTCCCAATGTTGGCGCCGGGGACCACCCCGAGACCGCCCGCGAGCCCTGCACACAGATCCGACAGGATGTCGCCGGACAGGTTCTGAAGGAGGAGAACGTCGAACTGGGAGGGATCGAGCGGCAAAAGCAACGACAGGGAGTCCACCCCGATGTCCTTCTGTTGGATGTAGGGATATTCGGCGCCGACGCGTCGGAAAGCCCCTAAGAAAGCGCCATCCGAGAGCGGATTGATGTTGGCCTTGTGGCAACAGTGAATCGTCCGACGCCCCCGGTAGCGCATGTACTCGAACGCCCAGCGCGCAATGCGCTCCCCCGCGCGGTCCGTGCTGGTCTTGACCGAAACGACGGTGCCGGGAGTGACCTCGTGCTCGATCCCCGCATAGAGATCCTCGGTGTTCTCGCGGAACAGCACAAGATCCACGCCGGGAAAGGCGCCGGGGACGTTCGGCAAGGTGCGGACAGGGCGCAGGCCGACGAACAGGTCCAACGCCTGGCGAAGCGCGACGTTCGCGGAGCGAAAACCCTTGCCCTTGGGCGTCATCAACGGGCCCTTGAGCCCGAGGCGGTTCCGACGGATCGAGTCAAGCGTGACCGCGGGCATCGGCTCGCCGAACCGCTCCATGGCCTCGCCGCCGGCGGGCGCAAGCTCCCATTCAATCGGCGCCCCGGCGGCGGCCAGGACCTCTCGGGTGGCGCCGGTCACCTCGGGCCCAATGCCATCGCCTTCAAGCAGCGTCACGCGGTATCGCACAGGATCTCCTTCGGGGGCGGGTCTATCAAGGGCCAGGGATCAGCCCGACTGGACATTCTCAGGTGCCTTCATCGGGTCGCGGCCGACCTCCTCGTGGTCTGACGGCGCCTTGTCCCGCTGGAGAAAGGCCTCCAAGCCGAACAGGATGACGCCCGCGACGATGCACGCATCTGCGACGTTCCAGATCGGCCAGACGTTCGTACCGAAGTGCTCCATACACCACCGCCGAGCGTCGCCTTCGCCAGCGAACACCTTGATGAAGTCGGTCACGCTCCCCTTCCAGGTCCGATCGATGGCGTTGCCCAGAGCTCCTGACAAAATGAGACCGGTCGAGGCCGCGCGGAGCCGCTCGTCTGGCTCGAGCGTCCGGAACATCTGCAACAGCGCCACCACCGCGATGATCGTGAAGGCAGCGAACACCCAGAGGCGGTACGGGGAGTCCGCGAGGGTGCTCCAGGCCGCGCCCTTGTTCTCGGCGTGAACAAACTCCACCCAGCTCTGGATCACCACGACGCGGCCGGCGTCGGGCGCGCTCGCCGTCTCCTGCGCCATCCCCCAGCACAACTTGTTCTCAGCGGTCGGGGAGCAAAGGTTCTGAATCACCCAGAACTTGGTACCTTGATCCAGCGCAAGGCTGGACCAGACAACAGCGAGCAGAACCTTGAGCTTGGGGGTCACGGGCAACTCCGGGGGCCGGCGGGTAACCCGGTGACGCGCGCTTGACGCCGTCGCGCTGGGGCCTAGCTCCGGTTACGCCGCCCCGCCCTTTGGAGCCCCCATGCGTCTGTCCCTCCTCGCCCTCCTCGCGCTCGCCGCCTGTGAGCCCAGCACGTCGACCGCCACCACAGGGGTCGCGGCGGCGGCTGGCCCCGCGCCGGCGCCGCTTACAGCCCCACAGGGGGCGGACGGGGCGACCGTCGTGGCCTCGTGGAACGGCGGATCGCTGAACTATGAGGCTGCAAAGGTGGACATCGACATCCAACTCCTGCAGATGGAAGGGGAGTACCTTGCCAATCGGTACGACACGGAGATGAACGCGGTCGAGGAGAAGGTGAACAAGGCGATCGCGGAATTGGAAGCGGGCAAGCGGAAGCTCTCGCTGGAAGAGCTGATGAAGAAGGAAGTGGAGGAGAAGGTCGCCAGCAACACCGAGCCCGAGATCCAAGAGGCCTACGCCGCGCTCGCCCGCAAGTTCCGGGGCCGGCCCCTGGAAGAGGTTCGTCCGGACGTGGATCGGGCCGTGACACAGAAGAAGCAGGGCGAACGATACGCCTCCTACATGGCGGACCTGCGCGTCCAGTACGGGGTCAACGTGACGCTCCCGTTCCCCGACATGCCCCGGATCCCGGTCTCGGCCGACGACGACCCGAGCGAGGGCGCACCCGACGCGGCGGTAACCGTGATTCAATTTGCCGAGTTCCAGTGCCCGTACTGCGGATCCGCCAACGAGACGACCAAGAAGGTGCTCGCCGACTACCAGGGCAAGGTTCGCTTCGTCTTTCGGGACTTCCCGCTCGGCTTCCACGAGAACGCCATCCCGGCCGCGGTCGCCGCGAATTGCGCCAACGCCCAGAGCACCGAAAAATACTGGGTGTTCCACGATGCGTTCATGAAGAACCAGAAGGCGCTCACCGAGGCGGACTTTCAGAAGGCCGCGCAGGACGCGCTGGTCAACACCGAGAAGTGGGAGTTGTGCCGCAAGGATCCCGCCGTTGAGGCGGAGATCCGCAAGGACCAGCAGGACGGCGCGGCGGTGGGGGTCTCCGGTACCCCGGCGTTCTTCATCAACGGGATCTTCCTGAACGGCGCCCAGCCTTATGAGAAGTTCAAGCTGATCATCGACGCCGAGCTGGCGAAGAAGGGCTGATGAGCGGGCTCCCCGAGGTCGAGACGCTCGCAGCGGAGGCCGCCGCTTGTCCGGACCTCGCCCAGCTGGAGGCCTTCCGGCTCCGCTGGCTCGGCAAGAAAGGAGAGATCACCACGCTGTTGAAGGGCCTGGGCGCGGTCGCCCCCGACCAGCGCGCGGCCCAAGGGGCAGCGATTCACACGCTGAAGCAGGCGGCAGAAGCGGCCTGGGAGGGCCGAAAGTCGGCGTTGGACGAAGCCGCGGAGGTGGAGGCCCTTCGCGCGGGTTGGTTGGACGTCACGGCACCCTCGGGGGCCCGCCCCGCCGGTCGCCTTCACCCGATCACGCTGCTGCTCGAAGAGGTCATCGATCACTTCACCGGCCTTGGCTTCGAAGTCGCGACCGGGCCCGAGATCGAGGACGAGTTCCACAACTTCGACGCGCTGAACATCCCGAAGGACCACCCCGCGCGAGACGTTTGGGACACGTTCTACACCGACCGGCGCGAGATCCCGAGGACGCACACGTCGAGCGTGCAGGTCCGCGCAATGCAGACCCGGACGCCCCCGATCCGGATCATCGCGCCGGGGCGTGTGTTTCGGAACGAGACGATCGACGCCACACATCACGCCAGCTTCAATCAGGTGGAAGGCCTGCTCATCGACCGGCACGTGAGCATCGCACACCTCAAGCACACGCTGGAGACGCTCGTCGCCCGGCTCATGGGCCGCAAGGTGCTGACCCGCTTTCGGCCCGCGTTCTACCCGTTCGTCGAGCCCGGCTTGGATCTCGATGTGCAGTGTGTGTTCTGCGAAGGGTCTGGCTGCTCGATCTGCAAGGGGAGCGGGTTCATCGAGCTCATCCCGGGCGGCCTCGTCCACCCGAAGGTGCTGCAAGATTGTGGGCTTGATCCAAACGAATGGCAGGGCTTCGCCTTCGGAATGGGCTTTGACCGCATGGTGATGATGCGGTACGGCATCGACGACATTCGCCGCCTGTACGACGGCCGGTTGCAGCTCGTACGGCAGTTTTGATGTCCCTCGTGATCGTCGCCGCGCTCGGACTATGGGCGTGTACGGGGGGGCCCCCAGCACCCCGGTCGAGCTCCGTCCCGGTGCTCACTGTGCTGGTGACCCAAGGACGGACCGAAAACGTGCTGGAGGCCACGGGTGAGGTGCAACAGCCTGTCGAGGCGCGGCTCGGCGCCGAGATCTCAGGTGCCATCGCGCTGGTGCCGGGCAGGATGGGGGCAGTCGTAAAACGCGGCGATCTCCTTGTGCAGTTCGATGACCAGCCGGTCCGGCTCGCCAGTCAGACCGCTGCGGCCCGGCTGGCGCAGGCCCGGGCTGCGCTCGAGACCCGGAAGGTCTCCCGGGAGCGCGTGATGCTGCGGTCTTCGGGGGTGTTGACCGTCGCCGCTGAGGCGGGGGGCGCTGTCTCCGGGACGGAGGCCGAGATCGCCCGGCTCGACGTGCGGGAGGCCGACGCCTCCGTGCTGGCCGCCGAGGCAGACGTGAAGGCCGCGGAGGCCAACGCCGCCGGCGCCGCCTTGGACGTACAGCGCGCTCGCGTCCTGGCGCCGTTCGACGGCGTCGTGCGGGAGCTGCAGGCGGTTCGGGGGCAGCGGGTGGCGGCAGGCACGCCGCTGGTCACGATCCTGGGGCGCGGGGACGTGGAGGTGATGATGGACCTGCCCGTTGCAGGGGCCGCGGAGGGCCAGACCGTCACGCTCGGGGCGCCCCCGCAGGTCGTGAACGGCGTGGTGGGGGGCGTCGTCCCGGGGCTCACGTCTGCGCGGACCCAGCGCGTGCGGGTGGTCGTGGTGGACCCGCCGGACTGGCTGCTCCCCGGGTCGGTCGTACCCGCCCGGGTGATCGTCGGGCAGGCCGAGGACGCGCTCTCCATTCCACGAGATGCCTGGCTTCAAGGCGCGGTGTTCGTGGCCCGGGAAGGAAAGGCGGTCAAAGTGCCGGTGACGTTGCGGTGGGACCTGGGGGAGACCCTCGTGGTCGATGGCGCGCTCACCGCCGGGGATGCTGTGGTGGTGCGCGGCAACGAGGCGCTCTCGGATGGCGCGTCGGTGACCGTCGCCGCGCCTTGAACGCCTACCACGTCAACTGCACCGCCTGGTTTCCGGCCTTGTTCTCAAAACTGTGGGCTTCTCCCCCCGGCAAGGTGACCGTCACCGTGTCCACCATGCACACATCCGCCAAGCCGAACTGAGCGACGGTGTCGCTCACGATGCCGAAGGTCCCGTAGCCGCCATTGACCTCGGCCATCTGGTACTGCCCGCCGGCCTCGATCTCGACGCGGCTGCCAATGGGCAACCCCACGAAGCGGACGTAGTTCCCGCCCTGTTGGTTCTCGTAGAGGTGCGTGTTGTGCTCGGTCCAGGGGGTGCCCGTGCGCGCCGTGGAGGAGCCGGTCACGACGTCGAGATCCCCGTCGAGGTCAAAATCGGCGATGGCCAACCCGCTGGGCCACTCCTGGTTCATGCCGGTCTCGTCGGACACCTCCTCAAATTGGCCAGCCGAGGTCTGCCGCCAGAACCACAGGTGGGTGTCCTCGTAGTCGGAGGTGACCAGCAGGATGTCACGCCAACCGTCATTGTCAAAGTCCAGGAATCCCGCAAAGAGATCCCCCTCGTTCCAATCCCCCATCTGAGAGCGCTTGCGGGCCAGCCCGTTGTCGTCGTTGTTCATCCGCTCGAAAATACCCGTGCCATCGTTGAGCAACAGCTCCGTCCGGTCCGCGGACTCGCCCGCCCACATGTGCGCGATCTCCGCGGTGTACAGGTCGTTGTCGCCATCGTTGTCGATGTCGGCGCACACGGTGGTGAACGAATTTCCGCCAAGTCTAGCCGGCTGATCGTCATACCCCACGGTCCAATAATAGTCTGGAAACGAGCCACCGCACGACTCGCTCGGCTCCACGCTGCACGCATTTGTCTCGCAGTAGCAGACATACATGAGATTGTCGGAGTAGTCGAGGTTGGTGTCGGCATCAAAGTGGGCTTCTTCCCCGGTCTCGACGAACGTGCCCCCGTCATTTCGCCAGAGGTGGTTCCACGCCCGCCCGTAGTTGGAGGAGATCAGGTCCGGCAGCATGTCCCCGTTCACGTCACACGCGGTGGCGCCGTAGCTGGGTCGCCGCACGTCGCGCTCAAGGTAGTCCGACGTGCTCAGGCCCTTCTTCAACTTGAGCCCGACATCCTCGGTCACCACTGTGAACGTGCCATCGCCGTTGCCTCGGTAGAGTTGGGCCTGCCCCGCCTCGTAGCTCGTGCCATAGGCGACATACCAGCCGGTCACCCACAGGTCGAGCACCCCATCGGCGTCGAAGTCCGTGAACGCCGCCGCGCTCGTGGGGTAGCCCTCGGCGATGCACACATCGCTCGTCGCTGCCAGCGTGAAATGACCGACGCCATTGTTCAGGTAGATCTCGGAGCAATCCCCGGTGGCGTCATCCGTCCCGGTGTCGTAGTAGCGGCCGGCGAAAAGGTCGAGGTCGCCATCCCCATCGACGTCGCCCTCGATGTAGAAGTTGTGGGAGGTCCCGGTCGTGTTCCCATCCCGGGCGGCGAGCAACCCGCTACTCTCGGTCTCGTCCACAAAGGTGCGGCGGTCCCCATCGGCGCGGTTCATCATCACGTAACGAATCCGTGTGTCGGGGTAGCTGTCACGTGTGTTGGTTGTGCCCTCCGTGACGATCAGATCGGGGTAGCCATCGCCGTCGAGATCCCCCGCCGCGTAGTGGACCCCCCGGACATCCGCCAAACCCCAATCGTCGGTCCCCTCGACGAACGCAATCCCGCCACCCCACTCGCCCGCCTCGACGGGGGTGCAGGACTCGCCCTCCGGCTCTTTGTGGGGACAGCCGAGGAGCAAACTGGCCGCGACCACCCGGGCGAGGAGCCAGCTTTGACGGCGCCACGAAGTGCGCGCCTTCAAAGCTGGCTCCCGTGTTTGCGTCCCGGGCGGGAACGGCGCGGTAGCGCCGGACCCGACCGAGAGGGCGCGAACACAAGCCCGCGGATGCGGGCGTTCTTCGCCAACACTGGCCGATGCGCCCGGCCCGCGCCCTCGCGGGGCGGGAGAATCGGCGACCGCGAGGGGCGAACGGAAGGGCGAGGGGCGCGTGGGCATAGGGCAACTCCGCGATCAGGGATAGTCGGTGACCTGGAGCGTACCCCCGATGAAGCGAGCCGCACATCCCCCCGCTGGCACTTCGCGCCAAGCACTCGTCTCGATCCTCCCCCTGCTGTTCGGATGCCAGACCGGCCAGTTCCACGCGACCGACGTGGATGCTGACGATTCCGGCCCGCA
The DNA here is from genome assembly GCA_947483545.1 of Deltaproteobacteria bacterium. The sequence continues at coordinate 359 of CANKNP010000081.1, read as the reverse complement.
CGCCCCGCTGATCATCACGGCGATGGAACCCGAGAGCGGTCCTGCGAGCGGGGGGACGACCGTTCGGATCACAGGCGGCTCCTACACGGACGCCAGCCTGGCGACGGTCGGCGGCGCGGCGTGCTCGTCGCTCACGTACCTCTCCGCCTCCGAGCTGGTCTGCGTCACCCCGCCGGGCGAGGTGGGTCCCGCAACCGTGCTCGTCACCGAGGATGGGCAGACCGCGGAGGCGACGTTCACGTACTTGACGGACACCAGCGGTGACACCGGCGACACCGACAGCGGCGACACCGACAGCGGCGACACCGACAGCGGCGACACCGACAGCGGCGACACCGACAGCGGCGACACCGACAGCG
>CANKNP010000080.1 GCA_947483545.1 Deltaproteobacteria bacterium | reverse complement strand
CGCTTCGTCGATCGGAACGCCCCGCCCGCCGAGCACGACGCGGGCTGCGACACGGAGCGCCCCGATCCGGCCCTCCTCCCGGCCCTCCTCCCGGCCCTCCTCCCGGCCCTCCTCCCGGCCCTCCTCCCGGGCCTGGTCGGGGTGAGTGAAGCCGAACTTGGCGATGAGGTTCTGGAACGTAGCGAGGTCAGCTGCGTCGGGATCGAACAGCGCCGCGACGGGCACGGGACGACCGAGCACACCGGGAAGCGTCAGCTCCTCGTGCGCGTGCGCGATGGTGTGTGTCACCCGCTTGTCCGGGCCGAGCACGTGAACCTCCACGTGGCGGATGCGATGAAGGCGCACGACCCAGACAGCGAGGGTGCCCGCCTGCAAGAGCTCCAGGATCTTCTTCTCCAGCTCCTCCTCGTCCTGGCCGGTGTCCGCGTACTCGATGGCGAGGGGCGGCGCGGTTTTCGCCCAGGCGTTCGCGGGTGCCGAGGCCAGCACCGCGACGTCAGGGGCCCGGAGCGTGCCCTCCCCGAGCTCAAATCCGACCTCGACCCCCGCGTGCTTGACGAGCGGATCGGTGCGGATGACCTGGATGCCCAGCCCTTGTGCGGCCCCGCCGCGGGACTTTGTGGGCATGCACTGCACCGGGTGGCCATCATCCAGCTCGTAGCTGGAGCCACTTGGGAGGTCCTTCGCCTTGAACGGGCCGGGCCCGAGGATCATCGAGGAGCGGGGGGTGGACATCGGTGAAGTGTAGCGGAGTCAGCGCGGGGCGCCAAGCTGCTTCCCCTCCTCCCAAGTCACGATCACCGGGTCCTTGACCTGCGCCTCCGGTGCGCCCGCCGCGATGCGTCCGGCCCGTCGGTTGGCCAGCGCGCCTGGGGACAGCGGAAGCACCGTCGGGGGCGCGAGTCGGCCGGTCTCCCGCTTGCTGGCATATTCGAGGTTCTCGGCGCACAGCGCGCGGTCAAATCGGGCGACGTCGTCCACAGCGAGAGGGCCTTCGACCCAGAGCGCGATCCTCGGCGGATCACACCACTCGGTGGCAGCGCACACCCCGGTCGCCGCGGGAAAAACCAGGCGCGCAGCGGAGAGCAGGTGCGATTCGGTGACCTTTTCCCCCGTCGCGTTCAGAAAACTCCCCGCTTTCCGCACAAATACCAACCGCGGCGCCTGACCAAGCCAGCCCGTCACGCGCACGACATCTCCCAGATCGTAGCGCCAGAGCCCCGCTTCCGTCGTCACGACCAGCTCGTACTCCTCTCCAGTCGTGACCTCCCAAGCGAAGCGCAAGCCACCGTCCTTTCCGCGGAACTCCAGCAGGTGCCCACCGAGCCAGGCGACGGGATCCCCGTCGTCCACAGACACGCCGAACACGCCCTCGCTCGCGTGGATGCCGACCTCGCGGACCGGGACATCCCGGCCCAGCGCCTCGGGCAAACGGGCCAGGAAAAACCCCGCGGACCCGCCTGTCCAACAGTTGATCCGGCGAAGCGGCCACACCATGGCCGGGCGGGGGTCGTCGCCCAAGCGGACACGCCCCAACCCCCGAGCCAACCGCAGCCGATCCACCGGAGAAAGGTCCGCCGCGGGGCCACGGCGCAGCGTGCCGTCCCGGGCATCCTGGCGAAGATCCTCCCACCAGGCGGCCATGTGGCGCGCGTAGGTGAGGATTGTGGACGGGTTCGCGGTCGTCCAGGAGCGGATGTCCTTGCCGAGCGCATGGCGGAGCAGGGTGTAGGCGCGGATCGACGGTTCACGAATCCCGCAGACCGCGTAGGGAACCGCGGCCCGCCACCGGATCCACCAGGGTTGGTCGAGAAAGATGCGGCCGGTGTTGCTGCCGATGGGGATGCCCCCCGGCGACCGGGCGTGCTCGGCGGGGGAAACGATGGAGAGGGCCTTCCCGCCGGCAAGCTGCTCATCGTCGCGGAGGAGCCCCAGCATCCACAGGCGCTGAGCGGCGTTGCAGCTCTGGATCCAGGGCGCGTTCACCGGCAGGCGCTTCGGGCTCCCGGTGGTGCCGCTGGTCTCGACGAGCTGGCGGACCTCGCCGCGGGCCAGCACGCTCCGACCGCCCGCCGCCACCTGATCGAGCCACGGCACAAGATCCGCGTGGGCACGCACAGGCACCCGCTCCCGAAAACTCGCCAGGGTCTCCCAGCCATCCAGCGCGTGCTCCTCGGCGAAGCGCGTGGCGCGGGCGTTCGAGAGCATCGCGCGGAGGCGGGCCTCCTGCGCCCCCCGGGGGTCGGACAGGCTCCGCTCGAACCCGCGCACCACAGCGCCCTGCACCACGCTGAGCAATCGGTAGGGGCCATTTCCAGCGCGCGGGAACGGCGAGCCCGAAGCGACGAGCGGACCGGGTGTCGTGATCAGCCGAGGCAAGCCCACACCCACAGCTCGCGGATCTGCACGCCCGCGCCCACCACATCGCCGTTGAGGCCGCCGATCTTTTTGACCCAGCCACGATGCCAGAAGAACGGCAGCAGCACCACGCCTCCGACGGCGAGCCCACCCCGGACCGGGGAAAGCGCACAGATCACGGCGGAGGCCGGAACGGCGAGGAAGCAGGCCACCACTGCATCCCAGCGGGTCACCGAGCCCCGCAAGGTCGCGTACAGTCCGGTCGGGGAAGCTGAGGGGAAAGTGAGGATATCCGTGGCAAGTACACCCCGAGCGAGGACCGGGCCGGCCAACATCGCCGGGATCACGAGCCCGCTCTCGACGAGCGCCAGGATGCTCGCAACGCGCAACAGCACCCACAGCGCAACCCCCGCAGCCCCAAGCCCGCCGACGTGCGGATCCTTCATCACGGCGAGCCTGCGAGCGGCATCGCCGTTTACCAACAGCCCGTCGAGGCAGTCGGCGAACCCGTCCAGGTGAAACCCGCGCGTGAACCACTCCCCGGCGGCCACCGCCAGCACCGCGCCAAAGAGCGGGTTCACCGCCCAGCTGCCCAACGTCAGCGCGGCGATTTGAACACCCCCAACGGCCAACCCCACGAGCGGGTACCACCGTGTCGCGCGGGCCAAATCGGCGGGTTGAACGTCTATGACCTCCGGCACGGGCAGTCGGCTCAAAAACCCCCACGCGAGCCAGAACCCCCGCATCACGGGTTCGACGGGCCCTTCACCGCCAACGGGATGCCCGACACCAGCAGCGTGACCCGGTCGGAGACGCTCGCCACGCGCTGATTGAGCCGGCCAAGCCAGTCCCGATAGGTCCGGGTGACCCGGTCGGCGGGCACAATGCCCATGCCCACTTCATTCGTGACCAGCAGCACGGGCCGATCCAGACCTTTCAACGTGGCCAGCAGCTCGCCGACACGTAGTTCGAACCCGGGCTGGTCCGGCTCCGTCTCCAGAAAATGCCCACTGCTCCCAAGAAAGAGCAGGTTTGAGCACCACAGCGTCAGGCAGTCGACGATGAACAACGCGGGCCGGGGATCCGCCAGCGCGACCTCCAGATCGACGCTCGCCTCCAGCGTGAGGAACCGCTGGTCCCGCTCGGCCTGATGGCGTCGGATCCGCTCGGCCATGTCCCCATCCATCGCCGTCGCAGTGGCAATGAACCCGATCAAGCCCGATGGTGCGATGCGCAGGGCTTCGTTCAGGGCGAACGTGCTCTTGCCCGACCGCGCGCCGCCCGTGATGAGGTGGATCAAGCGCCCTCCGGCCGGACCCGGACGATCGACAAAACCCGGGTACCAATCCACAAGTGCCGCGCTTCAAAACGGAACGGGCCCTCGCCGGGCCGGAGGAATGGCTCCACGCGATCGTTGCCATCCGGCTCCGGCCACACCGCGACCTCTCCGAAGCCGATGTACCGGAGCAGGAACGGATGAAGCGCTTTGTACACCGACTCTTTGACGGAGAAGCGGATCGCGGTGTCCACCCACTGGCGATCGGCGGGCAAGGTCTCCACAGCCCGAAGCTCCTCGGCCCGAAGCACGCGGGCGGCGACCCCGGGACGGTGCCGATCTGTGTCCTCCAGATCCACGCCGATGCCGACGCCGTGACCGCGTGCGACGAGCCCCACGGCGAGATCCTGCTTGTGCGACACGCTCGCGACAAAGCCCGGCGCGAGCTCCGGCGCCCCGTGGCTGTTCGGCAGCACGCCCCCGCGGCGGAGGCCCAGCTCCCCGAGCAGATCTCCGAGGGCCAACCGCCCTCCGACGAACTGCACCTGACGGTAGCCGCCGAGCGTGCGGGCAAAGTCCCGCTCGTCCGGGTGCAGTCGGGCCAACGCTGCGCGCGGAACGGGGTCGGGCCCGGCCGGAAGGTGCACCCCCGCGAGCAGGCCAAACGGCAGCGCGACACGGAAAGCCATGCCGTACGGCGCGAAGGGCAGGGGGTCGATCACGCGGGGGGCTATCAAGAAACTGGGCGCGAAGGGGGCGTCCGGATAGCGGCCCGACCGCACGCAACCTTGCAAGGAGCCCTGATGATCCGCCTCGAGAGCTATGTGTCTGGCCGTTGGGTCGCCGGGTCCGGCAGCCCCGCCCCGCTCGTGAACCCGGCGACGGAGGAGGTCATCGCAGAGGCCTCGAGCCAGGGCGTGGACTTCGGGGCCGCGCTCGACCACGCTCGGGCTGCGGGCGCGGGGCTGCGGGCCCTGACCTTCGCGGAGCGCGCGGGGGTGCTGAAGGCGATGGCGAAGGTGCTGCACGCCAACCGCGAGGAGCTGCTCGATCTCGCCCAGAAGAACGGTGGAAATACCCGTGGGGACGCCAAGTTCGACGTGGACGGCGCCATCGGCACGCTGTCCGCCTACGCGGTCTACGGCGAGCAATTGGGCGCCCGACTTGGGGACCGGAAGTTCCTGCTCGATGGCGACGCGATCCAGCTGGCCCGCAACCCGAGGTTCATCGGTCAGCACATCTACACCACGCGGCCGGGCGTGGCGGTCCATGTGAACGCCTTCAACTTCCCGGCGTGGGGCACCTACGAGAAGGTCGCCGTCAGCTTCCTCGCGGGGGTGCCCGTGATCACCAAGCCCGCCACCGCCACCGCTCTGTTGACCTGGCGGACGGTACAGCTCCTGGTGGAAGCCGGATGTATGCCCACGGATGCGCTCCAGCTGATCTGTGGCAGCACCGGCGACCTGCTTCCCCAGCTTGGACCGCAGGATCACCTCGCGTTCACCGGCTCCAACGCGACGGGATCCGCGCTGCGCAACACCCCCGGGTTCGCCCACAACGGCGTGCGCGTGACCGTCGAGGCCGACTCCCTCAACGCCGCCGTATGTGCCCCAGACGTCGAGATCGGCGGGGATCTGTGGGCGACGATGCTGCGGAACATCGTGCAGGACATGACCCAGAAGACCGGGCAGAAGTGCACAGCGGTCCGCCGGGTATTCCTGCCCGAATCGCACCTCGCCGCGTTCGAAGAGGCGTTGGTCGATGCCCTCTCCAGCGTCGTGGTCGGGGATCCCACCACCGATGGGGTGACGATGGGTCCCGTCTCCACCGCCTCGCAGCTTCGGGACGCGCGGAGCGGGATCGTCTCGCTCGCGAAGGGAAACCGCATCGCCGCGGGTGGGCCGGACGCCATCGCGGGTCGAAACGTGCCCGAGGGCAAGGGCTACTATGTGCGTCCCACCGTGATCGTCGGGGCCAACGCCTGTACCCACGATCTCGAGGTCTTCGGGCCGTGCGTGAGCCTCATCCCCTACGAGGGCTCGGCTCTTTCTGCTGCCACCGGCATCGGCCAGGGCAAGGGCAGCCTCGTGTCGAGCTTCTACTCGGACGACCGGCCCTGGATCGGCGAGGTCGTCGCGGGCGCCGCCCCATGGCTCGGCCGCATGCTGGTGTGTGGCAGCAAGATCGCAGACATGGCCACGCCCCCTGGGATGGTGCTGCCGTCGATGTTGCACGGGGGCCCCGGGCGTGCGGGCGGCGGCGAGGAGCTCGGCGGGGAGCGCGGGCTCCTGTTCTACATGCAACACACGGCGGTCGCCGGGGACCGCGTTGTCTTGGGCAAGATGTTCGGGACGGGCGAATAGCCATGCCGGTCTTCGCCGCGAAAGGCACCCGCGATCTGCTGCCCGCCGCGATGCATGCGCGGTTGCACGTCATCCAAATCATCCGCGAAGTCTACACCGCGTTTGGGTTTGGGCCGCTGGAAACACCCGCGATGGAGCGGGTCGAGACCCTGACCGGAAAATACGGCGAGGAGGGCGACAAGCTGATCTTCAAGATCCTGGAGCGCGGCGAGGGCGGCCGCGAGGGCAAGGCCGATCTCGCGCTCCGCTACGACCTGACCGTGCCGCTGGCCCGGGTCATGGCGATGAACCAGGGGCTCCCGCTCCCGTTCAAACGGTATCAAATCCAACCGGTCTGGCGAGCCGATCGCCCGCAGAAGGGACGGTTCCGGGAATTCTACCAATGTGACGGCGACATCGTCGGGAGCAAGTCGCTCGTGTGTGACGCCGAGTGCATCGCGATGGCCCACCTTGTGTTGGAGCGGCTTGGGTTCTCCGACTTCGTGGTGTATGTCAATCACCGCGCGCTGCTCCGCGCCGTGGTCTTGGGCGCCGGGGTGCCCGACCGGGAGACCGAGGTGTTGGTCGCGGTGGACAAGCTGGACAAGATCGGCAAGGACGGCGTGACGAAGGAGCTGCTGGAGCGTGGGATCCCGGCGGAGGCGGTGGACCGGCTCTGGACCATCCTCGCGGCCCCCGCAGACTTGGACGCCGTCGAGGCGGCGTTGGATCTCATCGCCCCCGGAAGCGCGACGGCTGCAATCGCAGAGCTGCGCGCCATTTTCGCGCACCTGCGGGATTTGGGAGCGACGCGCGTTGCGTTTGACGGAACCCTGGCGCGGGGACTTGGGTACTACACGGGTGCGGTCTACGAGGTGAAGCTGACCGACGGCGGTGTCGGTACGGTCGCCGCCGGGGGCCGGTACGACGGGCTGATCGGCATGTTCTCGGGGCGTGACGTCCCGGCCGTGGGCATCTCCCTCGGCCTCGAGCGCATCCTGGTGGTGATGGAGGAGCGCGGCATGTTGAAGGGCCAGGGCGCCGCCGTGCGTGCGTTGGTCACCATCTTCTCGGCGGAGACAGCTTCCGCGTCATTGAAGCTCGCGGCGGACCTTCGGCGCCAAGGGCTGGCCGTGGAGGTGTGGTTGGGCGAGCCGGGCGCGCTCGGGAAACAATTCAAGTACGCCAACCAGCGCGGGATTCCCTACGCGTTGGTGCTGGGGCCGGACGAGATCGATCGGGGCACCGTCGCGCTCAAGGATCTTGGGAGCGGGACGCAAGAGGGCTTCACCCGGGAGGAGTTGCTGCCCCAACTGAGGCTCCAGTAGAGTCGGCGACGCCTCCTGGATAAAGGGCGGCAGTCCCCGCCGTATCCCAACCCGTCCCCGCCCGCTCGGGGATCAGCGGCGTTCGACGGCCCGGGTCTGCGGCGCGGCGGTGGCCCCGAGCCGCCCCATCGTTGGACTACCCCCCCTCAATCACAAACACCGCCCCCGCCGCCGTCGAAGTCCGCGGCGCAGCGATCGCGATGTCATCTGCGCCGTCCCCGTTGAAGTCCGCCGCGTCCGAGAGGCGCCCGCCCAGGCAATCCCAGGTGGCGCCGCCCGAGAGCGAGGCGGTCGCGTCCGCGGTGGTCATATCCCCGCGGCCAAAGCCTGATCCATCGAAGAAGTAGACCACCGACGTGCCGGTGCTCGTGTAGGAGTACCAGTTGGCCGGGGTCGCCGTCGTCCCGAGGTCCGGGGCCGAAACGGCGAGGTCCAGCTCGCCATCGTCGTTGAAGTCGCCTGCGGAGAGCTGCATACCGAAGGTGGAGCCGACATCGCCGGACATCACGACATCCCCGCCGGTGGCGACCTCCTCTCCGCTCCCGACGCCCGGATCGAGGAACACATACGCCTCGTCCGCCGCGAAGCTGCCGAGCGCAAGGTCCAGCTGCCCGGACCCGTCGAGGTCCACGCCGAGCGCCTGGCCGTAGCCCACCTCGTCGCCGGCGGTGCTCCCTCGGATCACCCACACCGCGCGCGCCTCGGGGCTGCCCTCCTGGAACGGATCGGTGAACACGAACCAAGCCCCGGCGTCGGTGCCGTTCTCGTCGTCGCCTGTCGCACCGATGAACAACTCCGGGCTCCCATCGCTGTTGAGATCCGCCGCGCCAAGGCCGGCCCCCAGGTAGTCGCTGGAGGTCTCGCCCTCAAACGCGCCGCCGGCATCCGCGAGGTCGAAGTCGGCGGTGAGATCCGCGCCAGACACGACGTAGACGACGCCCCGGTAGAACTGCGTATTGGAAGAGGACGCGAACGCCTCCGCCAGCACCAGGTCATCGACGCCGTCGCCGTCCAGATCCTCGTTGGTCAAGGGCAGCGCGCCTCCGTAGCTGCCCGCGCCCCCAGAGATGCTCGTCCAGGCATCGTCCGTGTCCAGGCTGCCGCTGACGGGTCCCGCGAAGATGTACGCCTTGACCGCCGCTTCGTTGTAGCCGTAGACGCCGAGCGCGAAGTCGGCGTTGCCATCGCCGCTCGGGTCCCCCATGCGGGGCGCGAGGCCGGTGTAGTACCCGGCGCCGGAGAGGGACGCGAAATCATAGTCGTCGATGTCGCCGCTGGCGATCAGCGCGTTCGCGCCCGAGATGAGGTTGGTCGCGCCCACCGCCGTGGCCGTGGCGAGATCATCGGTGCCATCCGCGTCCCAATCGCCGACAGAGGCGCCCGCGACGCCAAGGTACGTCGCGTTGCCGCCGACCAGGGTCCCGGCTGCCGTCTCGGAGGCGACCCCGTTGTCGACCGTCCCATCGCAGTCATTGTCGAGGTTGTCCCAGGTGTCGCCCGCGTCGGGGTGAATCAGCGCTGAGAGGTCGTTGCAGTCGCCTTCGGCCTCGGTGTAGCCATCGCCGTCCTCATCGACGGTCGTACACTGGTCATTCGTAAGGTTCGGCGTGCCGAGATCCCCACTGGACAGGGCCGAGGCGGCGGTACACCACCAGCCCGCGGAGCGCGCCTCCGTGGCGGTGTAGTGGTCGGGGTCGAGCGCGATGGACGCGCCGGACACGAGCGGCCACGTGGAATCCCAGCTCACGTCGAAGATCGTGGTGCCGTTGACCTGCAGGCCTACGTCGTCCTCGTCGTCGAGGTGGATGGCATCGCCGTCGTAGCCATACGCGGCGCCGACGCCCCCGTTGGCGCTCTCGTCGGCGTTGGCGGCCAGAACGACCCGTGCACCGGACGCGACGGACACGCTCGCGCCGATGGTCACTTGCTCAGCGCCGGAGACGATGGTCCAGCCCTTCAACTCGATCGTGCGGTCGGACACGTTCAGGACCTCAAACCACTCGGCGTCCCGCTCAGACCGTGCGAGCGGGTGCGTCATGATCTCCGTGATCAGCAGATCGTTGGAGACGACGAAGTCCTCGTCGCTCGCGCCATCGCAGTCATCGTCGATCCCGTTGTCCGACTCGACCCCGCCCGGGTGGGCGCTGGACGCGGTGTCGTCACAATCGTCCCCGCCCCCGACGACCGCGCGGTAGCCATCGGCGTCCTGGTCGAAGTCGTCCGCGCCATCGCAGTCCTGGTCCACGTCGTCGTACCAAATCTCCGTGGCGCCCGGGTTCACGGCGGCGTCGGTGTCATCGCAGTCGTCACCCCCCTCGGCCACGCTCGCATAGCCATCGCCGTCCTCGTCGCCGACAACGGGCGCGGTGTCATCGGCCGGGACATCCGAGTCGGAGTCCCCCGAGAGGGTCACCTTGGTGTCGCAGCCCCCGGCGAGCGCGCCGACCAGCAGCAGAGAGAGCGAGGCGGGGAGGAGGTGTAGGGAGCGTGACATACACGGAGTATACCGCGGCTGCGCGAGCCGCCGGCGTATACTCGCAGCATGCTGGATGCCGCGCCGCGCCTGCTCTCGATCGGAACCGCAAATCCGCCGGAGCGGGTCCGTCAGGAAGACCTGCTGCTGCGGTTCAAGGTGGAAGATCCGCGGATCCGGTCGCTGTTCACGTCGAGCCACATCCTGACGCGGCACCTCTACCTGCCGGAAGCCGGACCGGACGGCGCGCCACATGAGACGCAGGGCCAGCTCCTGGCGAAGCACAAGTGGGGTGCGATGCAGATCGGGCCGGAGGCGGTGACCGCGTGCTTGGAGGGGACGGGGCTCACGGTCCGAGACATCGATCACCTCGTGTGCATCACCACGACGGGGTTTCTGGCACCCGGACTGTCGGCGTTGCTGATGGGGAAGATGGGGTTTCGAGAGGACTGCTCGCGGGCGGACATCGTGGGGATGGGCTGCAACGCGGGGCTCAACGGGCTGAACCTGACCACGGCGTGGGCGAAGGCGAACCCGGGTCGCAACGCGCTGATGGTCTGCATCGAGGTGTGCTCGGCCGTGTACGTGTTCGACAATACGATGCGGACGGCGATCGTGAACTCGCTGTTCGGGGATGGCGCGGCTGCGGTGCTTGTACGCGCGCATTCGAACGACCACGTCGGCCCGCCGATCCCGCAGGTCCTGGGCTTCAACAGCCACCTGATCCCGCAGGCCGCGGATGCGATGCGCTACGACTGGGACGATGAAGCTGGTAAGTTCAGCTTTTTCCTGGACCGGGACATCCCCTACGTCGTGGGCGCCAACGCTCCCAGGCCCGTCGCACGACTGCTCGCTCAGCACGGGCTCAAGCAGCGCCACATTTCCCACTGGATCGTTCACTCGGGCGGCAAGAAGGTCGTGGACGCCATCAAGTACAACCTGGGCTTGACCGACCACGACGTGCGTCACACGCACTCTGTGCTGCGCGACTTTGGAAACCTCTCCTCGGGCTCGTTCTTGTTCAGCTACAACCGGCTGATGAAAGAGGGTAAGGTCCGCCGCGGGGACTTTGGGGTCATGATGACGATGGGCCCCGGAAGCACCGTTGAAACTGCCTTGATCCGCTGGAGCTGAAGCATGCCCAAGTCCCAATCCACGTTTGAAACCCTCACCTACGTGGATGATGGCGACATCGCCACGATCCGGCTGGTCCGGCCGCGCATCAACGTCAAACAACTCCAGGAGTTGGAGCGCGTGTGTGACGCGCTCCAAGACAGCTCGACCGCCTCGCTGGTGATTTTCCGCGGCGCAAGCCAGGGGATCGACTTCACGGACTTCGACCCGAAGGTGGGGTTGGACATCCACGGGTTCAACAAGTGGGAGAAGCTCTTGCGCCGGGTCGAGCAGCTCGAGAAGGTCACGGCGTTCTTCGCCGAAGGGGACTTGATCGGCGGGGGTTTTCAACTGCTGCTGGCCTGCGACGTGCGGAGCGCCATGGCCCACGCCAGTTTTCGACTTCCCGAGGTCCAGATGGGCTTTCTCCCAGGGATGGCCACCTGGCGGCTCGCCCGGTACGTGGGCATCGGGCACGCGCGCCGTCTGATCCTGCGTGGCGATGCCGTCGGTGTTGCGGAGGCGGTGCGCCTTGGCCTCATCGACGATGTCCGCGAGGAGCTCGACCACGCCGATCTGCGCGCGCACTACCGCCCCGAGACCGCCGTAGCCGCGGCCCTCGCACGGCGATTGCTGCTGGAGAGCGGCGAGACGCAATTCGAGGACGCGCTCGGAAACCTGCTGGCGGCGCAATTCCGGGCGATCAGCCAGTCGGCGTTTCTGGAGAATTTGAAGCGGTAATGGTGAGGTAGCCGGCGGCGGGGTCGTCCTCCCCACCAGGCAGGTGCGCACGGCCGTCTCACGGCGGCGGCGGCCGACTCCCGGTGGCCCCGAGGCCGCCCGCCCCGTCGCCACAGGCTAAACGCCGCGATGCTCCTCCTCTCCGTGCTCGCTTGCTCGACGCCCAAATCTTCCGCCGATCTCAAGGGGGCCGACGACACAGCGTTGGGCCTCGACACCTCCGACGACGACTCCGCCGACCCCTGCGAGGAGGGTGTGGTGTGCGTGGACAGCTTCCCGTTCCACGCGGAAGCCGATACCCTGACCGGCGGGACCCGAACGTTCGACGCCTACAGTTGCTCCCCCGACACCGATGAATCCGGCCCTGAGCTGATCTGGCGCGTCGATCTCCCGGCGGCTGGGTTTCTGAGCGCAGCGCTCACCGACAACGCCGATGCCGGCGTGGACATCGACGTTCACCTGCTTAGCGCGCGCGACGCTGCGGCGTGCCTCGGGCGTGGCAACTTCGACGCTGGCGCGCACGTGGAGGCCGGGACCTACTACGTCGTCGCCGACACGTTCGTCTCGGACGGTGAGGAGCAATCCGGCAGTTTCTCCCTGGACATCGGCTTTGTGATCCCCAACGTCGGCTCCTGCGCGATGCTGGACACGCCGATCGGTCGGTACAACACCGACGATCTGCTCTCCATGCCGGCAACAGGGCCGATCGTCCTGGAGGCCCACCTGGTGACCGAGGACGACGGGTTCGGGGAAAGCTGGCCTGAGAGCAGCACAGATGGGCTGGACGCGCACTACGCCCAATCCCAGGTCACCACCGCGTTCATCATGCACCGGGAACAGGACTGGGCGCCGCAGGAGGGTTGCGAGTACGGGCAAGGGGCGTGGGGCTCCAAGCTCCCGGAAGAGGACGAGGGCTGGTACGTCAACATGTACTGGACCGACCGGCCAGATCCGGGGACGCGGATGATCCTGACCTCGCCGGAGGGCCGGTCCGTCGTCACGGCGGCCGGGTACGAGACCGGGCCTGGGGACCTGGAGCACATCGCAGGAACGACCGAGGAGGTCCACTTCTACATGGGCACGGGCCACCTCGACACGATGACCGTCGGCTTCGCGGCGGACAACACCCTGCCGCTCGGGCCGATCGTGTGTGAGTAGTACTCACGCCCCGAAGTTCCGCGCCGCCTGCGCACGGGCTCAAGTACACCCGAGCCGAGGGCCGGCTTCGAAGGGTACTCCCGACGAAACCGGCCACGCGCTCGTAGTCGAGCGCATCTCGGCTCGCGGGGGGCGTGGGGGGCTTGCCCCCCACAAAGCAGGGTTAGGGATTGGCCATGCGCATCGCCTCCTTCGCCGAATTCTGGCCGTTCTACATCGGCCAACACCGTGAACTCCGCTGCCGGATCGTGCACTTCATCGGCACGAACGGGTTTGTCCTGCTGGCGCTTGGCTGCATCATCGCCCGACCCACCACGATGATCCCCGTGGCGCTCTTGGACGCGGTGATCTTCACCCTCGCGTTCAAGATGGAGGCCCACCGGAACGCCGCCCCGGTGCTGCTGCTCGGCATCCTGCTCGCCGTGATCGCAAACCCTGCGATGCTCGGTGCGATTGCGTTCGCCTACGCCTGGGCCTGGGTCGGCCACTTCTTGATCGAGGGGAACCGGCCCGCGACCTTCACCTACCCGCTCTGGTCGCTGGCGGGCGATTTTCGGATGTGCGGCGCGATGTGGCGGGGGCAGCTCTGGGCGGGTCGTGGCGAGGAGATCGCGGGCACGGAGCCCAAAGCGGGTTAGCCCGCCCCGTCCCGGCGTTTCCGACCGGGGCCAAGGAGCCCCCGTGTCTGACTACGAGAACCCCGAACCTCCCCCCAGCCGCATCGGTGGCTGCCTCGTTCAAATCGTCACGCACGCCGTCGCGCTCGCGCTGGGCGCGGTCGTCGGCATCGTGGGGGCCAGCGTGTTGGAGTACTCGCAGAACCCGGAGCTGATGAACCGGCCCGAGGGGGAGCTCTCGCGCGCGGAGTTGATCGCGCGACTGGACGCTTCCGAGAAGGCTTATTCCGAGCTGCTCGCGGAGAAGGCGAAGCGGGAGGAGGCCGCCAAGACCGAGTACGAGGCGGCCAACCAGAAGGTCGGCGATCTCCAGACCGAGGTGGAGAAGAAGCAGGAGGAGATGAAGGTCCTCGAGGCCAAGGTCAAGAAGAGCAATGGCAAGAGCGCGGCGCTCAAGAAGGAGCTGGCCGCGAAGGAGGAGGAGCTGGTCGCGCTGCAGGCGCTGCTCACCGTGGCGCTTGAGGAGAAGGCTGTGCTGGAGGCGGATCTTCAGGTCTCTCGCCAGGAGACCGCGACCGCACGGGGCGAGACCGTCGTGGCGCAGGGCGAGACGATCGACGCGAAGTGGGTCGGCTTCAAGAGCGACGCGATGGTGCAGATCTGCGAGAAGGGCAATCGGAACAAGCTTTCGAAGTGCCGCGAAGAGGTCTCCGAGGCGCTGACTTCTGCCCGGGGAAAACAGTTCAAGCAGTGCCTGGCGAGCGGGCAAGCGAGCCCCCGGCTCAAGCCGTTTGACAAAAAGACGGGCGACGCCGAGCTGCCCCGCTGGAGCGAGTGGGTGAGCCAGGACTCCTCGTTCACCGAGGACGCCTGGTACATCGTGTTCTGTGATCCGACCCTGCCCGAGGCGGAGCTTGGCGGGGATGGGGATATCGACGATCTGGGCGAGTAGGCCGATCTACCCCTCGCGAACCCCGAGAAAGCTCTCGAACAACCCGCGGCGGGTGCCCGGATCCCGGTAGACCAGCAGCGGGCAAGGGCAACGTGCACCGAGCTTTTCGGCGGTGCTACCGAGCAGGACGGCCGCGAGTGGGGTGAGCCCTCGTGAGCCGACCGCCAGCATGTCCGCATCGGCAGAGGCCTCCAAGAGCGCGTCCGCCGGGCGCGTGGACGCCGTGATGTGGATGGCGCAGCCGTCGTCGCCGGCCAGCGCTGCCCACTCGGCCGCGATGCGCGTGCGAAGGGCCAACACGTCGTCCTGCTCGCCCTCAGCGTCGATCACCGCGACAGGCCGCACCTCGCCGAAGAAGCTCCGAGCGAGGTGGTAGGCGCGTAGCGCGTTCGGCGAGAAGTCCATGCCGACGACGGCGACACCGGATCGCAGGGTGGAGCCCTCGGGCATCACCAGCACGGGGGCGTCCGAGAGACGTACGACGCGCAGCCCGTGGTCGCCCCACCCGCGCGAGGGTCGTCCGACCACGACGAGCTCGATCTTCGCTTCCCGTTGGATCCGCTCGACTTCCTCGGTCAACCGGCCTTGGGCGTGCAGCGCCGTCACCTGGATGCCTTCGGCGGCGAGCGCGTGGGCGGCGACGTCCAGGCTCGGCGGAGGCGGGCGGAGGCGCGATGGCAGGTCGAACAAGCCGCGTCCTTGCTCGACAACGTGGAGCAGGTGGACATGGGCCTTCGGCTCAGCCCCGGCGAGCGCGAGGGTACGCACGCCTTCGAGCACTGCGAGGTCGGGGCCAGCCTGAGCGGTGCCCTCAGGGAGCGCGACGAGCGCCAGGATTTGCTTGAACATCAGAGGGGCGCCTTCCAGTGGGTGCTGAGCCGCGTGAGCTCGTGGACAATACCGCGGACCCGCTCGAGCTGCTCCAGCGCCTGCATGACGCGGTCTTCGGCGGCCTCGGGCAAGCCCCCGCGCTCGACGACGATGTCGAGGTGGGCGAGCGCGGCGGTCATCGGCTGCGCCAGTTCGCTGGCCATCCGTGGCCCGATATTGGTCGCCTCCACCCGACGCTCGCGATCCGCGACCAGCTCCGTGGCGGCCTGGAGACGGTCCTCGATGCCCTGGAGCGGACGCCGGTCGGCGAACACCCCGACCGTGCCGGCGGGGCCCGAGGGGCCGCGAACCCAGGAAGCGGTCAGGCGAACGGGAACGCGGGCGCCGCCGCGGGTGCGCAGGTCCACGCTCATCGGCTCGGCTGCACCCGGAAGCCCCGCGGTGCGCTGCCGAAGTCGCACCATGACCGCCCGGGCGTCCGCGAGGTCCGCGTACAGGTCCGGCGTCCGCAGCCGCTCCATCGCTTCACTGGCGGACCAGCCCAGCAGCCGTGTGGCGCTGGAGTTGAAGTGCAGAATTCGACCCCGGTTGTCGGCTGCGACCGCGGCGTCCGGAAGGCACTCGAGCAAGGCACCCAGCAGCTCTGAGGGGTTCACTTGGACTGCTCGGTCTGCCAGCTCACCAGCGCAGCCCGGTAGACCTCGGCCAAGGGGACCCGGCGGGCGAGGGCAAGCGCCTGGCAGTCCGCGTGCTCCGGCGCGGCATGCACGATGGCGCCTGCACGCTCCCCGATCTTGATGCGCACGTCCCCGAAGGGCGTGGTCACGGTCTGCCAGCGGCGGGCGAGCACCTCGCGCTCCATGCGGGCCCAGCGGTAGCCGAAGGAGCCCGCGTGGAGGAGCAACGCGGTGCCGACCTGCGCACGGCGTTCTGGAGCGCAGAGCGCCCGAATCAGCAGCGCCGGGCGCCCTTTTTTCATCGTGATCGGCACGACGAAGGCGTCCACGGCGCCCGCATCGAAGAGCGCGGTGAGGAGCGGCGGAACGGACTCCCCGGCGAGGTCGTCCACCTGCGTCGAGATCTCGACGATCTCCCCGACGCTGCCCGCGTCGCCCTCGCCGATCACGACGCGCAGCACGTTCGCGTGGGTGTTCGGGTCCCGCGTGCCGGCGCCGTACCCGGTGGACCGGATGATCATCGCAGGCATCGCACCGGGAGTGGCAAGAGCGGCGATGAACGCCGCCCCGGTCGGGGTGACCAGCTCGCCGCTGAAGGGGCTGGGCATGACGGGATAGCCGCGTAGACCTTCCACAGTCGCCGGAACGGGGATCGAGAGCAAGCCATGCTGGGTGCGAACGACCCCCTGGCCCATCGGCAGCGGGGTCGCAAT
>CANKNP010000079.1 GCA_947483545.1 Deltaproteobacteria bacterium | reverse complement strand
CGTCCGGCCGCGGGAAGTCCACGCGGACGAGCACACGGCGGTCGAGCGCCTGGTCGAGCTTGTCTGCGAGGTTGGTGGCCAGGACCGCGACGCCCTCAAAACGCTCCAACTCGGTCAGGAGCAGCGTCATCAGCTCGTTCCCGTTGCGCCGCGAGGCAAACAGCGCCTCGCACTCATCGAAGAACAGCAGCGCGTTGTGGAGCCGGGCTTCGCGGAACAAGCCGGGCAGGAACCGGGCGGCGTCCGAGTGGCCGACGAAGGTCGGGATGTCCACGTTCAACACCCGCTTTTTGAGCCGGTCGGCGATCGCATGCGCCGTGGAGGTCTTGCCCGTCCCCGGCGGGCCCGTGAACAAGAACAGGGACCCGCGGCCGTACTTCACGACCTCGTTCACGCCCCACGCCTCCCAGGTGGTCGCGAGCGCGGTCTGGTGGTCGACCACGGCGAGGATTCGCGCGAGATCGCTCGCGGGCAAGACCACCCCGTCGAACGTCGCCTGCGGGCTCTCCAGCACAGAGAAGCTCTCGAACTCCTGCGCAAGCCCGTCGCTCCCGAGGATCAGCTCCAGCCCGCGACCGGTGATGCTCACCGTCGCGTCGAGGAGCTGCTCCGGCCCTTCGTAGCGGGCGTTCATGCTCAGCGACGCGAGGTCCTGGGCGAAGAGCGCGCCGCTGGGTCGAAAGAGCGCGCGCTTCACGATCCGCTCCGGTAGCGTCAGCTCGGCGAAGTTGAAAAGCAGCTCGACCGAGCAGCAACTCTCGCTCTCCAGCTCCTCCAGCATCTGGCCAAACCGCTTCTGGAGCGCGATCCCGGCGGAGAGGAGCAGCGCCCAGCGCTCGAGGTCGGAGAGACCGAAGATGGCGGCCAAGGCGTCGAGTCCGACGGGCGCGTAGTCCTCGGCAGTCACCGGAGCCATGGCGTCGAACGCCACGCGCAGGGCCTGCTCCTGCTTCCGGAGCGTCGCCACGGAGGGCTGCTTTTCAGGCTCCTCCCGCGTCCGGTAGCGACGAGCGCCGCGTCCACCGTCGCGAAGCTCACGCCCCAGGCGACGAATGCGGGCTTCTGCCCAAGCGAGCTCGGCCTGCAGCAGGGTGAGCGGCGTGACGGGGGCGAGGGGTCGAGATGCGGTCATGGGGATCCTTGGGGGGTGCAGGCGTTACGGCCAACAACGAGGGGGGGAAACCAAAATTGGGGAGAATTCTGAGGGCAGCGCCGAATTTGTTGGGACGACTACGCCCGTGGAGGCCAACCTGAACCTCCCGGGCCAACTCCGCGCGTCGCTCGTACCTCTCCCATGCGAACCCTCCTGCTGACCCTCTCGCTCGCCGGATGCGCGACACCCCTCGCTCAAGCCGACACCCAAGCGCCGGAGACCGCCGTCGACGCCGGCATGGGCATCGTCCCGGCCGGGCCCGTGGTGCTGACCGGCGCGACCGTGCTTTGGCCATCGGGCGCCGCCATCGGCGACCTCCACATCCGCGCTGGACGCATCGCCGAACCCGCGGGGGACGCCGTGGGCGTGGTGACGATCGACGTCACCGGGCGGTTCATCGCTCCCGCGTTCATCGACAGCCACGTACACCTTGCGTACCTGCCGGAGGGCGAGGCCCTGGCTGCTGGCGGCATCGCCGGGGCGGTGGACATGGCGGCGCCCGAGAGCTTCCTGGCCCTGGCGCACGGCCCGCTGGACGTGTCCGCCAGTGGCCCGATGGTCACCGCGATCGGCGGGTATCCGACCCAGAGCTGGGGCAGCGCGGGGTACGGGCTCGAGTGCGCGGATGGGGCGGCGGCCGCGAGCGCGGTGACTCGGCTCGTTGGCCTGGGCGCGCGACTGATCAAGCTGCCGGTGACGGGGGAGGCCGGGGATGCGCAGCTCGACGACACCGCTTTGGGCCTCGCGGTCGCGGAGGCACACCGCCTCGGCGTGCCCGTGGCCTCGCACGCGACCGGCGATGACGAGGCGAGCCGCGCTGCCCGCGCAGGCGTCGACGTGCTGGCGCACACCCCCACCGGGGCGCTGTCGGAGACGACGATCGCCGCCTGGGGCGGCAAGACGGTGGTGACCACCCTCGTCGCGTTCGGCAACGGGACGACGACGCGCGCCAACCTGACCAGCCTGCGCGCGGCCGGCGCCCGGGTCTTGTATGGGACGGATTTTGGCAATGCGCGGACAGCCGCGATCAACGCCGATGAACTCCAGGGCATGGTGGACAGCGGCATGACCGGGGAGGCGATCCTGGCGGCAGGCACCAGCGTGCCTGCGGATTTTTGGGGTTTTGACGATCTTGGGAGCTTGGACATCGGCAAATCGGCGAGCTTGCTGGTGCTGGACGCGGACCCCCGGCTCGACCCCCTCACCCTCGCTCGCCCCGTCGCTGTCTACATCCGCGGGCACCAGCGTTGAACACCCGCGCGGCCTCCCGGGGCCCCCCTCCCTTGGCCCCACTCCTGGCTCCCCCGACAGGTCCCTGACGCTTTTGGTCACCCACTCTGACGTTGCGCGTCAGCTCTTGGGCGCTTCGGGGGCCGCAGAGCCCGGCGCCTCCCAAAAGGGGGCTTTGGAAGGCTCGGGACGGCGTGGCACGCCCCTTGCTTTAGCCGAGACGTCGGCCGCAAACCGGCTTCAGCAACCACCAACGTCAAACCGGAGTATCCAATGCGCACCAACAAGGGCTTCTCTCTCGTCGAGCTCATGATCGTCGTCGCCATTATCGGCATCCTCGCCGCTATCGCCATCCCGAACTTCATCACGATGCAGCTCAAGGCCAAGCGCGGCGAGCTCCCGGGCAACGTGGACGGCATCAAGACCGCCGAGCTCGCGTACGACGCCTCCTTCGACGGCTACGTGAGCGCCACCGAGATGCCCCGCCAGGGCACGGGCGGCCTGGACAAGAACGCTGTCGACTGGACCACGGACAACGACTGGACCACGCTGAACTGGAAGCCAGACGGCCAGATCCGGGGCTCGTACCAGGTCTCCACCAACTCCGCCGCGACCGACTTCACGATCACGGGCAGCTCCGACGTGGACAACGACGACACCCTGGTGAACTACACCGCCACCACGACGATCAACGCCACGATCTTCCAGAACGAGGTCAACTACTTCTAGTCGACTCGCTGCGGCCTCGAGGCCGCTGCACACGGACCCCCGGGATGACCTCCCGGGGGTTTCGTGTTTTTCCGAACCTGTCAGGCTGGCGGGGTTGGAGCTATGATCCCCTCGTGAGTGCGTACCGCCTTCGCCGTGCTGGCCGTGAGTTTCTCGTGATTGATCGCGAGGCGCTTGTGCAGATGGCGACCAACGGTCAGGTGCGCGTTGGGGATGAGGCCTGGCATGAAGAGCGCTGGCAGCCCGTGGCCGCGCTCCCGGAGCTTCGGGGGCGGCTTTCCGCCGACCCTTGGGACGCCTGGGACTCGACCGAAGACGCCACGTCGGACGACGTGATCGCGCGTGTTCAAGAGCCGGAAGAGGTCGAGCCCGAGCCGGAGGAGGCCCCGCCGCGCCGGATGGTCATCCGCCGTCAGCCCGAGGGCGTGCCGCCCCCCGGCCGCCCCCCGGCCGCCGTGCACAGCCCAGGATTCGGACCAACGGACGGCGCACCCGACGAAGAGCTCGACGACGAAGAGGACGACCCGAGCCCGGGGGATGAAGTCCCCCTCGGTCAGGTGATCGCGTTCCCGCAGCCCCGGACCAGGGTGCCGAAGCTGCCCGTGTTTCCGCCGAACACGCCGCGCTCCAACCAGCCGACCGTTCGCCTCCGTCGGGTCTTCGCGTTCGTGATGCTGGGCGCTTCAGCGCTGGCAGTCGTCTACCTCTGGGTGCTCACCGTGGGGTCGACCCAAGGCGTGCAGAAGGCCAAGCCGGAGACCCAGACGGATGCCGAGCCGACAACGCTCCAGCCGATCAGCAGCACGACCGCGGATCCTTATCGGGACATGCTGCTGAGCCTTCGCGGCCGGCTACCGCAGGAGGTCAAGAGCGTCCGCACGCCGCCCGACCTCGGGGATGCAGTGCTGATCGAGCTCCAAAACCTGGAGACGAGCGTCGAGAGCGTCTCCGCAGAGGTCACGAAGTGGACGGGCCCGCGCGGGGATCAGCCCAAGGACGCGACCGTGGTCGCCACCTTTCGCGACACCGAGAGCGTTGATCGCGATCTGGCCGCGTTCGGCCTCGTGATGGGCCGCTACATGCGCGCCTACGCCATGAAAATCCCCGACGCGCGGATGGTGTTTCACTCCCCAGAGGGCGATGTCGGCCGCACCATCGACGCCCAAAGCGCGCTCGACCTCTACAGCGGCAAGACCCCGCTGAAGCAGTTCCTGGCGGAGTGAGGCGTCATTCCAGGGGGCCCTCCGGTTCAGAACCAGCCAGCGCCCATTCCCGCGCGGCCCACGCGCGGAGCTCGGCCACCGCGGTGTCCCCGGGGTTGAGGGCCAACGCCCGGTCGAACGCCTGGACAGCCTGTGGCAAGCGCTGCGAGATCATCAGCGCCTGACCGTACAGGACCCAAGCGTCGGCGCGCTTGGGATCCCGGACCGTTGCGATCTTCGCCCAGCCCAGGGCCCCGAGCCCATCGCCCAGCTGCGCAAACGCCAGCGATGCGTTCATGGCGCCCTCAACGTCCTGGGTGTGCGGGCCCAGCGCCGCTACGCCAGCGTGGTCACCCAGGTCGCCCAGGCAGCCCTGGAGGTGGGTCGCCGCACGCGGCTCGGCATCCATCGCGATCTGGAAAAGCGGGATGGCCCGCGCGCAGTCGCGCTCCCGTTGCTGATAGTGCAGCCCCAATTCCAGGGCCGCCCGGGCATCGGTCGCATCGACGCGAAGGTCCTGGGCAAACAGGCTCTCATCGTCCCGCCAGTCGCCGCCGCGCGCCAGGGTCACCGCCGCGAGCGCGAGAGGCAGCAGCCACAGCAGCCCGAACACGCGGCCGGCCCCTGGGAGTCGGGCGCCGGCGAGGATCCCCGTGCCCGCCAGGAGCAGGTACGCATAGCGGTCGGAGACGAGCCCCGACCGCTCCGCGAAGAGCGTCGTGGGGAGCCAGAGGACGAGGGGTGCGAGCAGCGCCGCGAGGGCCGGCACGCGGCGGACGCCCAGGGCCAGGCCGACCCCGACGACGGTAGCGCCGACACCGAACAGGGGGGCGGCGACGTAAGGCGGTGTCGCCGACGCGCTCGCCGGTATGAACGTCAGGGTCAGCAGCCGGACGGCGCTCGCCCCGATGGGCCCAAACGGGACCTGCTGCGCGGCGTCTGTCGGCATTGGCAACGCGAGGAGCGCGCGGATCCCAAAGTAGGCGGCGACGCCAAGGGCGGACCCGGAGAGCGCGCGAACGTCGAGCCGCCGGGTCGCAACGCCCCAGATCAGGACGGTGATCGGGGTCAGGATGAACGGCTCCTTCGCGAACGGGGCGAGGCCGAGCAGCAGCCCCGCGGTCCAAGTTCGCCGCTCGAACATGGCGACCCACCCGCCGAGGAGCAAGACAGCGCCTACCAGATCGTGCCTGCCCGTCGCCCAGAACACGGGCTCGGACGCCCCGGTGTGCACGCCAAACCAAGCAGCGCCGAGCCAGGAGGCCCCGACGCTCCCGCCCAGCGCCCGGGCCAACCGCGCGACGAGCA
This sequence comes from Deltaproteobacteria bacterium, assembly GCA_947483545.1. The sequence continues at coordinate 10,977 of CANKNP010000079.1, read as the reverse complement.
CCACCGCCAGCAGGTGCAAGAGCAGGTTGACGACGTGGTCGATGAAGGGCCCTCGCGCCACGGCCTGCGTGACGGCGTGGGTCGCCATCGCGAGCGGGCGGTAGATGTCGGAGTGCGTGGTCCGGACGAGGCCGAAGATGTCGTGGCAAAACACCCCGGAGAACGACGACAACGCTGGGTTCGCTTCCAGCAGCGCGTGATCGTCCCAGACCCAGCCGTTATCGAGGAACGGGGCGTAGACCGCCACGACGAGGGCGAGCGCAAGGGCTCGGGGCCAGCCTCGAAGGCTCAAAACACCAGGTGAAACGGGAAGTCCACGTATTTGTTGAGCAAGTCCATCAGCGCGACGCACACGCAGAAGCCCGCGGCGACGAGCGACTCGCCGGCGATGACACCCGACGCAACCGGCACGACATACGCATCGGCCGACTTGGCGTTCCGCTTCTCCCAACGATCGGCGATCAACGCCCCGATGAAGAACGAGAGCGAGTTCTGGAACGACACCACGAACGCGAGGCCGAGCCCCATCGAACTTGGCAAGAAGCTCCTCGACTTCGGAAAGGCGCGCTCGATCAACGGCAGCGCAATCCCGATCAGCGCGCCGATCACGATCGCGTACCGCGCGCTCATCGGGATCACCTCGATGCCTACCGACAACGCCTGGGCGACCGCGTACCACATGTTCGTGGCCGGGGGGTTGAAAGCCTCCAACGCCGCCTTGTCGGGAACGAGCAGGTACCAGGCGGGGATGATCGCCAACGTGCCGAAGAACACTCCGGCGAACTGGGCGATGAACTGTTGGCGCGGGTTCGCGCCGAGCAGGTAGCCGCTCTTCAGGTCGGTCAGCAGGTCTGCAGAGGAGCTCGCCGCGCCCGCCGTCACCCCGGCGGTCATCAAGTTCACCGTGACGTTGCCGGGCGAGAGGATCGCGTAGGTGAGCTGCGTGATCTTGCCCATCGGTCCGACCGGCGTAGTGTCGGTCTCGCCGGTCGCGCGGCAGGCCACGAGCGACAACGCGAAGCTCAGCACCACGGAGATGACGCCGAGCCACCACTCGATCTGGAACGAGAGGTAGCAGACCGCGACGAGCCCGATGGTGATCGGGATGAGCCCGTAGACCATCCAGATGTTCGGCACCTCGATGTCCGAGTTGTCCTGGCCTGCATCTTCCGTCTTCGCCTTTCCAAACGAGGCGAACGCGCTCACGATCGTGCGCCAGCCCATCGCGAAGCTCGTCAGCCCCGACGCGACGAGGATCGAGGTCCCAAGCCACAAGCTCCACCGCGTGACCTTCACCGACGTCGGCTCGCCGTCCTCCCCGAGCGAGGCCTCCATCTCGCCGATGAACGTCTTGCACTTGTGCAGCTCGCCGACGCAGTCCGGGCTCAGATCGACCCACACCGGCATGTTCATGACCAGCGGGGCGAGCACGAACCAGTTCAACACCGCCGCGAGCAGCATCGTCACGCACACCCGCATCCCCATGATCATGCCAGCCGCGGTCATCAGCAGGCTCGGCTCGAACGCCACGCCCATCGACGCCAGGCTCGCGGTCTTGACCGTGGACGTCCCCACCGCCATCGATCCCCCAAACGGGATCGACTCCGGCACGACCGCGAACGAACGGAACACGCCCCACACCCCGCCGACGATCAGCGCGTCGATCAGCGCTCGCGCCTTCTTGACCGCCTCCTCGCCCTCTGCATACAAGCTGCGGAGGGTCGCGGCCGCCGCGATGCCGGACGGGAACGGCAATTGGTCCACGTTGATCATCTGGCGCTTCATCGGAATCGCCAGGAACACCCCCAACAGTGCGACGAAGAACACCCAACCCGTCGTCGCCAACCAACCCAATCGTTCGTTGTCGCCGGTGATCAGCAGCATCGCCCCGGCCGCGGTCGCCAGCGTTCCGCCGGTCGAGTAGCCCGCCGCCGAGGCCGTAGACGCCATGCAGTTGTTCTCCAGCATCGTCATCCGGTTCTTCGAGAGCCCGAGCTGCATGAAGCTGGACCAGATGCTGTAGGACAGCACCGATGCCGTGATCGCGACCCCGAACGCCCACCCCAGCTTGAGCGTCGTGTACAGGTTCGAGAACGCCATCGCCATGCCCAGGAGCCCACCCATGATCACGGCCCGGCTCGTGAGCTGAGGCACGTCCTTCCCTTGGAAGTAGAACTTCCGCCACACGGCCTCGCGTTCAGCCTCGGGCACCTTCGTCAGGTCGGGGAGCCCGGGGGGCGGTTCAAGCTCAGCGGGGGTGGCGGCGGGGTTCGACATGGGGGCTCGCGTAGGGCGGCCGAGTATACCGGGCCACGCGGCGTCGCGCGGATCGCCCCCGCGCATGGCTACAAAAACTGCCGGTTCAACGCCTCCATCCCCTCATCCCAGCTCCTCGCCATGCCGTCCAGCGCGGCGAGGTCGAGCGGGCGCCGGCGCGCCATCGCGCGCGCAAGCTGAAACTGGAGCGTCTTGGTGTTCCGGCTGATGTCGGCGAAGGTCTCGGCGGGGGCCAGGACCCCGTCCACGCCTTGCTGATCGAGCCAGTGCAGGTAGGTCGAAGAGAGCTCAAAACAGGCGCCGTACTGGCGCAGGGTCGCAAAGGAGTAGGCGTGGAAGACGTCCATGGCCGAGGCGAGCAGCCAGGCGGCATCTCGCTGAAAGCTGCTGTGGAACGCGTGAAAGGGGTTCGCTGTCGGAACCCGCTGAAGGTGGTGACGCAGCAGCGTGAGGGACCCTTCGACCAGGGCTGGACCGACCAGCGCCGAGGCGCGCGGCACGGGCTTCACGAACTCGATGTAGGGCGGCAGCATCCGCTCGTGCGCGAGCCCCTCGAACTGCAGCACGTCCACGAAGTCAGCACCCGAGAGCGCGTGGTAGCTCTGGTTGTGAAAATACCCGAGGGTCCGGGCTTCCAGGTCGATCGCGTTCACGGCGACCGTGGACTTCACATGGGCCGAACGGTACGACGTGCCCGCCGTATCCGGCAGGTAGAACGAGTCGAGCTCGACGAGCACCGGGCGCCCGGCAACCACCTGCTCGTGCAAGTGCTCCGCGAGAGAGCGCCACGGGGCCATCTCGTGGATACCGAGCGCGTAGAGCGCCTCGATGTCCGCGTGGCGGAACTTGAAGAAGGTCCACTGGTCCACATCGAAGTCGATGGTGAACGTGAACGGCAAGCACGCGATCGGCTCGTGGCCGAGGCCGTTCAAGAGCTCGATGATCACATCCGCGTAGCAGTTCGTCTCCGCCCAGATGCGCTCGCCGGTGTGGATGGCGTGCCGTTGGTAGGTGGCGGGGTCGAGGTCGAGGATGGTGGGCAAGCTACATGACCTCGGCGGAAGTGCTTTGCCAACTTGGTACATCCAAGCCCATGAAGATCCTCCGGAGGGAGAAGGGTACGACCCACGCAGCGTCGCCCACTAGACCCTCAAAGCCGCAGGATCCGCGTCCAACCCCAACAGATCGCGAACCGCGCTGGGCCAGGCGGCGACATCGAGCCCGTGGGTCTTGAACAGCGCAAGCGTGATGCGCTCCAGGCCGAACCCGATGCACGCGGTGTGCGCCGGCTCTCCATCGGCCGTCTGGATCCCGAACGACTTGCCAAAGTAGTCGAGGTGCAGGTTGCACGAGCTGATCGCGGTCGGCTTCTCGGTCGAGCAGATGGGGATCACCAGCTCGTACTTGAGCACCTGCTCGCGCTGGGTGGCCTTGGCCAGGCGCCCGCCGCGTCCGAAGAACGGGTCGTTGGCGACCACGGCCTGCACAGGCAACCCGATGGCCTCCAACATCTCCTTGCCCCGCGCAAGCCAATCATCCCGGTGCGTGAGGGCCTCCTCCGCCGTGCCGAGCCGCACATACTCTCGCTGCCGAAAAATCTGCATCCGCGCCGGATCGTTCGACGGCTCGTGCCGAAACACGAAGCACTTCAGATCTACGATCCGACCGCCCTCGGGCAGGGTCCCCGTCGCCGTCGGGTAGAGCGGGTAGCACGCTGCCGGGATGAGCATGACGTCGCTGGGCAGCAGATCGCGGGTCCAGTCCTCCCCGGCGTCGAGCTTCTGAACCATCGCCCGGTGATCCTTGTCCCCGCCCGTGAAGGCATGAACAGAGCCGAGCAAATCTGGAAAGTTGTGGATGTGGTTCATGCGCGTGTAGTGCGCGCGGTTGAAGATCGGCGGGAACCGCATCACCTCCGCCTTGCAGACCGCCCGCCCCCGACGCGTGACGTAGTGCTCAAACTGGTCCACCACATGCTCGAACACCCCGCCCCGACCATACACGCCGCGCACGCCCGAGGGGATCAGCAGGCCGCAGGCGGTCAACTCCCGGAGGAACTCGTCGTACCGCTCGTCGTCCGTCTGACACACGGGGCTACCCGCGCCTCAGCACGATCTGCATCAACGCGCTCTGCCCCAGGATCCGGTCATTGTTGACCATCAACGCCGCACCGTAGGCATCCCGCAGGTGGCGCGCCAGCGAGTCCTTCGAGTCGTTCCGATACCCGGAGATGCCGCAGATCACCATGGCTTTCCCCACGATGTCGATGAGCAGCTGCGAGGAGGTGACCTTCAGGTTGTTCACCCGGATCGCAAACGCGAAATTCGACTCGAAGGCGCCCGGGGCGTCCGCCTCGAGCATCCGCTCGTACTCGCCCACGGTCTGCGCCACGGCCGCGCGCATCGTGAACAGCACGGTGTCCACCTCTGCGAGTCGCAACGCCGAGGGTGGCAGCGTCCCCACGGTCTTTCGCGCCTCCACCCTTACGAACGCCCGGGCCTTGGCCACCGCGTCCGCCGCGATCCCGAGCCAGAGCGCGCTCCACACGCTGTGTGAGAACGGGTGCATCGACCGCGCGTGGATGTCGGCATACGGGACGGGCAGGATCTGTGCGGCTTCTCCCTCGGCTTTGAGGGAAAATCCCGCGCTGCAGGTCCCCCGGAAGCCGAGCGTGTCCCAGCCGGAGAGCGGCGTGAGCACGACCTGGGCGCGCTTCACGAGCACGTGGACCTGGTCCGACGCTCCGGCGTCCGCCGCGCGCCGACAGGTCACGAGGATGCCGTCCGCATGGGCCCCGTAGGAGATCACAGGCGCCTGTTTTTCGACCGTGAAGCGGTCCCCGACCACGGAGATCGCGCACACGCTCGACCGAACGTCGCCGCCCGTTCCAATCTCGGTGGTGGCGGAGGCCAGCAGGAGCTGATGTTCAACGATCTCCGCCGCGAAGCCCTGGAAGTACGGGGAGCCCAAGCAGTGGTGGACGATGCACGCGACCTGGATCTGGTGCATCGCGAAGATCATCGCGGTCGAACCGCAGTAGTTGGCGATCGCCTCGCAGATGGCGGTCACCTCGCTGACCGAGAGCCCGAGCCCGCCATGGACCTCCGGGACGTAGCAACTGAGCAGCTTCTCAGCCTTCAGTGCGTCGAACGCCTCGACGGGAAAGCGGGCGTCGCGGTCCACCGCCTGCGCGTGGGGCGCGATCACGTTGCGCCCGATGGCATGCACCTGCTCCAGGATCGCTGCGAGGTTCGCCATGGCGCCGCCCTATCGGGCCTGCAGCTCCTCGATCGCTTCCGACATGGAGCGCAGGCTCTGAAAGGTCTTCCGGCCCAACATGTGGTCGGGGAACTCGACCTCAAAATGGTCTTCCAACGCGACCATCAGGTGGACGGTGGTCATCGACGAGAGGCCCAACGTGTACAGGTCGGCCTCTGCGGGGATCGTGGCGGGCGGGGTCGGCAACCGACCGTGCTGCAGCACGATGTCTCGGATCTCGTCTAGCCGGGTCTAGGACATGCCCCCTCCATAACCAATTCAACCACCCGTGCGTGCGCCCACACGGGCCGGATCGTGTGGTCCACGCCCTCTAGGGTCGTGAGCCGGGCGCGCTGTTCCGGCGCGTGCTTCAACAGGTAGTCGATGCTCGGATCGCCCGCGCTGCACACCAGCCGCAGGTCGGTCCCCTGGTCCATCACGCGCTGGAGGAGAGCTGCGACCTCGTTCAGCGGCGGCCGGCCCCGCAGGCGGTCGGCGCCTTGCCGGGCCTTCGCCCGTGCCTTCCCCAGGATCGAGGTGGCCAGCGCGCGGGCGTCGATCCGCCCCGTCAGCAGGCGACCCCACCGCCTGGCGTCGAACAACGAACGCCCGATCTCGCTGGTCATGTCGCTCGCGCGTGCCTCTTCGTCCCAGACGAACGCCAGCGTGTTGAACAGCACGGCACGCCGCACCTGTCGGACCGCTGCGACCTGTGCGCCCAAGAACCCGCCGGAGCACAGCCCCACCACGTCGATGGGCCCTGAGACCTCGCCCCTGAGCCAATCGAAGGCCCTCAGCGCATCGCCCACGGAGGCCTCGCTGTACATGCCGTCGAGATCCCGGTTGGTCCCCGTCGTGCCGTCGCTATCGCCGACGTCTCGCACGTCGAACCGCAAGGAACCCACACCACACGCCGCAAGTTCCCTTGCCGCGCGCGTCCACAGCCGGTTCGGCCCCGACCGCCGCATCCCGCCCGCGTTGAAGAACACCACCCAGGCCATGTTCGCCTTTTCCTGGCGGGGACGGCACAAAATCCCCGAGAGCTCTGGACAGTTGGGCGGCTCGCTCCCTCCCGACGGCCGCCGCCCCGGGCCGGGGGACGCCGCTGAAAATCCAGCGGGCGGGGAGACCCAGGGACTTTCGCTCCACCCGGGGCCTTCCATCCCAATTCCGACCCCCTCAGTTCTGTTACATCCCGATGCCCTCCGCTCCCCCCCCATCCACCCGACGATGGCGTCCCGCACAGCGTCGTTGAGGAAACACTTGTACGGCCGCTCCAGCAAGTCGCCCAGCCCGACCGCCGCGGAGACGGTCACCCGCGCCCCCGCCCCCTCCAGCGCCGCCACCAGCTTCGGCGAGGGCGTCCCGCCGTCCCGATCCAGCAACAGGACCCGACCGCGCGGTCTCGCCCCAGCCAGGGTCGTCGCCACCAGGGCCTCCAGGTCCTTGACCGTCTCGGCGCTGTAGAAAAAGCCCGCCGCCTCGACCGCCCCTTCGGGCACGACCGCAGCGTCCGCGGGCGGATCTCCGTGGATCGCCATCTTCGCCAGCGCCCGCTCTTCGCGCAGGTAGGCCTTGCCTGTCGCCGGGGTCGCCCAGAGCACCAGCTCGTCGATCCCCTCCGCAGCCAGCGCGACCAACGCACCCGGACGGACGGCGACGCCGGCCACCTTCTCGAATCCCCGGGCGCGTAGCTCCGCCGCCGCCCCCGTCACGGCCGCCACCCAGGCGTTGACCAACGCGGGCTCCCCGGCATCGCCGGCGCTGTCCCCAAGCCCCGGCCAGTCCAGGTGCAGCACCACGTGGCCGGCATCCGCGAGGTGCCCAGCCAGCGTGCGTAAGGGCCGATGCGCGCAGGTGTCCTCCCAGCCCATCGGCGGGAGGATCAGGACGGCCGTCGGGTGCGTCGGGCCTGCGGGCCGGGTCTCTACGACAAAGGTGCCGTCGATGTAGTAGCGGTGTCGAGAGGGCGTCATGCGGCGCTCGCGAACCCCCGCACCACCTCCGCCAACCGCCGCCCATGCTCGCGTCCGAATGCGTGCGAGTTGCCGACAAAAAACCCTCGCTCATGCACCGCATCTGCCACATGGAGTGGCCCCGCGATCCGCACCTCCGCGCCCCGCTCCAGCAGTCGGTTGAACGCCGGCTGGCGCACCAGGTTCCCCCCCGAGATCGGCCGGGTCTCGATGCCCACGGCCTCCAGGGCCCGCATCAAGGGCCGGCGGTCCCCCTCCACCACCATCGCGAAGGCGAACCCGGCGTGCTCGGTCCCGGCGGCCTCCGGGAACACCGACACTCCCGGCACATCGGCCAGCGCGGCGCACCACTCGGCGTGGTTCTGGCGCCGCTGGGCGACCCAAGCGTCGAGCCTTCGGAGCTGCACCCGCCCAAAGGCGCCCGCAAGATCGGTGGGGCGGACGTTGTAGCCCGCGCTCACGAACAAGAAGCGCGGATCGATCTCGGGGAACCGGTCCACCCACTCCTCCCGGTCCGAGCGCTCCCGGACCCAACCGTGCGCCCGCAGGCTGCGCATCGCATCCGCGAGCACGGCATCATCGGTCACGAGGACGCCGCCTTCGATGGTGCTGATGTGGTGGCTGAAGAAGAAGCTGAAGGCCGCGGCGGCCCCGATGCTCCCCACCCGGCGGCCTCCGATCCTGGCGCCGTGCGCCGCGCAGGCATCCTCCAGCACGATCAGATCGTCGTACCCGCAGTCCGCAGCCTGTCCGAGCAGGTGCACGGGCATCGCCGCGCGGGTCCTGGCCGTTCGCGCGGCGGTCGCGGCGCCGGGGCTCATGCACAACGACCGGGGATCGACGTCCACGATCACGGGCACCAGCCCCGCCTGCACGATGGGAAAGAGCGTGGTGCTCCAGCCGACGGCGGGCACCAGCACCTCGTCGCCTGGCCGGAGCCGACCGATCTCGATCATGCCCTCCAGCATCAGCAAGTTCGCCGACGATCCCGAATTCACCATCACCGCCTGCGAACGACCACACCAAGCCGCCCACTCCTGCTCGAAGGCCCGCACCTCGGCGCCCATCGTCACGCGGGTGGTGAGCATACAATCGAGCGCGGCCAGCACCTCTTCGGCGCCGAAGCCCACGACGGTCAGCGGCATGCCGAGCGAGGCGTCATGCTGCTCGACGGGGACGTCGGCCATCTCGGCGCGCACGATCCGGGCGAGGGTCTCACGATCTGCCGGGGTCATCGCTGGCCTACGTCCCGGTACACGTAAACGTGAGCACCACATCGTCGTACATCGTCGCGCCGTAGCAATCCGTTGCGCCCAGGCGAACGGTGGTGCTCGTCGAGGCGCTGGTCCCGTAGGTGGGCGTGAGGCTGGACAGTGTGACTGTCGGCGAGGCTGCGGTGGTGCTCGACAGGCTCCCCGAGCCGCTCGTGACCGCCCAACTGAAGCTCGTGGATTCGGTGTCCACGTCCGACACGGTTGCGGAGATGGTGAACACGGTCGAGCCGCAACTTGGGCAGTCGTAGGCGCCATAGCCGAGGTAGCTGCAAGTCGCGGTGGTCGATGTGGTCTGGTCGCCCCCCGCGTAGGCGTTGGGCGGCGTGTTGGAGGTTCGGGCGGTGATCGCGACCGCCGTGCTCACCGGGTAGCTGGACTCCCCGCCGCTGTCGCTCACGAACAGGTCGAAGGTGTAGGTACCGGCGAAGTTGTCGATGAAGATCGTGGGGCTCATGCTCGACGATGTCGTCAGATCCGAGGTGTCCACGCTCGAACCCCCCGGGACGCTGCTCACGCTCCAGGCGTAGGTCAGCGCGTCGCCGTCCGGATCTGAGGAGCCGGAGCCGTCGAGGCTCAGGTACTTGCAGGTCTGGAGAGAGCTGCTGGACGAGGCCGCGGCGACCGCCGTGGGCATGGCCTCCGCTCGACCGTCGCAGTCGTTGTCCACGCCCGCGGACGTACCCTCGGGGGCGCCCTCATAGACGTCCGCAGAGGTGTCGTCGCAGTCGGTTCCGCCGTCCGCCGTGGAGGTGTACCCGTCGGCGTCCTGGTCGTAGTCCCCGGAGCCGTCGCAGTTGCCATCGACGCCGTCGTACCAGGTCTCGGGCGCGTCGGGGTTGACCGCGGCGTCGGCGTCGTTGCAGTCTTCGCCGCCGTACACGTCCGCGTCAAAATCATCCGAGTCACAGTCGTAGTCGCTGTCGCCCGCGCAGTCGTCGTCGATCCCGTCGTAGCAGTCGTCGGGGGCGCCTGGGTAGGTGAACCCCGAGGCGTCGTCGCAGTCTGTCGCGTCGATGACATAGCCAGGGGGCGGATCGCAGCTCGTCACCGTGACCGTCGCATCGCCATACCCATCGCCGTCCGCGTCCAGGTACCAGGTGCCCGCCGCGCCCGTCTCGTCCACCGCTGTGTCGCAATCATCGTCGTAGGTGTTGCAGACCTCGGTGGCGCCAGGGTTGATAGCGCTGGTCGTATCGTCACAGTCCGTGTCGTCGCTGACATACCCGATGGGGGCGTCGCACGCCGCTGTGGTCTCCAACGCATCGCCGTATCCATCCCCATCTGTGTCCGCATAGTACGTGTCAAAGGCGCCGTCCTCATCGACCGTGCCATCACAGTCATCGTCCTTCCCGTTGCATTCTTCGATCCCGCCCTCGTTCACGCTTGCGTTGGTGTCATCACAGTCGGAGCTGTCCATGACGTAGCCGACAGGCTGGCCGCACGCCGAAACGCTGCTGGCCGCGCTTCCGTACCCGTCGCCATCGGAGTCCTCGTACCAGACGCTGGGCGTGCCGGACTCGTCGATGTCGCCGTCGCAGTCGTCGTCGATCCCGTTGCAGGTCTCGACGGTCCCAGGGTTCACGGACGCGGCGCCATCGTCGCAGTCGGTCCCGTCGGCCACGTATTGCGGCGGCGCGTCGCACCCGACGGTCGAGAGCGTCGCGTCCCCGAAGCCGTCGCCATCCCCGTCGAAATACCACGTCGCGAGCAGGCCCGGGTCCACGTCCCCATCGCAATCATCGTCCACGCCGTTGCAGGTCTCAGTGGCGCCGGGGTTCACAGGCCGCGCCCCGTCGTCGCAGTCGGTCCCGTCTGCGACATACTGTACGGGCGCGTCACAAGCGAACGTGGAGATGGTCGCATCGCCGTACCCGTCGCGATCCCCATCGTAGTACCAGGTCGTGAGCAGATCTTCGTCGATGTCCCCGTCGCAATCGTCGTCCACCCCGTCGCAGTCTTCGACCGCAAACGGGTTCACCGTCGCGTCTGTGTCGTTACAGTCGGTGCCGTCCAACACGTAGTTGGCCGGCTGCTCACAGCTCACGATCACCGTGCCGGGGTCACCCGTGCCGTCCCCATCGGCATCATGGTACCAGGTGCCGGGGGTGCCGAACTCGTCGATGACGCCGTCGCAGTCGTCATCATAGGTGTTGCAGACCTCGTCGGCCCCGGGGTTGATCGCGGCGACGCTG
>CANKNP010000078.1 GCA_947483545.1 Deltaproteobacteria bacterium | reverse complement strand
TCACCATGAAAGAGGTCAAGGGCCAGACCCTGACCGCCCTCATCCAAGAGGTTCATGAGCATGCCCGGGATGGCCTGTGGCTCCCGACGCCCTCCGGCTGGACCTTTCATCGGTTGATCCAGTCGTTTCACCGAGCATGTGAGGCGGTGGGCTTTGCGCACGCGCGCGGTGTTCTCCATCGCGATCTCAAGCCCGACAACATCATGCTCGGCGCGTTCGGCGAGGTGCTGGTGCTCGACTGGGGGCTCGCCAAAATCCTGGGCGCGGCGGACCTGGGGTACAGCGAGCACGCCCCGGTGTACACCGATCGCTCGCTCGCGGGAGCCAACTCGACCCGCCTGGGCGTGATCGCTGGCACCCCGGCCTACATGCCCCCGGAGCAGGCGAGGGGGGAGCCACCCAGCTCCCTTGCAGACGTGTACGCGCTCGGGGCGATCCTCTACGAGATCCTCACGGGCGCTGCACCGTACGTCGGCGAGGACACCGAAGCCGTCCTCGCCCAGGTGCGGCACGGGCCGCCGAAGCGGCTCCTTCGGGCGACCCAGGCCTGGACGGCGGGGCCGCGTGTGCTTGCGAAGGCCCCGCTCCCCCCCGAGCACCTCGTGGATCTCGCCGAGCGGGCCATGGCACGATCCGCCAAGGATCGGTTCTCGGACGCTGGCGAACTTGGCCTTGCGATCCTCGGTTTCTTGGATGGGGCACGCGCGCGGAGTCAGGCGCTCACCTTGGTGTCGGACTCCGACGCGCTGGAGCCCCGCATTCACGCCTTGACCTCGCGCGCCGCCGCATTGAGGGTCGGCGCGCAGGCGCTCGCCAGCAAGATCTCCGCGTTCGCCCCCGTCGAGGAGAAGCGGGCGTACTGGGACAAGCAGGACGAAGCGCAGGAGCTGGAGCAACAGGCGGCGGTCGAAGCGGTTCAGCGCATTCAGCTCCTCCGCGGGGCGTTGTCGTTGGACCCTGAGCTCCCTGAGGCCCACGCGCGCCTCGCCGAACATTACCGCGACCGTATGGCCCAGGCCGCCGACTCGAGCGATGTGCTGAGCGTCCGACAGTTCGAGTGGCACCTCCGTTCGCACGATGACGGGCGGCACGCGGCCTGGCTGCGCGGGGACGGCGCGCTCACGCTGATCACCGACCCCCCAGGCGCATCCGTCGAGGTGTTTCGCTGCGTCGAGAAGGACCGATGCGCGACCCTCCAGCCTTACCGAAGCCTCGGCCGCACGCCTGTGAAGGCCTGGCATCTGCCCATGGGGAGCTACGTCGTGGTGATCCGGAAGGAGGGATTCGCCCCCACGCGCTACCCGGTCCACATCGCACGCCAGGCCCACTGGGACGGAACACCGCCGGGCGCGACGCACGCCACGCCGATCCGCCTCCTTCGCCCCGAAGAGCTGGGTCCGCTGGACGCCTATGTGCCGCCGGGCTGGTTCCTGAGCGGCGGGGATCCCGAGGCCACCGGCGGCCTCCCGAAGCAGCGCGTGTGGATCGACGGCTTCGTGATGCGCCGCTTCCCCGCGACGAACGCCCAATGGCTCACCTTTCTAGCCGGGTTGCTCGCGGAGGGCCGCGAGGAGGATGCGCTCCGCTGTGCCCCGCGCGAGCGGCCCGGCACCGCCGGCGAATCTGGAAACCTCGTCTACGGTCGGCATGCCGACGGCACGTTTTTCCTCCGCCCAGACGCCGAGGGCGATCAGTGGCTCGCCGACTGGCCGGCGATGCTCATCGACTGGCGTTCGGCGCGCACATTCGCCGAGTGGGAAGCCGCCCGGTCGGGCCTCGGCTGGCGCCTGCCTTGGGAGCTGGAGTGGGAGAAAGCGGCCCGAGGCGTGGACGGCCGGGTGTTCCCCTGGGGCAACTACCTGGACCCTACGTTCACCAACATGCGCGACAGTCACGACGGGCGCCCGATGCCTGCTGTCGTCGATAGCTTCCCGGTGGACGACAGCCCGTACGGAATTCGCGGCATGGCAGGAAATGTGCGCGATTGGTGTATGGATCTGCATCGGACGGAGGGGCCGGTGGTTCAGGCCGGGCGGTTCGTACCCCCTGCGGTCGAGGAGGGCTTGAACCGCACGCTTCGGGGCGGCGCTTTCACTGCGTACCGGCGCAGCGGCGGCGTGGCCTTTCGGCTCGGGGACTCGGGCGAAAGCCGGATCCCCTACGTCGGCGCCAGGCTTTGCCGCGGCATATAGTGTGCCTGCTCCGAACTTTCTCGCCGGTACTGGCTTCCGAACCCGAGTCCGCCTGTTACCGCGCGGCGGAGTCTCTGCCGCGCTACTTGACCGGCCATGCGATTTGGCGTCCTCACCGAGCTGACCCCCCAAGAGCGACGCGTGACGATCACGCCGGAGGGAGCCCGCGTGCTGGTCGGCGGCGGCCACGAGGTGGCCATCGAGGCGGGCGCTGGCGTCGGCTCCGGCTTCTCGGACACCGAGTACCTCGCCGCTGGCGCCCAGGTCCTCTACGCCCCGCGCGAGGTCGCGGCCGCCTCCGACATCCTCGTCAAGATGCACGCGCCGACCGAGGCCGAGCAGGAGCTGATCCGCGAGGGCATGACCGTCCTGGGGTTCCTCCACCTCGCGTCGGCCTCCCCCGTCTGGCACAGGCGCTTTGCCGACCGCAAGGCGACGACGCTCTCGTTTGAGCTGGTCCGCGAGGGCGTGGAGGAGTACCCGATCCTGGAGACGCTCTCAGCGCTCGGTGGTCGAGTGGCTGTCGCCCTCGCCGCCTACCACCTCACGGTCCCGGGCGGGGGGCCTGGCGTCTTGCTCGGGGGGTGTAGCGGCGTTCCGCCGGCCATGGTGCTCGTCATCGGCGGGGGGACGGCCGGGCAGGCCGCAGCGGCGGAGGCTGCGGCGCTGGGCGCGCAGGTCGTGATCCTCGACCGAGATCCCCGGCGGTTGCAGCGCATGGAGCGCACCGTCGGACGCGTCGCGGTGACCGCCACCGCGACCGAGTACCACATCGCCCGCTACGTGGAGCAGGCGAACGTCGTCATCGGCGCAGTCGCGGTGCGTGGCGAGCCGGCGCCCAAGGTGCTCCGTCGTCAGCACATCCGGCTCATGCCGGAGGGCAGCCTGTTCATCGACATGTCGATCGACGAAGGCGGCTGCTCCGAGACCAGCCGTCCGACCACCCCCGAGGCGCCCGTCTACGAGGCCGAGGGCGTGCGGCACATCTGCATCCCGAACCTGCCCAGCGAGGTGGCCAACACCGCGTCCCGCGCGCTCGGCGCCATCCTGCTGCCGTACCTCGTGGCGCTCGGAGAAGGCGTGCGGCCCGCACTGTCCCGCTCGGACGCGCTGCGGCATGCCTGCGGGTTCCTCGAAGGCCAGCTCGTCAACCGGGCGCTCCGGAAGTTCATCGCCGCGCCCCTTGTTGACCTGGACGCGCTCGTGCCGAGGGCCGAATGATCGAAGCCTGGGGCGGGTTCGCCCCTGTCGTTCCGGACAGCGCCTGGGTTCACCCCTCGGCCGTGGTCATCGGGCACGTGATCCTCGGCGAGCGTGTCAGCGTCTGGCCGGGGGTCGTCCTCCGCGGGGACCAGGGCGCCATCCACATCGGCGACGAGACGAACCTCCAGGACGGCACCATCGCCCACGCCACCGGGGGCATCTCGACCGTGACCATCGGTGCACGCTGCACCGTCGGGCACCGCGTGATCCTTCATGGCTGCATCGTCGGCGATGACTGCCTCGTCGGGATGGGCAGCATCGTGCTGGACAACGCGCAGATCGGGGCGGGCAGCATCGTCGGGGCGGGGGCGCTCGTCCCTGTGGGTGCGCAGATCCCGTCTGGGGTGCTGGTCCTCGGCATGCCCGCCAAATTCGTGCGCGCGGTCACGGACACCGACCGCGAGCGCATCCGCACCGGACACCTCGCCTACCTCGCGCTGCTCGCGAGCCAGCACGGCGTGCTCCCCACCACGTGAAGCTCTGGTCCTGCGCGCTGCCGGCCCCGGCGCTCCCGAGCGACCGCATCCGTTGGGTGATCGAGCCGATCTGGCAGAAGATGGCTGCCAATCCGCGCCACGCGGGTGTTCGCCTCTCAGCGGAGCTCCGAGGCGCACGAACGCTCGGGAGCAAGGAGCGTCCTGTCGCCGGCGACATCCTTCGGGGGCTGATGCGGCACCACCGGGCGCTCGAACGGCTCCACCCCGACCTGCTGACCGCGTGGTATCGGCTCTGTGAGGGGGGCCTCCCCGACCTCGACGATCCGCCCAACGCCTATGCGATCGCGGTCTCCTTGCCCGATGAGGTGGGCGCCGAGTGGTGGCAGCGCCTTGGGCCTGACCGCGCCATCGCGCACGCCAGGATCCTCGCTGGACGGGCCCCAGTCGCGCTGCGGGTGCTCCGCGAGGGCTTCACGCTAACCGTCCCACATCGCCGCGTGGGCGCCCATGGTCTCGTGCTCGAAGCCCGCTGCAACCTCGACTTGGAGCCGGCGTATCGGGATGGCTTCCTGGAGGTCCAGGATCTCGGCAGCCAGGCGATCGTGGACGCTGCATTCCCAGGAAAGAACGCGAGGATCCTCGATATGTGTGCTGGCGCTGGCGGCAAGTCCCTCGCGCTGGCGGCGTTGGGCGCCGACGTGCAGGCCTGGGACATTCGCCCGAAGGCCCTCGCGGAGCTGCAGGAGCGGGCGCATCGAGCCCGGCTCCCCATCCGCATCGCCCCGCCGGCCGGCCGCTACGATCTCGTGCTGGTCGATGCGCCTTGCTCCGGCACGGGCGTCTTGCGGCGGCACCCGGAGAACCGCTGGAAGTTCACCGTGCCCCGCGACACCCAGCGGATGCTGCTCGACGCTGCGTTGGAGATGGCGCCCGTCGTCATCTACGGCACCTGCTCGCTCTTGCGCTGCGAGAACGAAGATCTCGTGCGCGAGGTCTGCGAGCCGGTCGCGGAGCAGACGCTCTGGCCCGAGGAGGGGGGGAACGAGGGGTTCTATTGGGCGAGGGTGGTGGGGTAGGGGGCGGCTTGGTTCCTGGGGCCGGGAATCCCCTGTGGCCGTGGAACGCCGCTCGGAATCGGCGTGCCGACGCGCGGGGAACGCAAGACCGCACATGTGTTCGGCGCGGTATCGCTCGATGCCTGCTGGGTTTGGGACTTCCAGCCGGTGTTCAACGGTCACACCTTCCACCTGTTCCTGCTGCTCGTCGTCGCAAAGTTCGCCGGGCGCAAAGTGTTCATGATCATGGACAACGGCCCCTGCCACTGGCTCGACGACGCGGGGAAGGCATGGCTTGCAGCGAACGCCGACAAGATCGAGCTGCACCGGTTGCCAGCGTACTCGCCGGAGTTCAACCCCGTCGAGGGTTGCTGGAAAGCAACCCGACGAGAGGCCACGCACAACCGGTATTACGCGACAATGGAGGACCGCGACACCGCTCTGCGAGCGACGTTCACTCGCTTCCAGGTGGAGCCGACCCGCATAGACGGGCATGTGCGCCGCTACCAGGGCGCCCCAGCTACCGCGTGAGCCCGCGCAGCATCGCACCAACCCGGCGGAGCTTGGGCTGCTCCGCGACCGCTTCTGGCGACCCAATCAGGTCGAGCGCAGCGCAGCTCTCCGCTGCCGATCCGGCCGCGATGCGAAAGTGGTTGCGACCAGCATCCCCGCCCCGGGCGCGCCCTTCCGCGATGTTGAGCACCACCGAATCGGCGGCGCGTTGCAGCTGATCCCGCAGGTGCGACCGACCCGCCGGGAGGCGCAACGTGGCGCAGGCCTTGGCGACTTCCAACGCCAGCTTGTAGACATCGAGATTCTCGTGATCGAACCGGTACTCCATTTCTGCCTCCGGAGAGCCGCTGGTTGAGCGAGGACGCGGCCCTCGCCCGGCGGGGCCGCGCCGCAGCTCAACCAGCGGTCGGGAGCAGACGGGAAACGTCGAACACGCTCATCGAGCGTCGGGGCCTGTCGAACATCGACGACCGAGCCTCGAACGACGAGCCTCGAATGACGAGCCTCGAACGACGAGACTCGAATAGCGAGACTCGAATGGCGAGACTCGAATGGCGAGACTCGATAGCCGGGCGCGATGATGATCCCGCTCACCGCGAAGGCCACGATGCTTCGCGATCCTGTTTAGCTCGGCGGCACCGGAACCGTATACACCCCGTGAAACGTAAACTTGCCGCTCGCGAACGTCGAAAGCAGCGTGTTGACGTCAACGAAGTCGGCTTCGTCCGAGTGGCGCAGGCCCGCGACGCCCACCCCGTAGATGCTCTCGCTCGCGAACGCGCTCCCGGGGATGTCCACCACCACCGTGCCGTCGCCGTGGGTCCAATTGTAGATGTCGGTGATCTCCGTCGGCCGGTTGTCGAACGTGATCGAGCCGTTGAGCACGTCGTACACAACGACGAAGGCGCTGTCGAAGTCCTGCCCGGTCAGGTTGATCGAGACCGGCTCCCCGGGCAGTTGCTCCTGCTCGATCTCGACGAGCGCAGCTTCCGGCGACTCGATGGTGGCGAGGTGCGAGCCGTCCAGGTCCACGTTGATGTTGATGTACTGGCCCACCGTGTAGACGAGCCCGTCGTCGGATGTGGCCGTGTACTCGCCGCCATCGCCCTCCACCATCACGACGGTGCCGCTGTCCGGGCTCTGCACCGTGGCGCCGGCGCCGCCGACCGGGTTGCTCCCCATGTCGGCCACCGACGCAGCGTCGGCGAGCACTGTCGTGACCAGCGCCGTGGCGGAGAACTCTGAGCCGGACATGTCCATGTTCGGATCGGTCGGCTGCTCGATGCCGATGTACCCGCCGACCATGACCAGCGGGTTCGCGAGCGTGTCAACGAGGTTCTGGAGCTTCTTGATGTCAGCACAGCCAGTCAGGAGCAGGACGAACATGGGGGTCTCCGGGAGAATAGGGTCGGGCAAGGCTAATACGACGGCAACCGGGGTGCGGACCGATGTCAGCGGGCGCGCGACACGGGGCGCCTTGATACCCCTCGCCCGCCATGCAGAGCACCTGTGAGGCGCCCCACGCGCTGCCGCTCCCCGCGATTCGAAGCATTCTGCCCGGCTGGGTCTCTGCCCATGTGGACGACGAGGCGCTTCGGCCCGAAGTGGAGCGGGATCTGCTCGCGTTTCTGGTCGGGATCGATGACCGGACGCTGGAACAGCTTCGGGCAAATTTCTTCGCCGGTGGCGAGGGATGGGCGTTCTACCCTGCGGATCCCGCGGGGCGTTTGCTCACACGCCTGTACATGAACGCGCTCGTCGCGGCCCCCGAAGTCCGGGGGGTGGATCGGCTCCATCGGTTTCTCAGCGAGGGTCCTCGCCGACGGTTCTTGATCTGCAACCACCTCTCCTATTCGGACACCCAGGTCACGGACTGTGTCTTGGTCAGCGCCGGCCTGGCGTCTGTCGCGGATCGGGTCGTCGCCATCGCGGGCCCCAAGGTCTACACCGACCCCTGGCGAAGACTCGCCGCGATCTCCCTGAACACCCGCAAGACGCCCCAGTCCAACGTGGTCGCCACGGAGCAGGACACACTCTCGCCGCGGGAGCTGGCTGCGATCGCGTTCGCGGCGATTGACCACTGCATCGCGCTCGCGGACCAGGGCTACATCCCGCTGCTCTACCCAGAGGGTGCGCGGTCGAGGTCTGGGCACCTTCGCCCCTTCCTACGCGCGAGCGCACGCTACCTCGCCCAGGCCGACGTCCAGATCCTCCCCATGGCCCAGACCGGCAGCGACCGGATCTTCCCCATCGGCGCCTCGACCATGTACCGAAGCCCGGTGCGGCTCGCGTTCGGTGAGGCGTTCGAAGCGGCGAACTTCCCAGGAAAAACCGGCCCGATCCGCGAGGCGTTCACTCGTCTCGCTGGCGTGTTGCCGGCCGACTACCAGCCGGAGGGGGATGAGGTGCTGGTGTGATTTTCCAGCTATCTGGCCGCTTTCTTCTGCCCGTACGCGCTTCGACGCTTCATCAATTCGCCACGACGCGCCCGCCGCAACAGGTGCCCGACGCCCTCTGTCGGCCCGAACCCCTCGCTCTCGATCACCTGCGGCCGCGTCGGCTCCACGCACCACTGCGCGATGTCCTTCGCCATCCGGCCGCCCGCCGGCTCAAGCGGGGGCATGTGCCCGAGGTCGTCGTAGCGCCAGACGACGCTCTCGTAAAGGTCGCCCAACACCCGCATCTTCTGCCAGGGAAACACGCGATCGTGCAGGCCGATCGCAACCAGTATGGGCATGGTCAGCGCGGTCGGATCGATCGTCGGACGCCGCAGCAGGGCGAGCGCCAGCGCGGGGGGCCAGGGCACCGTCTGTTGGTAGGCCTGCTGGCTCGCCTCTTCGGACATGCGGTTCATGCCGAGCGCCCGGTAGCCCGCGTAGGGCGGGTGAACCGGCCGGCCCCGGGCCAGCGGCAGCATCGACGGCAGCTGTGCGAGCTGCCCCCGGTCCGGGACAAGCCGCACTTGACCGGGCGGGGTCGGGCACAGGAGCACGACCCCGCGCAGGCCCTGCATGTCGGGCCGGGCCGCCACGAGCTGGGCGACCAGCCCGCTCATGCTGTGTCCGAGCAGCACGACCGGGCCAGAGACTGCGGCGACCGCACCAGCGACCGCATCGACGGCACGATCGAGCGTGACAGCGCGCCGAGCTTCGTCGGTGTCGTCCTTGGAATGCCCGGGGGACACGAGGGTGACGACGCTCAACTTCCAGGCGTGGAAGGTGTCGATCCAAGGGTCGAACATCCATGGCCCAAGGCCGATGCCGTGGGTCATCACCACGGTAGCGACGGGATCCTCGCAGGGGTAGTGCAGGCCGTCGAGGGAGCCGAGCCGTAGGGGGGTGCCGCGCATCGCGGCGGGGGCTATCAAGAAACGGGGGTCGCCGTGCGCCGCCCGACCCAAACCAGCGGGCCAAGGCTCACGAGCAGCGACACCGCCTGCATCTGGCGCCATGCGATCGCCGCAAGCAGGCCATCCTCGACGGGTCGGTCGATGCCGACGAAGAGCAGCACCCAGAGCGCATCCAGCGGCCCAAGCCCGGCGGGAACCACCATCCCGACGAGGCCGGCGACCGAGCTGACGACGTGCATCCACAGATACGTCGTGAAGTCCGGCGCGACACCCACCGCGAGCGCGCTCACATACCCGCCGGCGCCCATCAGCCCGGTGCTGACCAACGACCAGGCCGCGGCCTTCAACCACATCGACACTGGCTGGGCCCTCGGGGCCAACGCGTGCTCCAGGATCTCGCGCACCGGGCCCTGGGCCTTGGCCTGGATTCCGGCCGGCAGCAGGCTGAGCATGGCATCCACCACCCAGCGAATTCGGCCCACTGCACCCAGGTAGATCACCAGGGCCACGCCCCCGGCGACCGCCGCGATGATCCCCGCCGGGGCCCAGCGCAAGAGGCCGGGCAGGAACCCGACGCCGAGGAGCAGCAAAACCCCGAGGATCAGCAACCCAAGCACCCGGGAGAGCAGCTTCGCCGCAGCGCCTGTCGCCCAGGGGATGCCGAGATCCCGCTCACAAAATGCGGCGAGCAGCGCCTCGCCAGCAGGGCCGGGGAGCGTCACGGTCAGCGCGTTGGTGCCAAGCACCGCGAGGGCGGCGCGAGACGCGGACGGCGGCGGGCCGCCGATCCGCGCGCTCGGCAGGAGGAGCGCCCAGCGGGGCCCTTGCGCCGCGATCCCGAGGCTCCAGAGCACGCCGGAGAGGAGCAACAGCCCAGGGTTTACGCTCGCTTCTCCGTCGGTGAGCAAATCGCCCAGGGTATGTCCCACGCCCGCGGTGATGACCAGCGCGAGCAACGCGATCACCGCCACGCGCTTGACGCTCGCCGTGGTGCTGGGGGCGGTCGGCGTGCTGGGCATCACAGGGATCCTACCGCGCCCTCAAGCCCCCGCGACCTCCAACCCAAACACCCCCGAAAGATCCCCCAGCGCCTCGCCCTCCGCCGTCGTCCAGCTCCCGGCCACCGTGCCCTCCAGCTCAAACGTCGTCGTATCGAGCCAGGCGTAGGTGGTGAACGCCATGGCCCAAGAGGTGGTGTTGCGCACGCCGTAGGCGAGCACCAAGCCAGAGCTATCCTCGTAGGACCAAGACTTACCGTCGGAGGTGTCGGTCCAGGAGCCGGCGGCGGGGTTGATGAACGTCAGGGTGAAGCGCTGGCCCAGGTCGTTGGCACAGATCACGGTGCCGCTGATATTGCCGAGGGACGACGCCCAGTACCGGATGAAAAGCTCTGGGGAGGTGGTCTCGTCGCAGGTCAGATTCACGGGGATGCCCTGCACCGTGCCGGTCAACGTGACGGAGCCGGGCAGGATCAACGGGGGGACGCCGGTCTCCCCGGTCTCCGAGGTGTCTGCCGTGTCGGAGTCGCTGGCCGTCTCGCCCGAGGTGTCGGAGTCACCCGAGGTGTCCACTGGGGCGGTGTCCGACGTGTCGGGGGGGCCAGAGTCAGAGGGCTGTTGGACGCAGCCGAAGGCCAGGAACAGCACCGCGATGTGCAGCGGCGTTTCACCGTGGCGGTGGACCTGTGGCGGGTGGGGGGCCAGCCCGGGCGCTCGGCACACAACACCGCCATAAGTCCCCGGAAGGACTTGACTTGGAGCCGGGCTGGCCCCAACCCGCACCGTTCCAGGTGGACGGCGACGGGCTCGGCGTCTTCGACGAACCGTCGCATTCCGCCGGTAGGAACGGTGCAAAAGAACCGTCGATCCGGGCGCGAGGTTCGCCGAGCGCACGGATCGGCGGCGAGCCGCCCGCATCACTGACAGAAAGCGTCGGTGTACAGGTCCATGTTGTTCTCTTCGTCACACTCGGAGATGGCGCCATCGCCGGTGCCGTCATCGTCCACGACGGCGGTGAACCCGCGCGCGCCGATCTGCGAGGGCAGGACCTCGAAGGTGACGCCGTCGATGCGGGTGCCCATCGCGATGGCGGGCATGGTCTGCGTGCCGATGAGGGTGAGCGAACTGTCCTCGTTGTTTGCGTAGAGCGACACGTAGGTGCCCGCATCGACATCGACCCCGCCCTCGTTCTGGACCTGCACGCCGACGAGAATCGGCCCGTACGTACAGTCGAGCAGGCAGATGTCCGTGATCTCCGCGACCAGATCGGGGGTGGACGGATCGTCCGCTGCGACCCGCGCCCGGTAGACGTTGTACTTCGTCCAGTAGGGCTCGGGGTTGCGAGGCACGCTGCCATCGGGCTCGATGTTGGTGATGGCGAAGTCATGGAGGCCCCAGGTGGTGCCCGCGGCCGGCCAACCGTCGCCGTCGTGCTCGAACACCGACAGCAGACCCCAGGCGGCCCCATAGTTGCTGGCCAGCACGATCTCGGCGTGCCCGTCGGCGTCCATGTCCGCGACGCTGGGGTACTCGAACACCGTCCCGGAGGCGTGGTCGTTGTTGATGTAGTTCGTGCCGCCGGTCGCGCCGTCCATGATCTTGAACGAGTCCTGGTCTGCGAAGAGGATCTCCAGCGCGTCGTCGTTGTTCACATCGTAGCCAGAGCAGCCGGCGAGCCCGGACGTGTCGTTCATCGGGACCGACCAGACGGCGGTGCCGTCGAGCTCGTACATGACGAAGGTCTGGTAGGCACCCCAGGCGACCTCGGTCACGCCGTCGCCGTCGAAGTCCCCGGCGCAAGGAGGACCCGGCTGGGCGGTGCTGCCGTAGCTGACATTGAAGATCTCGGTGCCGTCGTGCTCCCAGAGCGTCCACTTCTTGCCGACGAAGCCAATCTCGGCCTCGTCGTCCTCGTCGGCGTTCACGATGACGGGCCAGAACCCATAGGTGCCGACCTCTCCGGTGTCCCAGAGCAGCGTGCCATCGCTGTCGTAGGCCTTGCCGGTCATGAAGATCTCCTGGTCGCCGTCGAGATCCACGTCCGCGACCGCGGCGATCCGGTAGGGGTTCGACGACGACGCGTTCAGGCTGAACAGCACGCTGCCGCTCGGGCCGTCGAGCACCAGATCGTCCGCGATGACCTCGGGCACACCGTCCTCATCAAGGTCCGCGACCGTGACCAACGGGTAGGACGTAGACGATGGCGACTGGGACGCGGTCCACTTCAACGTGCCGTCGCCGTTCAGCGCGATGGGCTTGGCGGAGCTGTTGTAGCTGATGACGTCGGGCGAGCCGTCGTTGTCCACGTCCGCGATGATGACGCCAGCGGTCGTCGAACTCCCACGGTAGCTCCACTTCTCAGCGCCCGTCGCGCCGTCGATGGCGACGATGTAGCCGGAGCTGCCGAAGGCGTTGACGACCACGTCGGCGTTGTCGTCTTCGTCGATTTGGCCGTCGCCGTTGTCATCGTCGAGGTTTCCGATGACCGGCTGGGCGTAGGAGTTGGACGCGGAGGCATCGGCTGAGGGCGAGTTGAACGTCCACTTGGTGCGTACGGCCCAGGGATCGACGATCTCGGCGCCGGAGGTCTCGCTGGTGGTGCCCTGACACTCGGGGTCGATGGTGATCGAGCCCGTCGTGCTGAAGTTGAGCGGCGCACACTCATCGTCGAGGCAATCGGCGCGGCCGTTGGCGTTGGCGTCCGGGTAGTCCTCATCGACGGTGCCGTCGCCATCGTTGTCCATGCCGTCGCACAGCTCCTCGGTCGCGGGGATGTCCTCGCTGTCGTGCTGCGTGTCCCAGGTGACGCCGGTGTCGAAGGGATCGGGATCGCTCTGCTGGCCCTTGAGGCCCTGTTCGATGTCGCAGGCGGCGAGGACCAAAAGCGGGAGGAGGGGGGCGGCGTGACGCATGGGCGGGAGCTCCGAATCTAGTGGGTCGTGCCAGGGACAACGACGATGATCTGCTTGCGCGCGACCTCGATGGCCTCGTCGCCAAGGACGACGAGGTCCAACGCATAGGACTGGTCGGACGTGGTCGCGGCGACGGTCCCGCGGAACGTGAGCGTGAACGTGAGGAACGTGCCGGTGTCTTCTGCGCCGAGGTCCGAGTAGTGGTCGGGATCGATGCTCTGCACAAAGCCGTACGGGTCGTTCTCGACGGAGAGGGTGACCTCCGAGAACTTCACCGCAGCGACGAGCTGCTGGATCGCGGTGACCAGGGTCTCGCGGAACGTGGTGCTGGAGCCCGACCAGGTCTGAACGACCTCCTCATCGGCGACGCCGTCCCCATCGAGGTCGGCGTAGGAGTCGGTCTGCTGCGCGAGCGAGATCATCTGCGGGTAGGGCAACGAGCCGTTGACCGAGACACCCACCAAACGCACCCCAAGATCGAGGCAAGCGGCGACGACATCCGCTTCGGTGCTGTCCGTGGGGCAGCCCCCAGGGGCCTGGTTGTAGCTGGCGTTCGTGGAGCTCGGGTCGCGCATGTAGTTGTCGTCCGCGAGGACGAGCACCGGAAGCGCATAGTCGCGGAAGCCCATGCCACCGTTGGTGCCGCCATCGACCGTGCTGGAGTCGTAGTACTGCCCGCCCGAGCCACCGAACGGGTCGAGGTCGGGGTTCGTTGCGTCCGCGAGGAAGGGGTACACGTCGGTGGACGAGTCGTAGGTGCCGTCGCAGTCCTGATCGTAGCCCATGCCGGAGGCAGCCATGTGCAGCGCCGCCATGCCGGACTCCGGGCCGTCCGCACCCGAGTGGGTGGTGAGCGCGTTGAGGCCGTCCTGAATCGCGGTCTGATCCGAAGTGACCTGCTGGTTCAGGTAGAACGGCTTGTCGCTCCCGGGGGTGCCAAATCCCCCGTAGGCGTAGTCATCGTGCCCTCCGACCGCATACTGGGCGTCCGGCAGCGTGGTGGTCAGGTCCGTGACGATCTGGCCGAACTCGCCCGACACCGCGCTGATGGTGCTGCCCATCGAGCAGGTGGTGTCGATGATGAAGCCGATGTCGCCGCGCTCCAGCAGGAGCTCGAAGTCGAACGCGGTCTCGATCTCCGTGCGCTCGGGGACCTCCACGTAGATGCCGTCCACGACGCTGGTGGGATCGAGGGGATCGGTGCCGGCGGTGACCTCGCCGCCATCCGAGAAACCGTCGCCATCGGTGTCGGCGTCGTAAGGGTCGGTGCCGCTGCCTGCCTCGTCGGCGTCCGCCAGCCCATCGCCGTCCGAGTCGGTGTCCGAGGCGTCGGAGTGGCCGTCGTTGTCCGTGTCGCGAGGCTCGACGGAGGCGCTACCGTTCGTCCCGCTCTCCTCCGCATCGGTGGCGCCATCGTTGTCGGAGTCGGGGTCGAGGTAGTCGTCGATGCCGTCGTTGTCGGTGTCCACCGGCACGTCGGAGAACGTGCCGATTCCGGACTCGAACTGGTCACCGATGCCGTCGTTGTCGGAGTCCTGGTCCATGTAATCGGCGGCCAGATCCCCATCGCTGTCGGGAGCGCCGCACGCATCGCCGATCTCGAGCACGTCGGAGATGCCGTCGGCGTCGTTGTCGAAGTCCTGGAAGTCCTGCGTACCGTCGGCGTCGGTGTCATCGGCCCCGCCGTCATCCCGGCCAGACTCGACCACGTCGCCGATGCAGTTGTTGTCGGCGTCGAGGTCCAGGTAGTCGGGCGTACCGTCGCCGTCCGTATCGACGGGGAGCGTGAGCGGGTCCTCGTCGCCGGCCTCCACGATGTCGCGGATCACGTCGCCATCGGCGTCTTTGTCTTCGTTGTTCGGCAGGCCATCGCCGTCGGGATCCGCGTCGCCCTCGTGCGCGTCCATGATCAGGTCCTCATCGGCGTCGGCCTGGGTGACCGGCCCGCTGTCGAGGCCCGCGGCGGAGTCCTCCGGCAGGGCGGCGTCTTTGTCGGGATCGCAGCCGACAAGGGCGAGCGAGAGGCAAAGGGAGAGGGCGGATAGGCGCAGCATCGGGACCTCGGACGGGGACAGGATCCGCACGATACCGCAAAATACGTCGGTGTGCGCGTTGTTGGGGGTGTCCCTCACCCCGCCCGCCCCCGCGCCGCGATCGGCAACTGCCTGATCTTCGGCACCGCCCGGACAAAGGGACGCGGGATCGTCTCCAACGCAAAGTCGCGCAGGCCCCCGTCTGACACGACCAGCACGACGCGCTCGGCAAAGGGGAACGCACCCAAGCGCCTTAGGGTCAACTCAAAGCGCACGCCGAGGAACACATAGATCTTCTCCAACTGCGCGACGATGGGTAGGTCCGCCAGCACCGGCAAGTCGTCGGCGACGAGCGTGCCGAGGATCCGCAGCCGAGGAAACTGCGCCGGGGTCAGCATCGGCAGGGATCCGCCGGCAAAATCCAGGTGCAACTCCTCAACGAGTCGCCACTCCGGATGGGGCCGGGCGTAGGGGCCGATGCTTCGGATGTGGGCGGCCACGATCACGCCGCCTTCCCAGCGCCGATCCCCCTCCAGCTCCAGGCCAAAGGCGCCGGCCCAGCGCATCTCCCAACGACGCAGGGTGGCGGCCTCCCCGTAGGGCCGTCGCCCGGTTCCGAGGGCGCGCAGGCTCGCGGCCATGAATGGCCCCCGGGGACTTCCCAGCTCGGTGTACAGATCCGCGAGGATCCAGCGGGGCGTGAGGTCGGTCGGGTTGGCATGGATCTCGGCCCACAGTTGCCGAGGCCGAGGATCCGCAGCCGCCGCGCGCAGCTCCCGGAGGCTCGCGATCTGCGCGAGATCGACCGGCTGGAACTCGGGGTCCGGCGCCACTACGTCGAGCTGGTCGGCGATCGCACGGGTCGCGGGCAGGCTCTGCCGGATCAGCGCCTGGGCGACGCCGGGCAGCGCCCGGGCGCTCTCCCGGTGCAACGCAACCCACGGCGCGAGCCACTCGGCCATGCGAGGGTCCCCCTCCCGCGCTGCGATGGGCTGCAGCAAAAGGTCAGCAGCCGGCCAGTCCCCCGCGCGAGCCGCCGCCAGCACGCCGGCCAGCGGGTTCTTGGCGTTGGCGAGGAGCTGGCCCACCTCCGGATCGCGGGAGAACCGCCAGAGCTCAAGGAGGAGCTTGTCGGCGCCTGCTTCATCGCCAAGCTCCAACGCGGCGATGGCCTGCTCGGCCTCGCGGCGGACACGCCGGGTGATGTGGCGGGCGATCAGCTCGTGCAGTCGGGAGCGCAACTCCGGAGGTGTACCCTGTTCATTCGCCGCAGAGCGGAGGGCTGTGGCAACCCGCCCCCGGCGGGCGGGGCGCATCGGGGCCAGCAATGTCTCCACCGGGGCGAGGAGGTCCGCGCCGAAGCGGGCGAACATGGCGCGGGTGGTGAGCTGCGTGGTGACGGGGTCGTCGCCGGAGATCACCGCGAAGGCTGCGACCCAGACCGCAGCGGGATCAGCACGCAGCTCAAACAGGTCGCGCCCGAAGCCCGCCCCGATCAAGGTCCCGCGGTCGATGCGACGCCAGATGGCGCCCACCTCGTCGTCGAGATCGCCAAGGCCAGCAACCCACGCCGTCGCGCGTGTCTGAAGCTCGGCGGGGACCAGCCGGGGGAATTGGGAGCGCATGGGGGAATTTAGCCCGCCCCCCTCGACGAGCGAGGCTGGTAGCGACAACCGCCTGAAGTCCCGCTAAGAGCTGGGACCAGCTGGAGCCCGTTTGCCTGTCGAAACCCTGAGTGCCAAACCGCTTCGGCAGCCGCCACCGGTGAAATGGGGGGCTTGCCCCTCGCAGTTGGTACACCCTATGACTTCGGCGGACGTCACGACCCGACGCACGATGAAAGCCAGGCCGGACCGCGTCGGGCCTCCCGGTCCGGTACTCCGGAGCCGGGAGGACCGGACCCATGTTTC